>MNXM01000344.1 GCA_001872605.1 Armatimonadetes bacterium CG2_30_59_28 | reverse complement strand
GAGGACCGCGCAAATGGTCGGAACGATGATGTCCGGAAGCTTGTGCCGGATCTTGCCACCCATCCGTGAATCCTCAAGCTCACCGAAACACGCCTGAATCGAGGCGTTGGCATTGCTGGTATGGCTGCTGCTGCTGTTGCTGAGACTGCTGCTCATGGCTGTGACTCCTGCTGCGATTGGCTTGACACCCTTGCCAAGCCGGCTTATAATCCTGCCCGTTAGTCTAACACAACTGGGCAACGCTCATCGGCGCCGGTAGCCTGTCTCGACCACCGCAATTTCGTGCGATTGCCCTGCGGGAGACCCCCACCGTCAGCCCTGTAGCAGGGGCTACAGGGCTGACTATCAAAAATCTTACTTGCACCCTCGCCAGGCAGAGACCTTGACGCCAGACGCAATATTCCCTTATACTCTCCGCCTGATAGTCGGGACGAGGAATCTACCATGGCAGCAAAGAAGACAAAAACACAACCGAAGAAGATAACCGGACAAGCGGTTATTGTCGTTGAGTCTCCCACGAAGACTCGCACGATCAAAGGTTACCTGGGCGATCGCTTCAGTATCGTCAGCTCGATGGGCCATGTGCGGGACCTCCCGAAGAAGGAACTCGGGGTCGAGATTGATGAAGGCTTCTCGCCCAAGTACGTCGATATTCCCGAGAAGAAGGACACCCTGCGTCAGTTGAAGTTCGCCGTTAAGGACGCGGCGGAGGTCTTCCTGGCGACGGACCCGGACCGCGAAGGAGAAGCCATCGCCTGGCACGTGGCAGAGGCGCTGAAGCTCAAAGAGCCGCGGAGGATCGAGTTCAACGAAATCACCAAGAGCGCCATCACCCGGGCACTGGAACATCCTCGAACTATCAACTACCACCGCGTCAACGCCCAACAGACGAGGCGCGTGCTGGACCGGTTGGTTGGGTACAAGTTGAGTCCTCTGCTCTGGAAGAAGGTCGGCAAGGGGCTGAGCGCCGGACGCGTCCAATCTGTGACTGTACGGCTGATCTGTGAACGGGAACGCGAAATCCAGGCCTTCAACCCGGAAGAGTACTGGTCGATCACCGCCCGGTTGTCGCCGCAGGAAGAACCGGTGGTCTCCTTTCTTGCAAAGCTGGACCGGGTCGACGGTGAGAAGGCAAAGATCGAGAGCGAGGACCAGACAAACGGCATACTGGGCGAACTGGAAGGCGCCGAGTACGTCGTCAAGTCTGTCAAGGAGCAGGAAAAGCGGCGCAACCCCGTCCCTCCCTTCATCACCAGCACACTCCAGCAGGAAGCAGCGAAGAAACTTGGCTTCTCGGCAAAGAAGACGATGATGGTCGCCCAGCAGCTCTATGAGGGCATTGAATTGGGTAGCGAGGGCAGCGTTGGACTGATTACCTACATGCGAACCGACGCCACGCGCGTTGCGGCAGAAGCTCAGGAAGCGTCTCGGGAACTGGTCCGGGAACGTTACGGCAAGGATTACGTCCCCGCACAAGCTCCGCAGTACAAGTCCAAGAAGGGCGCGCAGGATGCCCATGAGGCGATTCGACCCTCTGAAGTGTCGCGGTCACCAGATGGTGTACGGGACTTCCTCTCGAAAGACCAGGCGCGCCTGTACGAGCTGATTTGGATGCGGTTTGTCGCCAGTCAGATGGTTCCTGCGGTGATGGACACGATGTCGGTGGATATTGCAGCGGTCAAGGAAGGTCTCGCCAACCAGTACACGTTCCGGGCGACAGGCTCCAATATCAAGTTCCCCGGGTTCCTTGCCGTTTATCAGGAAGCCCAGGATGAAGACAAGCCGGAAGACGAAGACCTCGACAAACAGCTTCCGTCGCTCGCGGCGGACCAGCTTCTGGACGCCCAGGAACTCATCCCCCAACAGCACTTCACCCAGCCTCCGCCGCGGTACACGGAAGCGACGCTGGTGCGGACCCTCGAAGAAAACGGCATTGGACGGCCCAGCACCTACGCGGCGATCCTGAGTACCATTGTGGATCGCGGGTATACGGAGCTGGAAAGCCGGCGCTTCAAGCCGACGGAGTTGGGCTTTATCGTCAACGACAAGCTGGTCCAGCACTTCGCCGATGTGATGGATGTGGGATTCACCGCAGATTTGGAGTCGCGGCTGGATGAGATTGAGGATGGTAGCCGGGATTGGACGGAGATTCTCAGGGATTTCTGGGGCCGCTTCTCTGTCGACCTCGAGAAGGCATCGGGGGAGATGGAGAAAGTCGGTGGCGAGGAGACGGATGAAGTCTGTCCCAACTGCGGGAAGGCGATGGTTGTTCGCTACAGCCGACATGGGTACTTCTTGGGATGTTCGGGATTCCCGGAATGCAAGACCACGCAGGCTCTCGAACCGGAAGGAGATTCCGCTGAGGAATTCTCCGAATCGTCTCGGACTCGCAGCGAGTCCGCGGGAAACCCCGGAACTCAATCGGAGTCATCCGAAGAAGAGAAGGAATGCCCGGACTGTGGTTCTCCCATGCTGCTTCGGCAGAGCCGCCGCGGCAAGTTTTACGGGTGCTCCACCTATCCGAAATGTCGTGGCACGCTGCCCCACAAGCCCGTAGAAGGAGAGCCGGCTCCGAAAAAGGTGGAACCCGAGCTCACCGACAAGGAGTGCCCCAAGTGCGGCGCGCCCATGCTGCTTCGGGACGGGAAGTTCGGGAAATTCCTCGGCTGCTCCACCTACCCGAAGTGCCGCGGCCTCGTCAATCTTAACGAGCCTTCCGAACCGCTTGGGAAGTGTCCGAAGCCGGATTGTGAAGGGGACATCGTTCAGAAACGCTACCGCAAAGGCAAGCGCTCCGGTGTGTTCTACGGTTGCTCCAAATACCCCGACTGCGATTTCTCTCTCTGGGACAAACCTACCGGTGAAACCTGCGCTACCTGCGGTTCCCTGATGGTGGAGAAAGCCGCCAAGGGCGAAGACCCCACCGTGCAGTGCAGCAACAAGGAATGCAAAGGGCAGGGATGACCCAACCCGCGTCCTGTGTTTTTGCGATGCCTTGCCTCGTTCTTGCTTGACGTTCTGCGCGGCCCTTTGCGGGCTGGCGCGAGATCGACGCTTTCTCGTTTTGACGCCTCGCGTCCCGGAGGCTCGAGGAGCCACAGGATCGGAGGGGGAAATTGTGAATGTCTCAGAAGATCGACAAGACACGCCACGAGTTCGGCACCTTCGGTGGGGTCTTTACTCCCGCCGTCCTCACCATCTTCGGCGTCATCATGTTCATGCGCGCCGGGTTTGTTGTGGGACAAGCGGGAATCCTCCACGCGCTTCTGATTCTCATCATCGCCAAGAGCATCACTCTGCTGACGGGACTTTCCATCTCCGCCATTTCCACGAACACCCGGGGGAGGGGAGGCGGAGCGCATTTCCTTATCTCTCGGTCCCTGGGGCCGGAGTTCGGTGGATCAATCGGTCTCGCGTTGTTCACCGCGCAGACGCTGTCGGTTCCTTTTTACATTCTCGGTTTTGCCGAGTCGCTGGTAATCACCTTCCCGTCGCTGCAAACCTATTTCCTGTTCATCACACTGACCGTCGCCGGAGTGCTGTTGTCCATACTTACGTGGGCGCCGACTGGGCGATCCGGGTTCAGTATTTCGTGTTGGCGGTCTTGGTCGCGGCGATTATGGTTTTCATGGCCGGTCTCTTCACCCACTTCTCCCCTGGCAATTTCGAGGCCAACCTCCGGCCGGCCTACGGGACCGGATACACCTTCTGGGCGATTTTCGCCATCTATTTCCCCGCTGTTACCGGCATCAACGCGGGGATCAACATGTCGGGCGATCTGAAGGATCCCGGACGGTCGATTCCCGCGGGAACGCTGGCGGCCATCGGAGTGAGCGCGGTCGTCTACGGACTGCAGATATTGCTATCCGGGGGAGCGCAGACAAAGGAGCAGCTCATCGAGCGTCCGTTTGACATGCTGGTTGAGCAGTCGCCGAACGGGTTCGGGTTCCTGGTGATTGCCGGAGTGTTCGCCGCCAGCCTGTCGAGCGCCATCGGGTCTTTTGTTGGCGCGTCGAGGATTCTGCAGGCGGTGGGAAGAGACCGGGTGTTCCCGAAGCTGCGCTATTTCTGGGTGGGCGCGGCGCACGGAGATGAGCCACGCCGCGCGCTGGCGCTGGTCGCGGTCGCGACCATTGGTGTGCTGCTGTACTGTGGCAACGACGCCAGCGGAGACCCTCTGAACGCTGTCGCGAGCGTCATCACGATGTTCTTCCTGTACACCTACGGCATGGCCAATCTCGCCGCCTTTGTTGAGGCGTTCACCGGCAACCCCTCTTTCCGCCCGCGGTTCCGTTTCTTCCATTACAACAGCGGGCTGCTTGGCGCTGTCGGTTGTCTCGCGGCCGCGGCGCTGATCAACTCAGTCACTGCGTTCGTGGTCGTGTCGCTCCTCGCCACGCTTTACGCCTCAGTTCGCAAGCGCGAGTTGTCCGCCGCCTATGGGGACGCGCGGCGCGGGTTTTACTTCATTCGCGTTCGGGGTCTCCTCTTCAAGCTGGTCCAGATGCCCCGGCACCCCAAGAACTGGCGACCGACGTGTATTGTTCTCTCGGGCAACCCCAATACCCGCCGCACTCTGGCAAAGTACGCGGTTTGGTTGGAAAGCGGCGCAGGGATCGTCGTCTTGGTGGAAGTGCTGCACGGAGAGTTCGAGAATGTCGCCAGGCGTCGCGCCACGGCGCTGCGTCGCTTGGAGGAATTCATCCGGAGTGAGGACATGGAGGCATTCCCGGACGTCATCGCCGGGGAGGATTTTGACCAGGTGTTGCCTGTGCTGCTGCAGTCCCATTCGCTTGGTCCCCTCAAGCCAAACCTTGTTCTACTGGGCTGGCCCGACGATGGGTTGCGCGCGGAAGCCTTTGCCAGTCACCTGAAGATTGCCCTTGAACTCAACATGAGTCTGGTGGTGCTCAGGGATGAGGGCTTGCCGGTGGATGGAGAGGACCGGAGAATCGATATCTGGTGGAGGGGACGCGAAAACGGTTCGCTCATGATTATCCTCGCTCATCTCCTCAGTCGCAGCCCTGGCTGGGAAGGCGCACGGATACGCATTCTTCGGTGCGTCGAAAGCTCAAGAGGCCGTGATCCCGCCACACAGGCGCTGCGGGAACTGGTGGACGCGGCGCGGGTCGAGGCAGACATCGAGATTGTAGTCTCGCCGGACCCTTTCCCCGGCCTTTTGCGTCGCCACTCCAGCGATGCGACGTGCGTCTTCCCGGGCTTCCAGCGGGACGCTCTCTCCGATCCTCCAGGCATCCATGGTCGCTACACGAAGCTGTTCCAAGGACTTCCGACAGTCCTGCTGGTGTGCTCGTCTGGCGAAGCGGATCTGCTGGAGTAGGCACGGGCATTCACGTGCGCGTCTTGAAGCCCATGTTGAGCCCGGAACAAAGAAAGGAAACACGCAAGATGAAACGAACGCCACTGCCGACAGTGTACCTCCTCACCCGACTGTTCATGGCGGTGACATGCTTATGTGGGATAATGCTGGCAGGCGGACCCACGGTGGCCGATGGGAACCCCTCCGGCCGCTTCCGCGTTGCCGCGGTGCAATGTTACCTGCGGTTCTACAACACCGCTGAAGAATTCTCGACGGAGATGACGCGGCTGGTGGAGAAGGCCATGGCCACCTCGCCGCAGCTCATCGTCTTCCCGGAGCATATCGGCACGCCGCTGGTGGCGATGGGACACGTCCGAGATCCACAGGATGCTCCTGCCATCGAGTTGGCCATGCTTTCCATCCTGGACGCCGAGCAGGAGAAGGTGCAGGCGATCGTCGCTCAGCATCAAGTCAGCGCCATGCGCGCGCTCCTCATGTCGCGAGAGGCGGAGATGCGAGAGGCGTATCTCGGAACATTCTCGAATCTGGCAAAGAAGCACGAAGTCTACATCATGACAGGCTCCACCTCGCTGCCCGAGCCGGAAGACTCCACGCAGGTCTCCAACGTCGCGTACATCATCAATCCGGAGGGAGAGGTTGTGGGATTCCAGCGCAAGGTGCATCTGCTGGATACCGAGGGACAGGGGGGATTGGACCTCGTGCCCGGCACATTGGAGGAGCTGAAGGTCTTTGAGACGCCCTTCGGTAAACTCGGGATCGCCATCTGTCTCGACTGCTTCCACGTGGACGTCGTCAACAGGCTGGTTGAGTTGGGCGCGGAGTTCCTCATTGACCCGGCTGCTAATCCCAAGCTGTTCACCGAAAACGAACAGAAAACCAACCTGACCAGCCTCTACTCTCGCGTTCGGGAAGTCAACCGCCCCGGGGTTCAGTGCTTTGCAGTCGGCGACCTCGCCGGCATGCCATTCCGCGGCAAAACATGGGTACTGTCCCCCCCCGCCGTTGTCAACGGCGAGACCAGCATTGATGCTATGGCGCAGTCAGACGATCGGGAAGAGATTATCAGCGCGGTCGTTACCCTTGTTCGCTGAGTGCCACGGCAGCCAAAGGAATCACTCATGCCGCCAAGTCGGCGCCACGCGAGATGAGAATCCGGCGTGCAAGGATGCGGTTCATTCCGCACTCCTAAATCCGCATTTTTCAAGGGGGGGAGTCTGTATGCCCGACAGTCCTGATTTTCTCCTGATGCGCACGGATCACTGGAGCGATCCGTTCACCCGTCCGGGCACTCCAGCCGCAGAAGGTCGTCGCATGCTGCACGCGAAGGTGGACGTGTTCGAACCCCTGCGCGGCAGTTCCTGGCACCACGGCGGCCACTTTATCGGGTTTGATCCCCACGCCGCCCCGCGGATTCGGCTGACTTCGATGGACGCGTTTGAGTTAGGAGACGTCTTCACCCTCGAACCCGGCGTCTATGGCGATCTCCTGCAAGGCGGCATCCGACTGGAGCAGAACTATCGGGTAGCGAAGGACGGAATTGAGAGGCTGACGCAATATCCGCTAAAATGCCCATTGACTTTGCTCCTAATCCCACCGAACTGGTTTCGGTGGGATTAGATCCATTGGGAGCTGAGAACTCGTCCAACAATAATTCCGCGTCAAGTTCAACCGAACACCTCGGAGCGACGGCGATGCCTGCTACTAAAACGCGGAGTTATTGTTGGACGAGTTCTCAGTCAGTAAGTAATCCGCTATATTTGCAAAGCGGAAGGCGTTCGCGAGAACCCACATGCCTATGTGGGGAAGCGCTCCCACAACAATCTTCATGGTGAGACGGTATTCAGTTGGAGCAGTCGTCTTCGGCTCGCCTCGGCGAGAGGGCCGCCTTCCGGGTGGTAGTCCAGCAGGCGCTGATAGGCGGCGAGTGCGGCGATGGGGTTGTTGAGGCGCTCATAGGCCCGACCGATGTGGTACAGCGCCGTCGCGTCCGGCGGCTTTGTGCGCGCCACGCTCCCCCTATTCCCTCGGTATGAACTCCCTCCCAACTCCGCATTCCGCACTCCGAATGAGGCAGCTCCACACGGCGTACTGGTTGAGGTACTCTGCGGCCTTTTCCCATTCATCGCGGTCGAAGTGACGTTCGCCCAGCCACCGACTGGCCTCCGCCGCGGCAAGCGTGGCCGGGTACTTCTCCACCACGTCCCGAAGGATGGCGAATTGCTGATGGCTGATAGCCGATGGCTTATCGCTTATGGCAGATGGCGGATGAACACCTGCTTCATGCAGCCGCGCCCAGGCCTGGGTTTCGAGTATCTGCTCGTCGGGGGAGACAGGCGTCACGCGCGCCGCGTCGGGGTTTGGATGATTCGCGGGGTTGAACAATATCTCATCCTTCATCCTTCCGCCTTCATCCCTCTTCTTCGGGTCGTTGACGACAACGGCGTACTGCTTCTGCATGAACACCCGCTGGTCTTTGAACATCGCGTTCACATCCAGCGTGTGCATTCCATCGGGATACTTGGTGGTGTCCCATTCGACAACGACCGGTGTGACATTGCTCACCTTCGTCGTGAGCGGCTTGTGGTCGATCAGCACGTCCACCACCCATAAGCCCTTCTGCTCCGGCAGGACGATGGTGAGTTTCACCGTGGCGCCGACAGTCACATACTCGCGCGTCGGCGCAGACTCCGGCTGTTGCGGAAAGGCAGCCGTCGTTAGACACGCAACGGACAGTCCCATCGTGAAGAAGTGGCGCCAATGATGCTTCACGGTTGCACCCATGGCCAGCATATACGTTCGTCGGGGATATTTATCCCCGACGAAACCTTTCCTGGGGGATTTCCCCCGAATTCAGAACAGTGTCCACCCAAAGGTTCCGCTGGGCCCATGCGGATCCGTAGGAGATACATACCCGCCCATACCCATACGGGGGCATACGCTCCGGGTCGTATGACCTGCCAGATTGCGGGCAGGTCCCCAGCGAGCTAATTGTTCGTCGGGGATCCATGTCTCCAGCGAACTATCCGCCACTGACCCGCTATGGCGTTGGCAGCGGTGGCTCCCCGCCCGCGGCAGCCGAATGCGGCCGCGCGTCCGTGGGAGGAATTCCATCGAAAAGCTGCCACTCCCGCGAGCCCCGCGGAAAGGATGCCAACCCCTGTGTTCGGTAGGCGACCGTCGCGTCGTGGGTGCGCCGAGCTACCTGCTGCGCCGCGTCGCTCGCGGTCAGTGACACGTTCTCCTTGTCCCGGCAGTCCAGATCCGCCGCTTCCACTGCCGCGATTTTCGCCTGGAAGTCGACCCGCTTCAGCCCGGGGACCGGCTCCCAGGTTGCCGCGTCCGTCGCCCTTCCCCACGCGATGTCGAGCAGCTTTGCCCGGTCGATGATCGCGTGAATCGAATAGGCGACCGGTGGAACCTTGTGAAATTCCCTGGCAAGGATGGGGTTTGTGCGTTTGAACCGGGATTTGCCGATGGTGCGGATTGACCGACACAGGTCATCCAACTCGCCGGCCAGCGCCGCGAGCATCCCCGCGGCCACGTCCCCGTCGCCGTCCGTGTCATCGTCCTGCTGGTGGGCGGCTCGCCCCTCCGCAATGAGGGCGTCCCAGAAGGTGGTCGGCATCTCCGCAACCACGACCTCCCCCAGAGCCACGGCCACCCCCTGACAGTGGACCGCCCTCTCGGTCTCCTCTGGCAGACTGTAATACCTTTCGTCACCTTCCATCTCACGTAACTCCTTTCAGAACAATCGGGGATATGGGGGTGATGGAGATATGGAGATGCAAAGCCGACAAGATATCTCCTTATTCCCCTCTATATCCCTATCCCCTTTGGTTTCACGGAACCTCGACCCCGTAGTCGTTACTCTTGAGTCCGTAGTCGCCACCATCGATTCCGTAGTCGCCAATCTTGAGTCCGTAGCTCCCACCCTCGACCCCGTCGTCGCCAACCTCGCCCCCGTCGTCGCCACTCTTGAGTCCGTAGCTGCCACCCTCGATTCCGTAGTGGTCACCCTCGACTCCGTAGTCACCAATCTTGAATTCGTAGTCACCACTCTTGAGTCCGTAGCTGCCACCCTCGACTCCGTAGTCGTCACCCTCGAACCCGTAGTCACCAATCTTGAATTTTACCTGCCACCTCCGACGCTAAGTCGGAGTAAACTGACACCCACATACTTGCCACTTCACCAGCGCTGTGACCGGAATCGTCAGCGTCTACTTCCTGAGCGTGTCGGGCGGGAAGACAGATCTCCTGTCACCAGAGCGCTCTTTCACAGACCCCATACATGGTGCAGATGAAGCCAAAGCTGACCAATTACCTGACTCATTCTCGCCTGTCCGACCCGTGCATACTGACTGGAAGGACTCATATAAGTAGGTGGTCAAAAATACTGTCCCATAGTTCCCGAAAAGGTAGTGGGGGGTTATGCTATTTGATAGTTTGATTCGGTAATGGCAATCCCCCCGGACTTGTTCCGGGGGAAT
>MNXM01000341.1 GCA_001872605.1 Armatimonadetes bacterium CG2_30_59_28 | reverse complement strand
CCGGAACAAGTCCGGGGGGATTGAAGAAGAGGTTGCGCGGCGTCCGGCATTGTAGCGTGAACCTAACTTTCCCCCGGAACAAGTCCGGGGGGATTGCCATTACCGAATCAAACTATCAAATAGCATAACCCCCCACTACCTTTTCGGGAACTATGGGACAGTATTTTTGACCACCTACTTATCTGGGAGGAGCAGGTCCTGCCAGACCGCACCGGCTGGCTGTTAGACGCAAACTACCACAAGAACCCCCGAGACTACTGGGAGCAAATGTGGGCGCAACTGCGAACGATGGTCGTTAGCGCGCACGAGACAGCCGTTGACACAGCAATGGCAGCGATCTCCAAGTCGGTGCTCGAGGACAAGGCAAAGGAACAGGTGGTCGCGTTTTGGGAGCAGCAGATGACAATATTCCCTGCGCTCGAAATGTATGTCGGGCCAGAGATTCATCGTCTCAAAGGGATCGCTCCGCAGAGTGTGGTTGCCAACGGAGGCTTCGAAGACGGGCAGGCAGGAGACCCCCCGGCGCTCCCCGGTTGGGACTTCTACGAGAACTACGGCATGGTGAAGGGCGTCAAGGCAAAGTACGCCTGGACAGATGGCAGCGGACACAATGGCGGCAAGGCCGTCGCCTTCGGCGAAGGGCAATACCCGGGAGATGAAAGGCATCATCTCGCTTGAGAAGGGGCGACGATACGAGTTGTCGTTTTGGTACAAGACGGTCAATCGTGAACGCAACGCGAGCCTGTCTATTTTCAGTTCGGACGTTCCGTTGGCCGCTCCCGTCGACATTGACGCTGACAAGCTACATCGCTTTTTCGAGTTGGGGCTTGAACCCACCCACGGCGAATGGAAGCAGGTTACCCGCACGCTCACCCCCAGCAAGGATGGCACGTACGTCATCCAGTTGGCTTCCTACTACCACAAGGAAGGCGAGTGGACGTGGTGGGATGAGGTGGAGATCAGGAAGGTGTGGTGAGTCTCCTGTCGATGTCCCAACGGAGGAGACGAGAGGCCATTGCGCGCCACTTGCACAACGCACCAGCCGGAGATATGATTTCATCTGGATAATGGCAATGGCACGACAATGCTGCAGTGTTTGGAAAAATCGCCATCCAGGGGGGGAGGACATGGCTGCTGTAACCTATGACAACCTGCTGCCGTTGGTGCAAGGGCTGCCCCGCAGAGATCGACAGAAGCCGTTCCGTTACCTGCGGGATACAGAGGTCTGGGACAAAGCATTGATGGAATCTGTAGAACCACTGTATCGCAGAACCGATTCGGCGCTTCCGGAGGCAGTTGATGCCGACATACAGACAGCGCTGGAGGAAGTCCGCTCCAGGAAAGCACGTCGTCGCCGTCCTGGATAGCAGCGTCTTGATATCCGCGCTCATCAACCGAAAGGGAATGCCGGCCCGCATTCTTCGTCACTTGGCGAGGAACCGTTTCTGGTTGGTGACATCCCAGCCACTTCTGGACGAGTTCATCGAGGTCACTCACCGGTCCAGTCTTTAGAGTGTGTCCCAAAAGCCTATCGCGAATGCCCGACAAGGAGGCAGAAGGAGTGCCCAGACGGCGATTTCCCAGGAGTACTTACGCACTTAGCTCCGAAAAAGGCCCTCTGGAATCCCACCGAACTCGTGCCGATTCATCGAGCATCCCGATCCCTCGGGACTTCGGTGGATCGTTCGGTTCGCGCTACCGCGACACGCAGATAAAACCCCCAATTCCCCCGGATTCACTCCGGGGGATGGTTAGGTTCACGCTGCGTAGCGCGGTCTTAACGATCCCCCGGAGTGAATCCGGGGGAATTCAGTGTGATCTTCGCCTTGGGTAGCATGAATCCAACAATCCACCGAAACGAGTTCGGTGGGATTCGGAGCTTGGGCAATAAGCATTCCCGGTGTTCACGGGTGGATGTCGCCGCGACCCGTCGGAGGACCTCCCATAGGCTTATTGGACACACTCTCAGGCGGAATACGGCTTTGAAACCGCAGATATCCGCAGAGTTCTGCGTCTCCTCCGCGGTCACTCCAAGGTCGTCCAACTCACCCGGGAACCGCAAGGCTGTCGCGACGCCAACGACGACATTCTCCTGGAAACGGCCATACGCGGCAACGTAACGCATCTGGTCACGCGAGATGACGATGTCAAGGGAGACCCTCAGATGGTCTCCACACTGAGGGAAGCAGGGGTAACCGTGGCAACTGTTTCGCGATTTTTGCAGCTATTGGCCCGCGGTGCCTCCTGACTAACGGAGGTTGTGTGTTGCAGCGACTAAAGCTCATCTATGCAAGCATGGCGGCGTTCTGCTGGTTCTGTACGCCAGCCCACGCTCAAGAGCAGGGCAGCATCCTGAACCGCGATTCTAACATCAGGATCATGGAACTCGGAGATTTTGGCAACGCCAGCGGCTGGCTGAAGGAGTTACTGGAGAAGTATCTGCTTCAGGCGCTCGGGAAGAAGGAACTGGCCGGAACCGGTGAAACCGTCTCCTTCATCATTGAAGCCGAGTCCATAGACTGGCAACATTTTCCACAGGGCAGCATCAAGGACCCAACGGATATTGACTCGTTTGAGGTTGCCATTCAGGCCGGCAAAGACAAAGTCGTCCGCATCACCGGTAGGACGGTTTTGGCGGCCGGGTTCGGCGTGATGCACTTCCTTGAGAATTACATCGGTGTGACGTGGCTTTTCCCCGGTGAACTGGGCATCGCGCTGCCCGACAAGCAGGAATTCAATCTGGCCGAGGGGACGGAACGCGTGACGCCTGCATTTGCCAGTCGGCTTTTCACCGGGTTCGCATACCGCGACCCAACGATTCCGGCCAGCCGATTCGTGTACGAAGGACTGCTGCACGAGCAGTCGGTCTTCTTTTACTCATACGACTACTTCAAGAGTCTACGCCCGCACTTCCTCGCCAGCCCTTCCCACAACATGATCAACATCTTTCCGCTGTCCACACGTAATACCGACCCGGACATCCTGCCGCTCAAGAATGGCAAGACGTGGATTCCGCCCGACAAGGATAGCCCCCAGGGCAAGGTTGGTTGGTGGCAGGCGTGGCATCCTTGCTACACGAAGCAGAAGACCGTGGACATCGCCGCGGCGAAAGCGAAGGAAGCATTCGAGAAAGGCGACTTCTGCTTTTCCCTGGGGATCAACGACGGCAAACGTGTCCAGTGCGAATGCGACGAATGCAAACGCGTGGGCTGGCCCCAAAGCTACTACCAGTTTGTCGCCCGTGTCGCCGAACGGGTGAAGAGATTCTACCCACCACGGCTCGTGGGATTGATTGTGTATGGCGATGTTCGCAACCCTCCACCCGACCTGAGACTTCCGGACAACGTCCTCGCCGTATGCGTCGGGGGCGGAGAGGACGTTGTGGAATCATGGAAGAGACACGCGCGACACATTGGCGTGTATGAGTATTTCCACGGCCAGGGGTTTTGGGTGCCCAACTTCCCTCTCGCAGCCATGAGAGCCAACGCTCAGCAGTACCGTGATGGCAACGTGAAGTTCTACCGCGCCGAGATGCATCCTCTGTGGGCGTACGATGCACCGCGCATCTACCTACGGACGCGACTCCTGTGGGATACCGATTTCGACACCGACAAGGGCTTGCGCCGTTTCTGCGATGCAGCTTTTGGCGCAGGCGGCAAAGCGATGTACGACTTCTACACTCACTGGGCAAAGCTGCGAGACAAGGACGTGGTGCGCGGCGGCATCTCCCCGATGAGCACGGACGGACACTGGCGGAACTTCACGCGCCAGATCGCCGAGTGCACGCGCGGGGATTTCACCTATGCCGGGGAGTGTATTGGACAGGCGAAGTCGTTGGCCAAATCCGCCAAACAACGCCAACGATTGGAGATGGTGGAGACGTTTTTCGAGGATACACGGACACTCTTCGAGATGTCCGAGTTGGCGCAACGCGTGTTCGGCTCCAACTCCGCATCCGACCCAGTTGCGGATTTCGCCACAGCCCTGTCCCTGAGGGAACGACGGATCGAGTTGATGAAATGCACGCAGTCCCACCCCGAATGGTTTGCGGGGACCACCGCAACGGTGAGCGATAGGATGATCCCGTCGTGGGAGGACCGATATGCTCCGGTCGTCTTGCGGGAGATGGATAACGTGCTGCTGACCAGTCTGCTGCGCGCCACTGACCAGGGGAAGGAAATCCCGGCATTGCCGGAGGAATTACGAACGTTCGCTCGTCCCATGAACATCGTGCCATCACAGCTCTACCTGAGGGACACGCATGGTTGGTTCCCCGAATGGCGTTACGCACCGATCCCGGCGACGAAAACCGGGGCAGGCTTCGAATTCCGACTCGCGGAGTCGAGGGACAGGATCGTTGACCATCCCGCCCTGGGGGGAAAACGCAAATCCGGATGGGTTGCCAGCTTTTCCCCGCTGATTCCCACCGACCAAAACCTCCTCTGTTGCGTAGATCTTCAGGTGAGCGGGATGAAAGGTAGACTGCAGACATGGATCACGTGGGGAAGCAACAACACCAGTCGCACCGAGACCGAATCATTCGATGTCTTCGGCGAGCACTCGCGAGCGATTCAGCGGCGGATCGTCCTTCGCCCTGTCCATCTGAACCGGGAGACCTTGCAGGCCGACCCACAAGTCCCGACGGGCGACACGGGCCGCATGGAGCTTTTCTTTGTCTGGGAGCCGGACGCTGATGTCGCTCCGGTGAGTGGGACCTGCAATCTGAGTGTTCTGCGTTTGGGGGCGGCCAATCCGTGAAGCGCCCCTGCATCTTTCCGAGCCGACCTTGACTCCGGCAACTCCCCCCCCCAAAAAACGTTTGTATCTGCGGCGAACGGGATACAATGTGCATCAAAGCTGAAAGGGGGTATTCCCGTGAACGTTTCCAATGCATGCGACATCTCTCCACTCCACAAACGGAAAGGCTTCACCCTGATCGAGCTGCTGGTGGTGATCGCGATCATTGCCATCCTGGCGGCGATTCTGTTCCCGGTGTTTGCGCGGGCGCGCGAAAAGGCACGCGTTGCGTCCTGTCAGAGCAACTTGAAGCAAATTGCGCTCGCGGGCGCCATGTACGCGCAGGACGACGACGAGTGTTCGGTCATCTACCTCGGCGCCGCAGGTCTCTACTGGCCGACCCTACTCGACCCCTACATCAAGAACACCCAGGTCTTCACATGTCCGGGACGGCAGCAGCAGTATCCCTGCTGTTCCTATGGGGGTGGATACGCGGACTACTGCATCAACATGAATCTCGCTGGCTGGAACGACACCCTCGGACGAGTTGACAAAGGCAAGTCATTGGCTGAAGTGCCTCGGAGCGCGGACCTGATTCACTTCGCCGACGGATTGCTGTGGGCCAATCACTCGAACTACTTCTACCGGATCGGCGGCGACCAACTCAGCTACCCCAGTGGCACCACGGTCACTTACAGTCGTCACTTCCGGGGAGTCAACTGCGCCCTCTTTGATGGTCACGTGAAGTGGCTCAGCTTGCAGGATATTACAGGGGACAAGTCGAAGTACCTCGATCCGGACGCCTGACAGCATTCGGCGGACGCAACTCGGCGCGCGGGAACGCGTCATGTCCAAACTCCACCGCGGCGCAACCGTTCAGATAGGATAGTCTCTCGCGTCCATCCACGCAGGTTTGGAGAAAACGGTCACACGCTGAAAGGGTGTGCTCCGTTCGCCGGGGATACATATCCACGCCCGTAACTGCGCAGCTTAGCAATATCACCTGGGACGTGGATGCCGCGGGTTGATCGGATGGACGCGGATCGTCCGGGAGAATCCGCGATGATCTGCCAAATCAGCGTTCATCAGCGTCCAATCCGTCCTCCGGTTGAGCAGTTGCCCCCGCCCAACCGAACGGTTACACCGCGGCGGGCTTGAGTGCAGAACTCAAACTCACGGTCGCATCGCCTTCCCTGTGCGTATGAACGCTCCGTGTCATAGGCGAAATCGAATTCCACTTCCTCTCCCAGGTTCTCGGTGGTCATGCGCATCGTGCCCTCATCAATTTCAAACAACTTGAACTCGAAGGGGGCTTCCGGGAAGGCACTGACGGTGACGAAGTGACAACCGCTGTTCATCACGTGCATGTTGACGTGGCTGTGGGCGCCGAGGACACAGCAGAGGTTTGGGGACTCATTCACCAACGCCATCACACTCCGGGTGAACTGCTCCGGCGGGAGGTGGAACGGCTCGTCCCATCCGGTTTGCTCTCGGGGAACGTCGAAGACGGGACTGTGCGTGCTGAGAAGATGTGGCATATCGGGGCGCTTCCGCAGATCTCTCCGAATCTGCTCTGCCTGATCGGTAAGGAGTCGAGGGTCCAGCGATGACTCCCAGCGATAGGGGAGGTCGCACCATTGGGTGGGCACAATGTGGATGGCGCAATCGTCCGTCTCAATAAGGGAATCGGGGCCTGTGTGGCGAAAGAATTCCGGCGCCCGGGAGAGCCAGACGTCCAGCGACTCTTCCTCCGTCAGATCGTGGTTGCCGAGGCTGAGATGCACGGGTGACAGCGGCGCGAAGCTCTCCGTCGCGCGCTGGATGTTCTCCGTCGTTCCTGCGTTGACCATGTCTCCCCCGTGCAACACAAAATCCACGTCGTTGCGCCGCTTGCGCCAACGCGCCAGGCAGTCGATCAGTTCCGGCAACCTCTCGATGTATGAGTTCTGCTGGCGGTAAATGGGGCCCACCGCGCCCAGATGCGTGTCGGCGATGTAAATAAATCGTGTCATGTATTTTCCCCGATCAATGTGCCCCGCTCACGCACACTTGGTTGTCCCGACTTACGCCCACCCCATCAAAGGACACAGTATTCGCAGTCCCGCCCAGATGATGGCGAATCCCAGCAGGTCGAACAACACCCCCGCTCGAATCATGCGCGGCAGCGGCACAAGACCACTGCCGTAGACAAGGGCGTTCGGTGGGGTGGACACAGGCAACATGAACCCATAACTGGCGCCAATGCACGCTCCCAGCGCGGGGGGGACGGGATTAACGTGCGCCGTCTGTGCGATGGCAATGACGACGGGAATGACCATGTTGGCCGTGGCAGTGTTGGAGGTGGCTTCACTCATCAGAATCGCCATTCCGGTTGCTACGCCAGTAAGACCCCACAGGGAATTCGCGCCCATCACCTCCGTGACGCCACGCCCCAGACTCTCCGCAACTCCCGTGGAGAACATCAGTCCGCCGAGGCTCATGCCTCCGCCAAACAGCAGGATCGTCCCCCAATCAATCTGCGCGGCCTGCCGCCAGGTCAGGGTGAAGTCCCCCCGGCTGCGATCCGTCGGGAGGAGGAAAAGAAGGAACGCTCCGATGAGAGCGACGACTCCCTCCGGGAGATGGGTGGAAAGAAACGCCATCAAGGGGTGGTCTTCCCCCACGATCAGGGAAATGATGCCCGGCGACACCCACAGACCCACTGTGACCCCAAACGCAACCAGCACATTAATCTGGGCGCGCGTCCATTTTCCTAACTGCTTTCTTTCTCTCTCGATATACCCGGAGAGGTTCGTCCCTTCCACGCTGAGCGACCCCGACACGGGGTGAAGGTAACGCATCAGCGCGTACAATACGACAAACATGGTCAGCCACAACGGCACCGCCACCGCCATCCACTGGAAGAAGCTGATCCGCACGCCCGCCAGGCTACGAAGCAGACCGATGCCAATGAGGTTGGGGGGAGAACCGACCGGTGTGCCGATGCCACCTACGGAAGCAGCGTACGCGACCATCAACATCATGCCTGTCGCAAATGGCCAGCGCTGAGCGCCGTTTCCCTTTGAGTCAGTGCTTGCGTTCCCGCTCCCCGAGGTTGCCATGGCATTCAGGACACCCAGCGCGATCGGGAGCATCATCGCCGTGGTCGCGGTGTTGCTCACCCACATGGACATCGTGGCCGAAATGAACCCAAAGGCGAGCAATACCCGTGCCGGGCGGCCTTTGCACCAACGAACAGAAAGCACAGTCAAGGCAAACCGTTCATCGAGGCGATGGACCATCATCGCCCGCGCCAGCATGAAGCTGCCGATGAACAGGAAGATGATGGGGTCAGCAAACGGCGCGAAAACAGTCTTGGCGTTGGCAACCCCGAACAGCACGCAGAGCGTGGCGCCCAAGAGAGCCGTCACCGGCATGGGAATCGCTTCGGTCAACCACAACGAAAGGGTTGCCGCCAGGATGGCGCTCATGCGACTCCCCGCGGATGACAGGTGACCGCTGGTCTGCCAGAGGACCAGGAGGAAGAGAACGGGCGCGATGTATAAGCCGGATCGTCTCCGAAGCCGCTCAAAACGTTCTTCCGCCTCAGAGATCACTTCTCCCTCCATGAGGGAATCCGGCTCAACTGGTGTCCGCAATCTCACAAGCAACCTCCAACGACCAGACTAAGGATTCAGACAAACGACGGCATCATCCCACAGGTATGCCTGATCGTCAACCGCGGCGGATTGCGGTGGAGCACACCGTCAAGCGGGCGGGCCGTCCATCGCTCAGGTTGATGGGTTGGCTCATGAACAGAGATCGTGTAAACACCGTGCATGTGTCTTCTCTGTTGCCGAGAAGTGTGACCTCGCAGGTACGCCGGGAATCATCCAGTGCTCCACCCGCCCGGTCGATTGAGGAGTGATTTCGTGAACAGCATCGTCACCGGTGAAGATTGGGGTGGCATACAAATGAGCGGTCGCACTCTCTCCCTTGCGCGTATGCGCGGGTGTCGTCGTACGTGAACTCAAACTCGACCTCCTTGGCCAGATCCCGTGTGGACATTCGGACTTCGCCCCCGGCGACCTCAAACACTTTGAACTCAAAGGGCGCTTCCGAGAAGGCACTGACGGTGACGAAGTGACAGCCGCCCTCCTCCACGTGCATGTTGACGTGACTGTGCGCGCCCATAACACACCCGAGTTGAGGGAACCGATTCACCAGTGACATCACGCTCGCGGTGAACCCCTCCGGCGGGAGGTGGAACGGATCGTCCCATCCGGTCTGCGCAGGGGGAACATCAAAGACGGGGCTGTGAGTACAAAGAAGATGCAAAACGTCTGAACGCTCCTCGATGCTCCTCCGCAGCCTCTCAATCTGCTCAGGCAACAAATCCGGCTCCAGCTCGGACTCCCACCGGTACGGAATCCCACACCATTGCGTGGGTGCAATGTGAACGGCGCAATCCTCTGTCTCAATGGTGTAATCCGGTTGTCCACCACAAAGGAGCTTCGGCGCTTGCGAGAGCCAGGCTTCCAGGGAGTTGTCTTCGGTCAGGTCGTGGTTGCCGAGGCTGAGATGCATGGGTGACAACGGGACGAAGCCCTCTGCCGCGAGTTGGATATTTTCCGCCGTTCCCGCGTTCACCATGTCTCCCCCGTGCAACACGAAGTTAATATCGCCGCGCCGTTTGATCCAACGCGCCAGGCAATCGATCAGTTCCGGTAACCTCTCAACGTACGAGTTCTGCTGATGGTAGATGGGACCCACCGCACCAAAGTGAGTATCCGCACTGTAGACAAACCGGGTCATTGAACTCTCCCCGACGTACAACGGGTGTGCCTGCAGCGGTGGGTGTAAGTAAGATTTGTGATAGTCAGCCCCATCCAGCCCAGCCGGAACCATAGGCGCCTATAATCTGGAAACCGACAGTGATTGTGTAACGGAGTTCGCGGTTCGTCGGTCCTGAGTGAGTTCATGCAACAACCCCCATCCACGAACCCAAAG
>MNXM01000250.1 GCA_001872605.1 Armatimonadetes bacterium CG2_30_59_28 | reverse complement strand
GGCGCTTTAAAGGAAAAACGCTTCTAACTCCTTTAGTATTACCCCGCACCGAGAGCCGCGCAAGTCCTCATGTCCCTATGGCTCCGAAGCGAGGACTCAAACTCCCATCGGTTCCACCCAAAAAGTGGTCGCAAGTTGTCAAAGTGCCTTGCATCTCACTGTACAAACAGTTATAATCTGCTCACGTGCTTAATCATCGCCTCTCCCTCGCGACATCTACGGCATCGCGAGGGAGGCAAAACCATCAACAGAAAAATAACGCAACACTATTGTCTCAGAGCAGTGCTATCATTCGTGAAACAGAAGGTGTCATGATCTCACGCTACCTCACGTCATTTGACCCGTCCAGAATTCGCCAACTGAAGTATGATTACGTCATCCTGGGAAGCGGCATCGCCGGACTTTGGTGTGCCCTGGAGGCGATGGGGCATGGCAGCGTCGCCATTGTCACCAAGGGACCTCGTGACGAAGGTTCAACGAAATATGCGCAGGGCGGAATCGCTGCAGCGTTGTGTCCTCAAGACAGCCCCGCGCTGCACCTGCAGGACACGATGGACGCGGGCGCCGGTCTGTGTAATCGCGAAGCTGTTTCCGTCCTCGTGACAGAGGGTCCTCAACGGGTCAAGCAATTGGTCCGGAGGGGGGCGGAGTTTGATCAAGAGAACGGACAATTGGTATTGGCGCGGGAAGGGGCGCACGGAATCCGCCGCATTGTCCGGGCGCAGGGCGACCAGACCGGAAGGGAAGTAGAACGTGCGCTGATCGCTGAGATACAGAAGAGCCGAGTCGACGTTCACGAGAAAATGTTTGGGGTTGACCTGCTGACTCAGCGCGATGAATGTGTCGGGGTATTGGGCTGGTCAGTCCCCAAAGGTGAGTTTGTCCTTTTCCGTGGTGAAGTCACCATCATCGCTTCGGGAGGAGCGGGTCAGCTTTTCGACGTTACCACAAACCCGACCGTGGTGACGGGCGATGGAGCGGCAATGGCCTTCCGCGCGGGCGCGCAGCTTCAGGATCTGGAGTTTATGCAGTTCCATCCGACGGCGCTCGCATCGGTCGATGAATCGAGCGGGGATTCGGTGTCCCCCAAGTTCCTGATCAGTGAAGCCGTCAGGGGAGAAGGCGCCCAGTTACTGAACCTTCACGGGGAACGATTTATGCCCCATTACCACCCCCTCGCCGAGCTTGCGCCGCGTGACGTTGTCAGCAAGAGCATCCTCGAGGAGATGCACAAAACCCATACCAAGCATGTTCTGCTGGACCTCACCGCTCACTCCCGGGAGGCCATCCAGCATCGCTTCCCCACCATCTTCCGCACCTGTGAGGAGCAGGGCATCGACCCGTCCGCACAACCCATTCCTGTTTCTCCCGCGGCGCATTACACGATGGGCGGAGTGAAAACAGGTCTCAACGGTGAGACTAATATTAGACGGCTCTATGCCTGCGGTGAAGCAGCCTGTACAGGCGTTCATGGAGCGAATCGTTTGGCAAGCAATTCTCTCCTGGAAGGGATGGTTTTTGGCAGTAGAGCCGTGACAGCAGCGCGGCGGATGGTGGATCGGCAACAGCCTGTCGCTCCCGATCTATCTGCCATCTTCGTGCCGACTTGCCCTCGGGGGAGGGAGGGGAAGCCACCTGAGCGGCTGCGCAAGGAGCTTCAGACGGTCATGTGGCGTCAGGTGGGGCTGCTGCGCTCGGATGAAGCCTTGCAGGATGCAGTCACTCGAATTGACATGATACAGGCGGAAACTGCAAGGCTGCCCGAAGGACCCAAGGCGTGGGAATTGACAAACATGGCTCAACTGGCAAGGCTTGTTGCTCTGTCGGCGCTACTGCGCACCGAGAGTCGTGGTGCCCACCGAAGGTCCGATTACCCCGAGCCGGACAACCGCCGGTGGCGCAAGCACATCGTTCTGACGCGTCGGCTGATTGACAACCTGCAGATCGACGCGGAACCTGACATCTTGGTAGAAGACGTCAAGTGAAGCGCGTCTCCCATGTCGCCGACCGTTTCGCCGTCAGCCTTGTGATCCCATAATGCCCTCGACGATTTTGTTGAGCCGCCGTCCATACTCAATATACGATGAGTACAGCTCTTCCGCCGTAGCGGTTTTCCTTTCATGCACGATAGCGGCAACGTGAGGCTCAATGGAAAAGCCTCCATTGTAGCCTGTGTTCTTCAGGTCAGTGATGATTTCAGCAACTCTTGCGTCCCCGTCGCCAACAAAGCAGAACGTGCAAGAACCCCCGACTTTCCTGGCGTCTTTGATGTGCACGTAGTCGATGTAGCGGCGCACCTTCTGGTAGTAATCCATTGTGTCCTGACAATGCGGGACGGTGTTGCCGGTATCAAAGACAAGGCGGAGAGCAGGAGAGTTAACCGCAGCCAGCAACTCCAACGTTTGAGCCGGGCCCAGACCGCCCCACCCATCACAATTCTCATGAAGGAGTGTTATCTCCCCATCCTCGGCCATCCTTGCCAGCGTTGAGATACGCTCAACAGCCTGGTCGCGCCACTCGGCGTCAGGCATGTTTTGCTTGTTTGCATAGCTCATGATGCGAATGAAAGGCGTTCCGGCCTTTTTCATGCGCGGAATGGCGCGAGCCAATTCCTCCTGGTCAGACTCAAAAGACGACGGGTCGGAGATGTCCTTTGCCCAGTTGGCGATGCGTGAAGCAAAGCACGAAATCTGAAGCTTCGCGTCCGTGACCGCCCTGAGGATTTGATCAAACCCATCGTCCGGAACGTCGGTCAGATTCGTTTCGTTGACATTCCGTACCTCAATATGGCTCCAGCCAAGCTCTTTGTTTGCCTTGACCTGAGTGGCAATGTCCTGCCCCGCTTCATCTGCTATTCCAGAAATGAACATCGTATGGTTACCCTCCCTACAGAATTTCCTATAGTGTGCCAGACGAACCCTAACCGTGCAAGGGATTTTCCAGTTGGATCTCCCGAATGTGCCTGCGTGCAAGTCAGATCCGCCACTGCCGCAAATCGAACTTGTGCCTCCACATGCCCACCGATGCACGGACGATGGGACGGAACTGCATGCTCTCAGACTTCGCGGTAGATGTCCGGGAGATCTATCGAGGGGAGTGCGTTCCGGGGTCTGCGGGTGAGAATTCAGAAATGGTCCGGACAAAGAGACCCGGGTCGAAAGGCTTGATGAACAGCGCATCAATAATATTGGGGGTAGTCTCTGCAAGGGACTGAAATTCGCTCGGGTAACCGGTGATCAGCACGAAGTGAGGCCTTGGCGCTATTCCTTCGAGTTGTCGAATGAGGTCGATGCCGTTCAGACCTGGCATCTTGAGATCGGTCACCACCACGTCAAAGGAGCAATTCTCCGTCAGGTCGAGTGCAGTCTCCGAGGAAGATGCACAATCCACCTCGTACCCGCGTCGTCGCAGAATCGCAGACAATGCAGCGAGAGTGTCGGTTGAGTCGTCCACCAGAAGTATGCGTTTGATGCCTTTCACTTTGGGTACACAAGCCCGTTGCATTGATTCAGAGAAGTGTCCAACCCTGATATCGATTGTGCAAAGGATTAGCCCATTTGGGATTGGTTATCACCAATTTCTCCGCTCAGGTCGGACTTCTGTCATCGGACCATCGGGTGAGCGTCCGCCAAGTCCTTGAGGGCTGAGGCAACGGCTCGACATGATAGGACCCGCAACGGGCTTTACGATGTCGCAAATAGGGGTGTTTTCGCGACGATGTGCCGGGCGGAGCTTTCCGGAGAATACGCGAAGGGGCGCGACCAGCATTCTCGATCGCGGACTGGAATTTCTTCACGAGAACGCCGTCGGGAACGTCCTGCTGGCCGGCAATGGCGACGAGGAGTGTTCGCAGCATTCTTGAGTTGCAGTCGGTGTGTTTGGAGACCCTCATGGGGGAGGACTCTGTCCGCCTCTTGGCGGAAGCCAGCTCGTTGGTCCCCGGCCATGGAAGAGGGTTGAGGGCGTCTATCCAGCCCCTCTCACGCGCACTCCCCTGGGACTTTCGGGAACCCAATCTGCTCAATCAAGGCATCTTCATAGGTGAGGTTTGTGGTCATGGGTACGTGGCGCATTCTATAGGCCAGTTCACTGGCGATGTCGCGCTGGACGACGGAACAGAGGGATAGTTTCGCGCCGGCCCCGGCTGCATTGCCCACGGTGAGTATCCGCTCCAGGGGAACGGAGGTCAGTAGCCCGATTCGTTGTGCTGAACGCAGATTGACGAACATGCCAAACGCCCCAGCGACGTACACCGACGAGACATCATCCCACCCGACGCCAGCCGTCGCAAGGAGAACCTCCGTTACGGCGCTTAGAGAACCTTTAGCCATCTGGAACTCCCGGATGTCTCTTTGGGTCAGCACTACCGCCTCTGCTCCCGCCGATAACTGGAATGATTTTTGATCGTTGACAGTAACGATCCTTTCCCGCCATTCATTCGGAGTGGTGTCTAAAGACATTCTGCCAGCGCTATCAATGACACCTGCATCCAGCAGGGCTGCAATGGCATCAATCAGCCCGGAACCGCAGATGCCGGACGGGGGCGCTTCATCGATGGTTGTGACGCGTAGCCATCGGCGCCCTGCTTCCGAACAGAGAGCCACCTCCGAGATGGCTCCGGATGCGGCACGCATTCCCTGGAATATCCGACCGCCCTCAAAGGCCGGCCCGGCTGCTGCGGAAGTACAATAGAATTTACCTTCATGTCGGAGCACTACCTCGCCGTTGGTGCCGATGTCGATGGCCAGTGCTGTGGGTCCGTCGGGGTCGCAGAGATGTGTAAGCACCACGCCGACGGTGTCTGCACCCACGTAACCTGCTGGACATGGGAGCGCGGTGACCTTTCCGTGGGGATGTATATGGATACCCAATGGTCGGGCGTCCATGGTGATCGCCGAGGAGAACACGGGGACATAGGGGGCCAGGGAGATTGGCGCCGGATCGACTCCCAGAAGCAGGTGCAGCATGGTTGTGTTCCCCGCCACGACGACCTCAAAGATTCTCGAAGGTTCGGTTCCGGAATTGGCAACGCATTCGTCGACGATCTCGTTGATCCCCTTGAGCACCGACCGCTGTAACGATTTAAGTCCGTCCTCCTGCTGAGTGGCTGTCGACAAACGCGAGACTACATCGTCTCCCATCGGGATTTGTGGGTTAAGGCGCGAAGCGCACGCCAACTCGTGTCCGGTTTCAAGATCCACGAGATACCCGACAAGTGTGGTTGTCCCAATATCGAAGGCCATACCCAGCACAGGTTGTTGTGCAGTCAAAGACGTGGACTCCACGGCCAGTACTTCGCATGGACCGGCGTGATTGCCCCCCTCGTACAGCAATACGGAAACATCGAACCCCGCGTCCCGCAACGCAGAAGGGAGTGAACGCACAATCTTTACGGGTAGTCCCGACGGAGAAATGTGTACGCCGTGTGTGCTGCCCACGGCATCTATCAAGCGGGCAACGTCGCTCCGTTCGTCGCTCGTTGTCGGGGCAGGGACGGTGACATGAAGTCTTCGCACAGCAGGCGCAAGGTCGCACTCCCGCCCGGCAGACTGAGTGAGAATGGGCGAGGGGCGCGATCTAATGCTTTCGGTGATATGAATCTGGGTGTCACGTTTCAGCGCATGACGGCAGAGCAGCCGCCAGCCATCCTGAAGTTCATCCGGGGACAGATGTTCCACTTCTCTCGAGGTCGGTTGGGGAGTGCCTTCCGTGATCCTTGCCTTGCATTTTCCGCAAAGCCCAAACCCTCCGCAGGGAATGTCCACTGCGATCCCCGCCTGTAAAATCGCGGCAACGAGTGGCGTACTCGCTGGCACGCTCGCGGTCAGATCGTCGGGCATCACGTGCACAGAGAATTCAGCGTAATTGTTCAATGGATATCTTCTTCCTTCAACGAGCCAGAGACAAGTGGGTCTGCGCAGGATTTGCGCGAGTTTCGAGTAACCAAGGGACTTCTTTGATAGGCCTTGTGAGGAGAGCTTATTCGGATTGCGCTGAGTTTGCCGGATGGCAACGTCTGCGGGCGGGAGCTCCATTGCTCCTTCCGACGCCGCCCAACCGCACTTCCGGCTCTTCCTGAGGCGTCGGTGCTGTGGCCGCCTGATGTCAGTGCAATACACCGCCGTCCGGCAATTGATCCCCCGCAGACGGACGGACTTCTGTCGCCCGGTTCGGTTGCGTCATTTTACGAAGCTGCCCCGCGTCGGGTGTCACTCCCATGGAGCAGGCTTTACGCCCAATCGAGGAAGAACGTGTTCACCGCTTCAGGAACGTACAGAACAGTTCACCGCAGGCATGGACGAGCAGGCAATGCTCACACTCTCACGCTGCGAGCAGCTCTTTCGCCAAGTCAACGGCACTGGCTGCGTCAGGCGCATACCCGTCGGCGCCGATGCTATCTGCGTAGTCTTGAGTAATGGGCGCTCCGCCAATCATCATCTTAACATCGCCGCGTATCCCGGCACTTTCGAACTCCGCAATGGTGTCCTTCATCGAGGGCATCGTGGTTGTGAGGAGAGCAGACATGGCAACCACAGTTCCGCCTTTCTCCTTCACGCCCTGAATGAACTTCTCCGGAGAGCAGTCTACGCCGATGTCGATGATGTCGAAACCTGCCCCTTCGAGCATCATGGCAACCAGGTTCTTGCCGATGTCGTGCAGGTCGCCTCTGACGGTCCCGATGACAACCTTGGCGACGCCCTCAATATTTGCTTCAGCAAGTTTGGGGCGCAGTAGTGCCATCGCGCTCTTCATCGCTCTCGCAGCAACGAGGACTTCCGGCACATAGAACTCGTTCGCCTTGAACTTCTTACCCACGACGTCCATCCCCGCAACCAGGCCCTTCTGGAGAATGTCCTGAGGGAGAACGTCCCTCGCAAGACCCTCCTCCGTCAGCTTGACCGCAGCGTTTCGATCTCCGTTGATGACCGCCTCCGACAATGCAGCAAAATCCATGCCTTTCCTCACCCTTTCGTCACAACCAGTATGTGTGACCTGAAGTTACACTATTATTGCCCAAAGCGCGTGATATTTTCAACACAAATGAAAAAAAAAGTGCTGGCGCACTATTTGTGTCCACAGCTACCGGGGCCCCGCTGATCTTGGTGGACGGGCAGAACGCACCTCTCGCAGGTCTGCCGGTCAGGATACTGGGCGAGATCTCGTATCGGTGTCCGACCCAACCAGCGATTTTACCTGCGCGCACGACGAAGTGATTGACGCGATCCATTGACAAGGTGTCAGAACTCGGCACACCACTCGATCAATTGCTCTCAACATTGGCTGTCGCGAAGCTAACGGCAGTGGTCGCAAAGAGCGAACGCCCGAGAGTCGCCCCGAGGAGAGGCAGTACACTTGCACACACCAAAGTGAGACTATCGGGCGCGCCGGATCTACTTTTGAGAGGGATGGGGAATGCCGCGAGTGCGTGTGTTGGGAATTGGCAATGTGCTACGTGGTGACGATGGCATAGGGGTCAGAGTTGTGGAACGGCTGTTGAGCGAGGGCGTCCCTGTTGGCGTCGAAGTGTACGATATGGGAACCGCGGGTCTGGACCTGGCGCTGGTGGTCGACGATGTTGAGCATATCGTCATTGTGGACGCGGTGAGACTGAACGCGACCCCCGGCACAGTTCGTTGGTTCCGTCACGACGAAATGATGACCGAAGAGCATTGCACCATGCGATCGTCACACGGATTGGGCATCGCACAAGCTATATCTCTCGCAGAGCATTTGGGAGCGAGACCTACTTTCTGGATATGCGGGATACAGCCTGCTTCCATTGATTATTCGCTGGAGCTATCACAAGAAGTGTCTTGTGGTGTTTCCGAGGCGGCCGCTCTGATCCGGCAGAAGGTACTCGAAATGGTGTAAAATGTCGGTGTAGTGCTACCGGAGGAGTGCGCGATGATGAGACAAGGGTTGCTATCTTCAGTCACCTCCTGGCTGCAGTCTGCCCTTGGGCGAGCAGGCGTCTTTCCGAATTCCGAGTTTGGCTTGCACCCCACCGCGTCCATTGAGCAGGAACTCGATGAACGGATTGCCTGGTTCATTGCCATGCGGTGGATTGCCGTATGCGGGGTGCTGGGTACAATCCTCGTCGGCAATCTCATCTTTCACCTCGAAGCACCCATCTTTCCCCTGCTCGGCGTAATTGTATTCATGGTTTCGCATAACACTGCCTGCCACGTAGTGATTCGCGTGAATGCTCTTCCCCGGCACTCGCTCCGGGCATGTTGCTTTGCCAACGCGCAAATCGCGATTGACCTGGTATCACTGACGCTGCTGCTGCATTACTCTGGGGGTGCGGAGAACCCATTTGCCTTCTATTTCATATTCCACATGATCATTGCCAGTATCCTCCTTTCCCGTTTGGCAACCTATCTCCAGGCCGCGTTGGCTATCCTACTCTACAATGGGATGGCGCTCGCGGAAAACGCGGGTCTGATTCCCCACGTGCACCTCAGTAATTTCCTTCCGGTGGAGTTATTACACACGCTGTACGTACCGGCGGTTCAACTGGTCTTCACCACCACCGTCGGTATCTCAGTCTATATGGCTACATCCATCACGCAACGACTCCGGACCCACGAAAGGAAGACGCTATCACTCTCCGTCCAATTGGCTGAGCAGAACGAGAAACTCCAAGATGCCTATGACATGCTATCCCATACACAGACCCTGCAGACACAGTACATGCGGAAAGTGTCCCATGAGCTGAGGTCTCCACTGGCAGCGATTGAGAGTATGCTGAATCTGGTCGTGAGCAACATGGTGACCGATGAAGGAAAGCGCAGGAACGTGACGGAGCGGTCCCTGAATCGTGTGCGAAGCTTGCTGCAAACCCTCAGTGACCTGTTGACGCTCCTTCGCTCCCGCGATGTGAAGCCCAGGGAGCGCCTCGAACCGGTGGATCTCGGGAATGTCGGGCAACGAGTACTGGAGCTGTTGTCACCTCAGGCCGACCAGGAGGGGATTGACCTCGCATTCGAGATTCAGCCTGGACTTGCCCCTGTATTGGGAGATGCTGAGGAACTCGAAGCCATGTTCACCAACTTGATTGCGAACGGAATCAAGTATACCCCGGGAGGAGGACGGGTAGCTCTGCGGATAGCCAGCGAGTCCGGAAAGGCCGTGATTGAAGTGCGCGACACCGGTATAGGGATTGACGAAGAAGAGATTCCGCTGATTTTTGGCGAGTTCTTCAGGGCGAAACGAGGCCGGGAGTTCGCTGCGGTCGGGACTGGACTCGGACTGTGCATCGTGAAGTCCATCATTGATTCCCACAACGGCACCGTGGAGGTTGATAGCAGAATGGGGGAGGGCACGACTTTTCGAGTGTGCCTCCCTCAGATAGTTCCAGAACAATGGAAGTCGCCGTAGCGCGCTCCCCCCGTCGCCATCCTGCGGTGCGTTTTCGGATTGCCACCGTTATCCGGATGCGTCTCCAGTCGCGTTCCCGGGTTTGTCGGTGCTGATACCTGGCTCAATACGTTACTGTAGTTTGGCAAATTTCGGTGGACACCAAATGTAGAAGGCGTCTCCAGACATCGAACTTACAGAGTTCGCCGTCTGGAGATGCCTCCCACCCACCGGAACCGCAAGTTTGCCAAACTACAGTACGTTATACTCGTTACGGGTGAAAACACCCCCTCACCCCGACCCTCTCCCCCGATGGGGAGAGGGCCGGGGTGAGGGGGAAAGCGGAAGTTGTCAATACTTCTGGGACACCTTCGTTACGGAATTAGTGTAGCGTTTTGATTGTGTAGGTTGGTTGTCATTGTCATTGTTGTTGGCGGGTGGATCGATCCACACTGCGGCGGGTAGTTTGGGCGGTTCGGGCGGCTTGCGTACAAACCGTTCCGGGTGGGTCGCGTACGCGACGTTCAGGACGTTTTGCCGGTTCGCCCGAGCCTGCTCGGCTTGACCCTCGTGCACCTTCGCCGGGGTCAAGTCGAACCCTGTTGGGTTCGCGCCGATGCCTGAGTGATAGTGTTCTTCGTTGTACCAGCGGAAGAAGTTCCGACAGAATTCGAGCGCTGCGTCCTGGGAGACGAAGCGGTCC
>MNXM01000145.1 GCA_001872605.1 Armatimonadetes bacterium CG2_30_59_28 | reverse complement strand
GCAGCTACACGATGAAGGCTACCCTCCTTTTCTCCCCTTTCAACCCGTGTTCGTGCCGAAAACGGGTTGAAAGGGGAGAAAAGATGTCCTTTCTTGGCGCTCGGTAGTCAGTTGTGTGAGCTACCGGACGCTGAAGCGATCCGGCGTCTAATGGGGAAGAATTTACGAACGGATGCACTAGGGACATGGTTAATAGAGCTCTTGTTCCTCGACGGCGACGAGGAGTCGGCGAACCATGGAGATGAGCTCCGTCGGATCAAAGGGCTTGGTGAGATAGCAGTCGTTTCCAAGTCTTGCGCCACGATCCATGTCCTCAATCTGTGACAGCGCCGTCAGCATCACGACAGGGAGATCTTCGGTCGCCGGATCGCCCTTGAGGCGGGCGAGCACTTCCCACCCGTCCATCTTGGGCATCATCACATCGAGAATCACGAGATCGGGTTTCTCCGTTTGGACCTGACTGAGCGCTTCCTCCCCGTTGAAGGCAGTCACGACCTGAAAACCCTCCAGTTCGAGGTTGGTCTTGATGATCCGCACGACCGGCATCTCGTCATCTGTCACCAATATCTTTCTCTTCATTGGGATGCCCCCTTTTCAAAACGCATCGCCACTCCCGGAACTGTTCCGGGGAGTGCGCTAAGTCCTACGGACTCGGCAAGGAACCTATGCTTGCTCTCGTGTCTTATCTTCTGAATCACCTCGGACTCTTTGAGTCCGCGTTGATTGCCTCGGGTGCGTCTTCGAGCGACTCATCGGTGATCGTATCGACTTCAACGGGCGGAGGATTCCTCAGCAGCTCGATCTTCTGCTCCAAGTCCGCCTCGCGTGCGCGCCATTTTTCGAGCTGGGCATCGGTGCGCTCTCGATCTCGATCCAGCTTCTTCGGTGTGCGCGACAAACCCGTATGCCGTGCTACTGCGGAAACGTCGCGTTCCGCCATAAGACGTCGGGCGCGTGTTTCGTCGAGTTGTTCTTCCAGTCGCGTGATGTCTGATTCGTCGTTCACGTTCTATTGCGCTCCTATCCAACCACAATGTTAACCAACTTGTCAGGCACAACAATGACCTTGTGTACCGCTCTCCCATCCAGCAATGACTGGATCGCGCTGCTTGCGACCGCGCATTCCTCAATGCAATCGTTGTCAAGTCCGGGCGCCACCTGAATGCGGCCGCGCACCTTGCCGTTGATCTGCACCACGATGGTGATCTCTTCTTCCTGAGCCAGCTCGCCATCGGCAGTGACCCATTCAGCGTCGAAGACGCTCCCTTCGTTGCCCATCATCTCCCATAGCTCATCGGCGAGGTGCGGGCAGAAGGGAGAAAGCATCGTGACGAGCGCATTGACTGCCTCACTGAACACGGCCTTGGCCATTCCATCTGCGGCGGGACTCACTGAATCTGCAAAGGGTGTCAGCACGTTCACGAATTCCATTAGGGCGCTGATTGCAGTATTGAAGGAAAACCGTTCGATGTCGCTCGTCACCTTCTCGATAGTCTGGTGTGTCTTGCGCCGAACGTCGCGGAAGGGTGTGTTGTTTTCGGATAACAAGTCTTCCCAGTTGCGATCGTACCAGTCAATGTGGAGGGACACCAATCGCCACACGCGGTTCAAAAAACGGTAGACTCCCGACACGCCGTCGTCGTTCCATTCTCCGTCGTGGTTCGGGGGACCGACAAACAGCACGTAGGCTCGGGCCGTATCGGCGCCGTAGGTCTGGCACATCTCATCTGCAGTCACGAGGTTGCCGATGGATTTGGACATCTTCTCGACCCGTCGTTCCAGGGAATGTCCACAGCGCGGGCAGTTCGCGTCCGTTTCGGGAGGCGGCTCTTCCATGTCCGCAGGGGGGTTCAGGTATCCGTGGCATTCGGAACACCAATACGTGGGCTTGCCAATCATCCCCTGAGTGAAGAGCCGCCGGAAAGGCTCACGGAACGAGATGAGTCCGAGGTCATTGAGGACCTTTGTGAAGAACCGAGCGTAAATCAGGTGCATTGTGGCGTGTTCCACGCCGCCCACATACTGGTCGACAGGCAACCACCGCTCGACGTCGGACGCGTGGAACGGCCCCTCACTGAAATGAGGACTTGCGAAGCGGAGCATGTACCACGAAGAATCGAAGAAGGTATCCATCGTGTCCGTCTCCCGGCGCGCCAGTCCACCGCACTGGGGGCATGTCGTGTTGACGAAAGATGGACTCGTCGTGAGCGGGTTCTCTCCCACTCTGAAAACAACATCGGTGGGCAGCAGTACCGGGAGATCTCCCTCCGCCACGGGAACGCTTCCACAGGTGTCGCAATGGACCATGGGGATGGGTGTTCCCCAGTACCGCTGTCTGGAGATGCACCAGTCGCGGAGTCGGAAGTTAACGGCGCGACGCCCGATGCCGTTTCTCTCCATGTATTCCGCGATGGCTGTTTGAGCCTGTCTGTTCGCCAGACCGTTGAACTGACCGGAATTGATCTGCAACCCATCGTCAATATACGCTTCCGCCATGGTGTCTCCATCGAGGGCAACACCCTCCGGCTGGATGACGGGGCGGACGGGGATGTTGTACTTCCGCGCGAACTCGAGGTCGCGTTGGTCATGGGCAGGCACGGCCATGATTGCACCCGTCCCATATTCCATGAGGACGTAGTTCGCCACCCAGATGGGGACAGCTTCACCATTCATGGGGTTGGTGGCATACCGTCCCGTGAAGATTCCCTCTTTCTCAATGTCCGCCGCGCCGCGCTCGATCTCCGTCTGAGCGAGACACCGGTTGACGAACTGGGTGATGGCAGCCTCGTTGTCCTGCCCTCTGACGATCTCCTGCGCGAACGGATGCTCGGGCGCGAGCGCCATGAAGGTCACGCCGAAGACGGTGTCGATGCGAGTGGTGAAGACCTCCAATGAGACGTCACTATTCAATACGGGCAGCGAAAACTCGACCCCCTCACTGCGACCGATCCACTTGCGCTGCATGGCTTTGACACGCTCGGGCCAGTCTTCGAGAAGCTGGAGGTCGTCCAGCAGTTGTTGGGCGTAATCCGTTGTCTTCAGGAACCATTGGTTGAGACGGCGTTTGCCGACCGCGCTGTCGCAACGTTCGCATTGCCCCTGTTTCACCTGCTCATTTGCCAGAACCGTCGAGCATGAGGGACACCAATTGACGTAGCTCCCGCTCCGGTACGCGAGTCCGCGTTGATGAAATTGCAGAAAAAGCCACTGGTTCCAGCGGTAGTACTCCGGCTCACAGGTGCTAATCTCGCGCTGCCAGTCGTAACTGATTCCCATTTGCCCAAACTGCTGGTGCATCTCTGCGATACACCGGTGCGTCCAGTCGCGAGGATGTGTCTGGTTCCTGATGGCTGCGTTTTCCGCCGGAAGCCCGAATGCATCCCATCCCATCGGGTGCAGCACGTTTTCGCCTCGCATTGCATGGTAACGCGCAATGACGTCTCCGATGGTGTAGTTGCGCATGTGCCCCATGTGCAGTTTCCCCGATGGGTAGGGGAACATGTCCAGATAGTAGAATGTGGGTTTCCCGGGATGCTGTCTGGTCTGAAACAGTCCATCGTTTGCCCAGCGCGCCTGCCACTTGGTCTCGATGCCCCGGAAGTTGTAGTTGTCAGCCACGGTTAATGTCCTTCAGTTTGGTGCGGCGTGGAACTGCCACGGACAGGGAAGATCCCTCACTATCGCATGTTGTGCATCCCGAGTGAAGCCAGTCCGAGCAACAGAATAAGCGCGGCTCCTCCATAGGCCAGCGCGACCTTCTCTTCGCGCGTGTACCGGAACCTCCCCCGGTTGGCAAGAAGAATCCCCACCACCATGAACGGCAGCCCCGGCAACGCAATGCCGACAGGAGCAAGCGTGACGAGCAGCATGCCCGTGCATAGCGTTAGGCCCGAAAGCCAGGATGCCCGCACCGCGTTTAACCCGAAACGGGAGAGGGACGCGAAAAACAAGGCAAGGAATGCAAAGTCTCCCACCCCGATGAGGGCGATATATTTTGGCGATCCAGCAACGCCGGTGCTGAACGATGGTATCTGAGCCGTCATCTTATGGAACAGTTGCGGCGTCTTCTCAACCATCTGGGCCACGGGCCCACCCAAGTTAACACCCCAGATATCGACGATCCCGGCCACCACGGCCACCGGCAGAATCATGTTGGCGTCGCGCAGCAATCGCGAGAGAATCTTCCCAAACGCGATCCCCCCGAGCACCAGGCATAGCTCTGAGGCCGCATCGGCACCGATGGCGTCAAACAGCAGGAAACCAGCCACCAGTATCCCCAATGCGACGAGTTCCGCGCCCACTCGCGTTTCAATACGCGTCGCGCTGTACACCATTCCCAGAGAAAGCGCCATGAAGACAATCGTTGCCACAACGGTGCTCCAGAAAACGCTGGGGAAGACGATGTGCGGAATCGTCAAGCGCAGCAAAATGCACGCACCGATCCACACTCCGGCGACCACTACCGCGTAGTGTCGGTCACCGCCTCCATCCCCCAATGTATCTACCGCGTCTTCTGGCAACTGCACCCCGCGATCTCAATCTATGGAAGGGATTATAGCACAGTGTTTCAGCGCGACACAACCAGCAGAATGGTTGCGCAACGACCGGCGCGGTGGCGAATAGAACGTTTGGTGCGTGGCGCCCAAAGTGTTAGAATATTGCGGTTGCATGATCCCCTGCGGGAATTTTGACGCGAACGGTGTAGCATGAGTAACAGGGCACAGCGGTTTCCTGATCGATTGGCGCTCCCCAATCTGCCCGCGCCGGAAGCGGATGTCCGCAGGCGCAAACGCCGTGGGATAGTCTGCGCTGACGACTTCGAGGCTAATAGGTCGCGTCAGCAGGAGCCGGTTGAGCGACTATTGGATAACCCTAAGGCGGAGACGATGTTTGATATTGTCCTTTGCGGACTGTGTGGACACAGAACTACGCGAACTCAGAGAGCGGAGACATGCGAGTCGTGTGGAGCCATATTACTTTGACTCTATTGCCGGAGTGAGTGGTTCTGCTGTATAATCCACGCCGTTTGCGGACACAGATGGAGGTACTTGTGCACAGCCAATTCATATTCACGGGAGTAATCTTTGTTGGGTGGCTTGCCGTGTGTGCATTACTGATACTGTTTCTTCGCGACATGCGGCTCGCATGGCGACTGGCGGAAACGTTGCGCCGACGACAGGACCGCACGCGGTCAGGCGCAAAGTGGAAAGGCGAGTCCTTCGATGCCAATCGTTGAGGTATCTACTCACGTACTCGGATAGGATGTACAGGATCTACGCGAACTCGCAGAATCCGGTGCATCCTGTCAATCCTGTCAAAATGTTGTACCTGAGTAGTTATTCGTTGAGATTTGTCTCCGCAGTCTCCGCAACGGGTATTTTCGTGATTGACTGCTTCCCGACCCATGTCGTATAATGCCGTCCCAGCACGTGAGCGCGCCATCGCAGAGCCGTTTCAATTATCGCGTGATTCATCAACGCGCGATGGGAATGTTCCTGTCGTGAGGAATAGCATCAGCCTGGCGTGAAATTGCAGTATCGGGGAGTCTGTGTCTGCGGTAATGTCAAGCCAACGGCCGATCATCGACGCTAACACCATCTGTGGGTTCTGGGCAACCCGACAGATGGACATCTCTCCGGAAGCGCTCGCGCGCGTGATGCAGCAAGGGGGCGTTGCGCGGTATCTCGCAGTCTCCACCACTGGCATTTTCCACGACTATCGCGCAGGCAATGACGAAACCCTCAACCTCGCGCAGCAATTCCAGGGCATGGTCCCGGTGGCCACCGTGGACCCCAGGCAATACGTTGATTGCTTCAGCGAATTGGAGCGGCGTTCGGAGCAGGGCTTTTCTCTGTTCCGTCTGTTTCCCGACCTGCAAGGATATCCCCTGAACTTCTCTCCGCTGCAAGACGTATTGGCGAAGTTGAATGAACTTGGCAAGCCCGTGATGATTCCCGCTCCCCAAATGGGAGACGCAACGATGCTTGCGGAAAAGGTGGCATTCAATCAAACCCCCGTCATCCTTACAAGCGTGAGTTGTGATAATCTCGGGGAAGCGTTGAGTGTAATGAAATCCTGCGCGCAGATTTACCTGGAGTCTCACTTGCTCAATTCTCCTGACGCCTTCGAGGTGATCGTCTCTGAGGTGGGGCCGGATCGGATTGTTTTTGGATCGAACGCGCCTTTGCGGTACTTCGCAAGTTCGTACCTGTCCGTCACGACAGCGGGAGTATCGGACAACGACCGGGCCAACATTTTGGGTGGGAACATTCGCCGCGTCCTCGCGGCCAAGACCGAGTAAACTGATGACCACAGTTGCAGCTTCGCCGCAACGGAACCGGAAAGAATGAATTGCCTGTAATCGACGTCATAGCGCAATGGGGGCCGCGTCCCAACCCAATCCGGGCTTCCTCCGTGGAAGCCATCACCTCCATTCTCCAGCGGTTTGACATTGAGAAATGTATCCTTTCCGCCACCGAGGGCATCCGACACGATTTTGTTCGCGGAAATGAGCGGCTTGCCGAAGCCATCGACGGCGAAGAACGGCTGTTTGGCTACGCCACCGTTAACCCCAACTACGTGGAGGCGTCCATTGGTGAGCTGCGGAAATACCTCTATAAGGAAGACTTCCTTGGGGTTGTCATGCACACTTCGACCCTGGGTATCGAAATTGATGCCCCCGAAGTGAAGGATTGCCTGAACGCCTGCAGACGATACGACAAGCCAATCCTCTTATACTGCTACGGTGATGGTGAGGTAAGGAAACTGGTAGCGATTCTGGAAGAGTTTGAGAGCCTCAACTTCATCCTCGCACACATGGGCGGTGATGCCTGGGAGAATGGGATGGAGGTGGCATCGGATCACTTCAACCTGTTCCTGGGGCCATGCACCTTCCACGCCGCTCGAGATCATATCAAGAAGGCTGTGGAGAAGATCGGTGATCGTCGTCTGGTGTTCGGCAGCGACCTCACGCTGATTAATCCGGCCTTCGTTGCCGGAATGGTGCGAGATGCCGATTTGACAGTTCAGCAAAAGGAACGTATCTTTTACAGGAATGCTAAAGAGCTGTTTGGGCTTTAGCAGAGCGAAGCTACGGTTGCCGAAGAGCATGCCATTAGTTTCCGGAATAACTTATCACGACTAATGAAAGGAGGTGAATGAATGAGCGAAGAACAAACTATCACTGAGACCGCACCCCAGGAGGCTGCCAAGCCCAAGCCCCCGGTCAGAAAGGGGCTTTCCCCCGCAGGCGTATTGTTTGCGATGATTGTGGGCGCGGCGATTGGCGCGGGCGCATACTATGCCATCGATGAAAGGCGGGACCAGCAGTTGGTTGCGGACGTGACCAGCTATTTTGGAGGAACATTGCAGGATACAGGACCGCAGATGGACGGCGTCCTTAAGTCGATGGAAGGTCTCAACTACGGTGAGGCGCGCTCCGGACTGGAGGAGATCCTTACGGTCTGGAGAAAAGCCAACCAGGTGAAAGGGATGGAAGAGGAATGGACGATGATGGACGACCTGATCGCCGGCTTGGACATTGCCGTTGAGAAGGTTGGCGCGATGTCTGAAGACGCACTTCCCGCCGTGGAGAAGGTCGCCGGAATGATGAAGCAGATGGGAATCGATGTTGATGTCCAAGTGGATGCCACCATGCCGGCTCCCGCTTCAGAGGCGGCAGGTCCGGCCCCGGCCATGCCGGCGCCGCCTGCTCCACCAGCCCCGGTGCCCGGAACGGCGGCAACGCCTCCGGCCCCTCAGGCTGCACCGGCGCCGCAACCACCCGCATCCCCTCCACCACCAGCCCCGGGCCGGTAGCGGAGATACCGACTGCCCGCTCAATGAGGGCTGTTGACAAGAAAATTGCGAGGCAGCTTCGTTGCTCATCGAGAAGCGAAGACTGCCTCTCTTTCTTTGCATGAAAGGGGAGAACGAGTTTGCGATTGTGGATAGCTTTACTACTGGCCGGTCTGATGATCGGCGGTTGTTCGAAGAAAGAGGAAGCGGTAACCGTCATTACCGAGAAGCCACCCGCGCCTCCGGTTGTTGATGAGGGAACTGCGGACAGCAACAAGGAGGAAGCAGGCAGCATGGCAGACGCTGAGAGCAAGCCGGGGAAATCAGGCATTGTGACAACGGACTCCGGACTCAAGTATGAGGAGCTGAAAGTGGGAGCTGGCGCCACCCCTAAACAGGGAGACATCGTGGTCGTGCACTACACCGGATGGCTTACCGATGGCACCAAGTTTGACAGCAGCAAGGATCGGAGCACACCATTTGAGTTCTCACTTGGGCGCGGAGAAGTCATACCCGGTTGGGATGAAGGGCTGTCTACCATGAAGGTTGGAGGGAAGCGCAAGTTGACCGTCCCCCCCGACCTGGGGTATGGAGATCGCGGAATGCCTCCGGTTATTCCGCCCAAGGCGACACTCGTTTTTGAGGTTGAACTGCTGAAAGTTCGGTAAGGGCGCCTGCATGTCAGGGCGATGCTGCCCTCCTCACCTCCGGCACCATCGGACCCGGCTCATGATCGACCGAGGTTTCGGCGCCCCGCGACGACTGGGTCTGGAGTGACGCGCCTGCAGCCCTCGCCACGTCCCGCCCTCCTCCAGAACCTGTACGCTTCGGAAAGGAAACACCAATGTCGCGTGGTCGCGTACTCAACATGTCCGACCTCACCCCGAACCCCCGGGCGCTCGACTGCCTGGATGCGGTGGCGGACGTGGTGTCTGTCGATGCGGACCAGACGCGATTGGTGGAGATGATCCCCGATTTCGATGCGTACTTCGCCTCACTTCACGTTCGGGCGAACGCGGACGTGCTGAACGCGGGACAGCGTTTGCAGGTCATCGCAACAAGCTCCACCGGGACCGACCATATTGACGTGAAGCTCGCCGAGGAGAAGGGAATTGAGGTCATCTCCATCAAGCACGATTATGATCTCCTCGATCGCTTCACCGCCACTGCTGAATTGACGTTCGGCCTGTTGTTCGCCTGCGTTCGCAAAATTCCGTTTGCGTTTGATGCGGCCAAACAGGGAAACTGGGCTCGCGTCCTGTTCCGTGGCCACCAGGTTGCACACAAAACTTTCGGAATCATTGGCTACGGTCGGTTAGGGAAGATGTCCGCTCAATATGCGCGGGCCTTCCGAATGCGCGTGATTGCTCACGACCCCGTGCCGTTCGAATGCGAGGGAGTTGAGCGAGTTGACCTCCACACGCTTCTTGGCGAATCCGACATCATCGCGCTCCACGTGCATCTCACGGACGAAACTCGCGGAATGATTTCCTGGGATGAGTTTGACAGGATGAAGGACGGGGTCATTCTGATCAACACTTCGCGGGGCGGACTGATCGATGAAGAAGCCTTCCTGAGTGCTCTGGAATCGGGAAAGGTGGGCGCCGCCGGACTGGATCTGATTCATGGCGAGTGGCGGAAGGACCTCTACAACCACCCGCTCATTCGATACGCGCGTACCCACGACAACCTCGTTATCACTCCTCACGTCGGAGGGGCGACTTTCGAGACGGAGTCACAGGCAATCGAATACACGGCAAAGAAACTTGCCGACTACCTTCGGTCACTGACTTAATGTGGCTCGTCGCTTGGGCTGCATCTGACGACTACTGCATCCTTTCGTAAATTCTGCGACATTAGACGCCGGATCGCTTCAGCGTCCGGTAGCTCACACAACGGACTACCGAGCGCCAAGAAAGGACATCTTTTCTCCCCTTTCAACC
>MNXM01000333.1 GCA_001872605.1 Armatimonadetes bacterium CG2_30_59_28 | reverse complement strand
GCGCGGAGGTCAATGTCGCGACCGCGGAAGGCAATGTCCAACGCGCGGCGCAGCATGGCGTGAGCGCGGAGTCGAGCATCGCGCGCGCGATACGGCATAACGCGCGCGCTGGACGCGGCAACCGCTTTGGAGTATAATTGCCCGCACGGGCGTAGAAGTCCATATCCATATCAGGAGGGGGAATACCCATGGCAAATGTCTCTCGGGAAGACGTGTTTGATCTGCTGGAGGACGTGATTGCGGCGATGGAGCAGGACCTGGCCGAGACTTTCTCGGCGGGCGACGTGACGCTGACCACGCTGAAAGGGAAACGCGATCAGTATGGCACATTGCTCACCGCGGCCGGTCGGAAGAACGGAAACTGAAGGCGACCAACGGCGAGATCGATTCTATGCGCGACGGGATCATCGAGGACGTGAAGAAGGTCCGCGACCAGATCGGCGTGCTGGAAGGCAAGAAATCGGCCACGTACAAGCGGTTCCCCAAAGCGCAGCTTTCCGGCACATCCAAGAAGCCCGCCCCCGCGAGCGGAGGGTAATTGGGGTGTTGGGTAATGGGGGGTAATGGGGTGAGGTTTCGGGCCATACGGTCCTGGTACGGATCCGTTGGACTCGTATGAGTTTCAGGTTTCATGACCTGTCTGCCATCAGTTATTCGCCTGTGGGAAATCACCATTCCCCATTCACGACTCACTACTCACCACTCACCACTCACCACCAATGGCTGCGAGCACTACGGTAACCTACCCGGATTCGCTGTTCTTCGACGCGTTGATGCAGGTGATTCGCGAGTCGGAGAAACGCATCCGCATTGCCACCTTCATCTTCAAGCTCAGCTACGCCCAGCGCACGCGTCCCCATGAGGTGTTCGACGCCCTCGCCAAAGCGGTGACGCGGGGCGTGTCAGTGGAGGTGGCCCTCAACCATTCCCGCTACGAGCGCGACGTGTCGGAAGAAAACTACGCCACGGCGCTCGCCTCGGTCCCCTGGGCCAGACGCTGCACTCCAAAGTCGTGGTCGCCGACTTCAGCCGCGTGTTTATCGGCAGTCACAACCTTACCCGCGGCGGACTGACTTACAATCTCGAGATGACCTGCTACACCGAGACCGTGTCCATCGTACGAGACGCGGAAGAGTTCATGGATGAGGTGTGGGATATCTGCACCCCCATCGACCAGTTGGGGCCGCTGCCGCCGGAACCGCCGCCGGTGGAGATTACGCTGGGGACGGTGCAGATTGACGGCGCCTTTATCAACCTGACTTTCACCGCCAACCACACCGAAGACGCGGACGCCTTCGCCGCGGTGTGCGGGAGGACTCCGCAGTTGCTGGGGGCGCACATCGGACCCACCGTGCCGCCCACCGCCACCGCCGCGTCGATCATCCCCAATGCCGACCCCGTCGAGGTGGTGTGTGTTGCCATTCGCGCGTTCCGCGACGGGCGCGACGTGGCGACCAGTATCACGCATCAACTGACCTACGCACCCACCGCTCCACCGCCGGAGGAAACCTACGGAGAAGCCGAGGCGGGATTCGACGCTCTGCCGCCCCCGCCGCTGACGGCTCCGGGACTGGCGAGCGTGCAAGCCGCGTCAGAGAGCATCGAAGATCCCGATTCGATCGGGACAGTCACCATCACCTGGGCATTTCCCGGCATCGCCGACTTCGTGAAGTTTGTTATCGAGCAGCGCGGACTCGACGGCGTATGGAACCAGGTCACCGTCATCCGAGACCCCGCCATCCGCACCTGGACCGGCGCGCCCGACTCCCTCAACCCCGCCATGCCGTTTCGCATTGTGGTGCACGATCTCGCAGGACTGACTGAGGCGAGCAATGAGATGGGAATTGGGTAATGCGGGGAATGGGTCGACGCATTCAATAAGCGGTGGTGGGAATAGCGGCATGGCTTCCTTCTGACCACTGGTTATCTATGCACCCGGAATGGGTGATTGACTCGCCGCTCCGGGGTCGATAGAATACACAGCGGAATCATTACCCGGCGGCGGGAGAACTCAATACCCTCCGTATTTGAGGTGTAACATGACGCTCCAGGACATCCTCGGAGACATCCATTCTCTTGAGGAAGAGATGCTGACCTTTGAGCGCAGGTACGGTGTGCGTTCAGAGACCTTCTACGCGGCATACATGAGCGGCGAGGAACCGGAAGACGATCGCTGGGTACTGGACTTCGGTGAATGGGCCAGCGTCTATCGGACATGGCTGGCAAGACAGGCGATGTATCGCGACGAAGTTCAGAGGATTCAACACAGCGAACCCACTCTTGCGGGTTTGATTCGAGTGGCGGCATGAGCAACGAACTCCGCACGCCTGAAGACTATGAGCTGTTCATATACAGCCTCGCCGAGACGTTCCCCTGCATCGAGCATTCCACGCTTCGCTTTATCCGGCGCGGAGGCAGCCTTGCACGCATTGAAGGGGAGGTGCACTTCCCCGGTGACGTGCGGTTAGTCGTGCGCCCGAGAATCGTCTACCATCGGCTGCCAGCAATGATCGATGGGTATGGGTATGAGGTATGGCGAGCCAGCGCGAAGCTCTACTGGTATGACCCGCAACCACATCCGGACGACCCGTCGCTCCAAAGTACGCAACCTCATCACAAGCATGTGCATCCCGACATCAAACACCATCGCGTTCCTGCGCCGGGGATGAGCTTTTCGCAGCCAAATCTTCCGAGGGTGATTCAGGAAATCATGGAGACGCTGCTGAGCGAGGAGGCGGACAAGTCCTCACAGCAGCCGGAGAAATCATCCACGCCTGCTTTATCTTGAGTGCCACATCAGATGAGAATCGCGCTTCTACTCGTACTCCTGCTCGTGGTCGGGCTCGAACTCGCAACTGCCTTCGACGACGGGAACGAGCACGAGAACGACGACGATTGCGTAGGCGGTGGACAGCCGCGTTGCGCCGTCAGCCTCACGCAATCAACCCCAACCCCTCATTGATCTCGTTCTGGTAAAGCTCGTGCTTCAGCGCTTCCACGTCGGCGAGCTTGACGGGCGCGTTGAGGGCGTGGGACTCGAACAGGGCGATGGGGATGGCTTCCGATTTGTAGCCCTCCAGTCCGTCGGTCTCGGCCTTTTCGCCCGTGGTGATCCAGCGGATGAAGTCGTGCAACTCGGTGGCGATGGGGTCCATGATGTCCCGCGGGAAGTTGCGCTCCCACTCATCATGTGACACGTCCTTGCGGTAGGCTTCGACCAATTCGTCACTGCTGAGGTTCTGCGTTCGCGTCTGGAGTCCGCCGCCAAATTCGAGGGAACCTTCGGCACCGTAGATGATGCGGTCGGCAGTTTCCCTCCCCGGCGCGACGGAGCACGAGGACCACTGGCCCGTGACGCCATTCTCGAACTTCAGCAACGCGAGCGTGGTGTCCTCCACATCCACTTCCACCGGATCTGCCATCGCTTCACGATCCCGGTAGCGAGTGGTGTTATACGCAGCGACGATGGCGTACAGCTCGTCCACTTCACCGAGATAGTAACGGAACAGATCGGCGAAGTGAACCCCACCATCAAGCGACCAACCCGCGCCGGCGTCCTGTTTGTGTTCACGCCACCCCCAGTACCAGAGACGCTCACGCGCGTCGGTGAAGTGAAACGTCCGCGGCGCGCCAATCATTCCTTTGTCCATCGCCCATTTGGCGGCGCGGTTGCGGATGTCGCGTCGGTAGTTCTCCGCCACGTACAGCAGCTTGCCCGTTTTCTCCGCCGTGTCCAACATGGTCTTTCCGGCGCGCAGGGTGATGGCCAGCGGCTTCTCGATAGTGACGTGCTTCCCCGCTTCAAGACACGCATTCGCGAGTATGTGGTGCGGACGGTGCAGCGCGCAAATGTCCACCGCGTCGATGGTGCTGCAGGAACTCAACATGGCATCGACATCCGCGTACACCTCGGGGCATTGCCCCTGAAATGCAGCCACCGCCCCCGCCATGTCCGCTGCCTTCTGTTCATCAACGTCGCACGCGGCAACAATCTGGAACTCTCTCAGCCCATTCTCCCAGAGCGCCTCATAGCCTTTCCGGTGCGCCCCCGCGATGCCGCCGCAACCAATGATGGCGATGTTGACCTTGTCCAATGTGTTGTCTCCCCTCTTTATGATTGCCAATGCCGAAACCCACGCATTCTAACCCGACGATCCAAAGAGCGCAAGTGGGCTTGCGGCAATGCAGGGATGCGACGATCCAAGAGTCCCCCCTGCGCTTCGACATCTAATGATTGGCACTCTTCTGGCTGGGTTGCTTGACTTCCCCGAAATATTTCCAGCATACTCACACCGCACTCATCGCAGCAACCATCGCAGTACTTATCGCACCGGTCATACAAGCCGCAGCACCGACACACCTTTCACCTTGTCGTTCCGCAAACCGATATTGTGGACAGGATGAAAACGCGTCATGGGCAGATGTCAATCGCGTCGGGTAGCGATGTATACTCGTTACGGATAAAAACACCCCCTCACCCTCGAACCCTTTGGGTTCGAGGGTGAGGGGGAATGGCTACCTTGTATCGGGGGATGCTTCCCCTCGTTAATCTAAGAGACTCGTAGGGGAGGGAATCCATATCCGCTGTCTGCTATTAGCCAATCGCCATCTGCTACCATCCCTCCGCGGAACTCCGAGTGAGCATTCTCCGTCTAATGCCACAATCTTACCTTGAGGGAGGACGGTTATGAAAACAGACGGTCGAACATTGCTAAGAGCGATGTGGTGTGGGTTGTCTGCTGCGGTGCTGATTGCTGTTGGCGTTGTGGCATTTTCGACCCAGGGCTTCTCGACCCCACCGAATGTCGACACGATTTCCAGTCGCGTGCTGCCGTCGCCCGACGTTCCGGGCATGCAGAATCCCATCATCGGGAAGTATCTCGAGAAACTCGCCGTGCTGGAGCCACGGAGGCATGAGGGGCTGTCGATCTACCCCATTATCGCCAAGTCGACTTTCCCCATCGGTTCGTATCTCACTCTCGATCGGGCGCTGAAGCGCGGTGTATTGAGGGTGACAGAGCTGGGGGAAAGCGCCCAGGTTAACACGGTGCTGTTGGAGAACACGTCGGGCGAGTACATCTACATCATGAGCGGCGAGATTCTGAAGGGCGCCAAGCAGGACCGGACGATGCAGAACGATCTCCTGGCGCCACCAGACAGCGGCAAGCTGAAGGTGCATGTCTTCTGCACCGAGCATGGGCGCTGGGTGAACAAAACCGAGTCGTTCGAGGCGGCCGAATACGCGGTCCCCAACAGAGTTCGTCAGGCAGCGAAAGTCTCCAAGGATCAGAGCAGCGTCTGGTCGTCCATCTCCGAGAACCAGTCGCGCCTGCAGGTCGAAACGCCGACCGCCGCCGCCAAGGAAGTGTACGCCGACAAGCGGGTACAGGACGACATCGATCCCTACATCAAAACCCTCTCGGACGTTCCGGAGGTTCACCCACGGGTGGTAGGTGTTGCTGCAACGTTTGGGAAACGAATTCTCGCTGTGGATATCTTCGGAGACACCGACATGTTCCGCGCTCTCTACCCGAAGCTGCTGAAGTCGTATGTCGTGGACGTGGTGGGGGACGCGTGGACGGGCACAACGACGCTCAAGGAGATTGAATCCTTCCTGTCGCGCGCAGCTTCGGCCCAATGGCTGCCAGGACAGACGGATGGCGTTGGCGCGGCACTGGAGTTCCACAAGGGAACGCTGCACGGCTCTGCGCTATTGTACAAGGAAATGCTCATCCATTCGGACATGTTCGTTGGCGAGGTGTCAATGATGGCGCCCCCCGTGGGAGAACTGAATCAACAGGTCTCCCCTACCCCCAACCTGCAGCAGCGTCGCGAACAACATACGCGATGACCCGTCCGTTTCGTGCGGGCAGTGGCCATCCCAAGGCCGGAGCAGGCTGCATCATGCTCCGGCCTTTATGTTTCCTGTGCGCGTTCTGGTATAATCGAGTCAACGTGGACGACTTAAGTCCGCCATCTCTCTGTCAGGGGGGGGTCGATTATGGCCGTCGTAAAGAAGCTGAACTGGGTCTTTCTCGCCATTACGCTTATTGTTTGCGCCAACCACCTGTTCGGGACAGGCTATTTCACCCGTCGGTCTGTGACGTGGCAGTTGCGGATGGCTCGGCGCGAGGTGAACATCCGCGGGGCGCAGGAGATTATTGGGCGCGCAGTGGCGGCCCTCGACAAATACGCGGCCCGTGTGCAGAAGTTGAGCTTTATTTACAAGCAGCCCGTGTGGGACGGAGTCAACCAGGTTCGTAAAGACTTGACTTACTGGACAAACTCAGACATGGGCACGGACACGGAGGGTCTCCCCGGTCAAGGTCAGAAGTCCATTGAAGAATACTTCGGCGAGTGGGCTGACTACTACCGGCAGAGCACGATGCCAGCAATTGGTGTGATGACGCCAGAAATGGCGACCAACAGCAAGTACGCCTGCTACGTGTTGATCCCCATCTCGGTACTCCTATTGCTAATTGTGTTCATGGGACCGCGGGTAGAATAGCCCGCTTTGCCACCGCGCGTAGCATGGGCGTTTTGCCCATGAAGAACCATGCGCAGGATGCACAAGCCACAGCGGTTACGTGCAACTTCGTGCGTGATGATTGAGGGGACACACAAATCACCTGCGCCCTGTCACTCCCGAACCTGAGAGTTCTCTCCCAACGCAACCTGCGAATCCTCGCTGGAAACACATACTGGCTGCTGGTGATACCCATCGCCGCAACTCAGTTGACGACGTTCTGGCACATGGCGATGGCGTCCTTCTTCACCCCGGCGGTGGCTGCCCGAACCGGCGAGTGCCTGGGGGCGGGATTGGCCGCTTTTCTCTTCGCTCATCTACTGGGGATCGAGTACCGCTCCCACGTTGAAGAGATTACGTTCTCAAAACCACTGAATGTAAATAGCGTTCTCCTGCTTCGCGTAGTCGTTGCGCTCCTGTTTCTTGTCGCTATTGTCGATGGGATGCTTCTCGTTTGCTGGATCGCTATCGACAAGTTCCCTTTGTTCGCATCGTTATGTGCCTGGCTGCCTTCTGCGCTGTTTCTGGGCATGATTGCGCTTACGGCGACGACGTGGCTCCGCAACCCGGTGGCGGGGATTGTCGTCGCCGGTCTGTATCTGGCGCTGGACTTGCTGGGCGGAATGGATTTGAATCCCGTTCTCACATTGCAGAGCCTTGCCGGGAGCCTCGGGAAGAACCCGCCCCCGGGCAACTGGATGGTGAGCAAGGTCGTTCTCCTCGGCATTGCGGGCGTCATGTACCGGTGCCATTCTCGACTGGTCGTTCGTCCACAGCCGCAAAAGAGCGCGGCGCGAACGGCGACGACATGCTGCCTTGTGACAGCAGTGCTCCTGGCTTACGTCTGGAGTGGCGCCCTGATGAAGCTCTCCTACGGCAGTACCCGCGAAGCCGCCGATCCCCGTGCGGCGCAGTTCTGGTATTCTCAGCAGTTCAGGGTGTATGGCAGCGTACCGGTTGTCTACCTTGCAGGTCCTGCTTTCGCTAAGTACGCGGGATACCGCGGTGTGCTTCTCGGAGGCACAACCAGCTTTGCAGTGTCGATGCCCTCGAAGAAGTCATCACGCAATACCCGCGCACACGCTGGGCGGATAATGCCATGTTTGAGTTGGCTGTGAAGCTAAAGCGCCCGAAACCCGCGGAGACCGCACGGCTCCTGCGAACCCTCGCCGAGAAGTTTCCAGACAGCCCCTTCACTCCGGCCGGACTGTCGATTCTTGCTGAAACAGCAAACGGACTGGGAAACCTCGACGAGGAGCGTTGGGCCAACGAGCTTCTCGTTGACAAGCATTTCTCCCGGGAAGAAGCGGGCGCGGCGGCCCTCGCGCTCATCAAGCTGTACAAATCCGGGAACGAGCGCGGCAAGGCAGAAGAGCTTGCCCACCGCATCGCTCGCCAGGCCGCCAAATCCAGAGAGCCGCTTGTACTGACTGCTGCTGCGGAATCACTGTCTCAGGCCGGCGAAACAGCAGAGGCGCAACGTCTCGCCCGGGAGGCTCTCCGTATCTCGAAACAGCGCGTAGAAGACCTTACCTTCCCCCCATCTGACGAATTGGACATTAACGACATGCGAGAGCGCGCGCGGCGGGTCAAGGCGCGGAAAGAAGTTGAACAGGCCGTCCGAAGGGTTGGAATCGACCCCTCTCTCCCAGCGTCGAATGCTCTTCCGTGAGCGCATTCTCGGGGCGAAGGCCGATGCGCCTGCCGCCTGAATCACGACATACATCTACGATGTGTGGGTGTGATTCCCGGCGACTTATCGCAAAATGACAAAGCCCTATCGTTATGTTATACTCTGACGACATACTCGATACTGAATGCATTGTGTCGTCCGTTGGTCTCTGCAAATGAAAAAAGTCCTCAACGAACGTTACCAACTGAAGCATGTTGTCGGCGAGGGTGGCATGGCTGTCACCTATGCCGCCCTCGACCAATTACTGGAACGCGATGTTGCCGTGAAAGTGATGCGGAAGCAGTTCTGGGCCGACGAGGAATTCATCCACCGATTCCGCCGAGAGGCCCAGGCAGCCGCCAAGCTAAGCCACCCGAACATTTGTGGCGTTTTTGATATCTGTCAGGACGAAGATGCGCTCTACATTGTCATGGAGCTTGTCGACGGCCCTAACCTCAAGCAGGTGATCCGACAGGAGGGCCCGCTGGATGAAGCCCGCGCTGCCGGAATCGGGAAGCAGGTGGCGCACGCCCTTGTTAAAGCCCACGAGAACAGGATCATTCACCGGGATATCAAACCCCATAACATCCTCATCGCCGACGGCGGTATTGCCAAAGTCACAGATTTCGGCATTGCTCGAGCCGTGGAATCGGACTCGCTGACGAAAACCCATGCCATCGTTGGCACGGTGCAATACATCTCGCCAGAACAAGCCCGTGGAGAACCTGCGGTATACGCAAGTGACCTATATTCCCTGGGAGTGGTGCTCTATGAGATGGTTACCGGCGAACTGCCGTTTTCGGGGGAGAATCCTGTTTCCGTGGCCCTGAAACATGCGGAGGAGGAACCACCAGCCCCCTCGGAACGACGCGCTGGAGTTTCCCGCGCGATGGAGTACGTGATCTACAAGGCGCTGCAAAAGAGCGCACGGAAGCGGTATTCCTCCGCGCTCGATATGGCACAGGACCTGGAGCGTATCGAGAAAGGCAAGGAGGTTGATGAAGACGCTGACCGCACGGTCGTTCTCTCCCGCCCGCTTGCCACCGGCGGGAAAAAAGTCGGTGCAGAGTCACTCGACCGCACAATGATCCGTCCACCCTCTGTCCAGGACGTGCGCTATGACGAGCGAGAGCGCACCCCGCCGCGTCCCATCGAGCGGCCGGGGTCGGCGGCGATGGGGTGGGTGCTGGGGATACTGCTCGCGCTGGTGGCCGCCGGTGTGGGTTTGATGGTTGCTCAGAAGGCACAACCTGAGCTCGTGCTTGTCCCGAACCTGGTAGGGCGTCCGCTCTCAGAAGCCGAGCAGGAACTCTCCGCCCTCAACCTGCGATGGTCTACTCAGGGTGAGTATCACGAGACAGTGCCGCTGGATCATATCATTTCTCAGATGCCGCGTCCGGGTGAACAGATCGAGGAGAGTGCTGTCATTTCCCTGACGCGTAGTCTGGGACCTCAAGTCGACTTGACGCAAGTTCCTGACGTAACCAACATGGCGGTGGCCGCGGCGAAGCGCACGCTCATGAATCAGGGGTTGTTGCTGGGAGGCACAACGGAGGAATTCAACACCACGGTAGCCAAGGGCAACGTGATTCGTCAGTCTCCAAGCGCCGGACACATGATCGAGAAGAACATGCCAGTGGATTTATCTATCAGCAAAGGTGAAAAGCCACCGCCACCTCCACCGCCCCCGCCTGCTTCACAGGATGTCGAAGGCGCCATCGAGTACACGATACCGGATTCCGGGCCCGATGAAATGACCTTCAGAGTGGTGACGGTCGACCAGGACGGGAATGAAAAAACGGTATATGACCGCGCACACGCTCCCGGAGAATCTGTGTCGGTGAAGGTTCGCGGCAAAGGGAAGACGACCGTTCGGTGGTACCTGCAGGACAATCTCGTCGGCGAAAAAGAGCTCGTGCCGGAGTAGCTGCCAACCCGTTCTCAACTCAAAAAAATCTCTTAGGTAGGGTCGATCGAATTGAAACGATGTCATCGCTGTGGTCGTGAGTTACAGGAAAGCCTGAGCTTTTGTCCGTTCTGTGGTGCCCCCATGCAGGAGGCTTCACGACGACTCAGGTATATTGACGAGGACGAAGAACAGGACACCATCATTCTCAATGTTGCCCGAGAACGACTTGCATCGGGCCCCGCGGGTGAATTTGGTGATGTCACCGCGCGAATTGAAGTGCGTGGACCTTCCGGTGGTCTGATACAGACGGTGAACTTGGGTCCTCAGGTCTTCGCAATTGGGCGCGGTAGCGATCAGGATATTCGCGTCATCGACCATACCGCATCCCGCAATCATGCGGAAATCCACTGGGACAATGGCGCCTTCTTTGTCCGAGACGTCGGCAGCATCAATGGTAGCCTGCTGAACGGGGAGCCCCTCGAGGGAGAGGTGGAGTTGACCGATCAGGACATCATCGGGATTGGCAAACACTCGCTGGTCTTCTGCAACTCCGTCTAATTTACGCACCGCCACTTGCCGAAGGCCCCTCCTGGCATGAAATCGTCTCTTACGCTTCAGAGCCACTCCCCAGAGGAAACCCATGGCGTGGGGAGAGAGGTGGGGGCCCGACTTCGCGGGGGCGAGATCATCTCTCTCATCGGACCTCTGGGAACGGGAAAAACCTGTTTCACGCAGGGAATCGCGATTGCATTGGGCATCCCCGATGCGAGCAGCCCCTCGTATGTCCTTATCACTCAATCCGAGGGAAGGCTTCGGCTGTACCACGTGGACGCCTACCGACTGGATCCAATCGGCGTAGTCATTCAGGAGACGGGGATCGAGGATTGCTTTGACGATTCATCGATTTGCGTCATCGAGTGGGCAGATCGCATCATGGAATGGATCCCTTCCGAACAGCTTGAGATCCGATTCGCCCATGAGAAGAACGGACGTCGCATGGAGTTCCACCCCCACGGGAAACGCTACCGATCTCTCGTAAAGGAGCTTGACTCCCTTGTTAGTCCTCGGAATTGAGACATCCGGAAGCGAGGTAAGCTTCGCTCTCGGGGACAGACCCAATATCACGCGAGAAGCTGTCTACACGACGTCTTTCGACCTCTCTCAGCACATCATCACATGGATCGATGCGTTGTTCACCTCAGCAGGATGTTCTCCCGCAGACCTCACTGCCATCGGGGTATCACTCGGCCCGGGCGGCTGGACGGGTCTGCGCGTTGGCGTTGCGACTGCGAAAGCTCTCGCGCAAGGGCTGTGCATACCCCTTGTTGGAGTGCCAACATTCACGGGTCTGGCATGCGCCCTCGCGAGCGAGGTTGGCGAAGGGACCATCGTTCCCCTCGCCTGTGGTCGACACAATGAAGTTCTCGCCCAAGTCTATCGGGTAGAGAACGGAGACGTTGTCGCGCAACGCGAACCGCGCCCCTATTCCATCCCTTCATTGTGTGAAAGTATGAAAAACCTGTTGCCACCGGTTACGCTATGCGGTGAGGGGTTCCTGAAGCACCAGCAAGAACTTGCCGCGGGGTTTCCTGCTTCGCGCGACACCTGCCCGGCGGTGTGTCGCGCAGGAATGATCGTGGCACGGTTGCGGCGTGATGGCGTCGATAGGCCCCTGCCTGCTCTCGATGAAATCAAACCCCTCTACCTGATGCCGTCGCAGGCCGAAAGACAAGCAGGCATTGTGGTTACAGGGTAGGTCGGATGGATACCCACACTACCCGCACTACCGCCGCTGTTTTCCGGATGACCCCCGAGGACGTCGCTGAAGTAGCGCGAATCGAGCGCCAAAGCTCCTCCACTCCCTGGTCGGAGGAATCGCTGAGGTATGAGATTGGCCAACCCACCTCCCGGTACGTTATCGCAAAAATGGACGGTGAAGTGGTGGGTCATTTGGGGATGTGGTTGATCGCGCACGAAGCACATATCACCACATTCAGCGTCGATACGCGCCATCGGCGGATGGGGATCGGGGGATTGCTATTGTGGGAGAGCATGACGCAGGCCATCAATGAAGGAGTGTCCCGGTTCACGTTGGAGGTGCGCGCCTCGAACGTTCCGGCTCAGAACCTGTACCGCAAGTTTGGGTTCGTCCCAGTCGCTGTGCGGAAACGCTACTACGCTCCGGAGCAAGAAGATGCCGTGGTTATGTGGATCGACCAGGCTAACACCGCGGCGTACAGGTCGAGGCTTGCAGCCATGGCCCCCTGTGGGCGCGTTGAGGGAAAGTCCTTATCGTCTACACAATAGCTGCCGCCGGTCGCCACGAAACATCGTGCTGTTTTTCCGCGTCGAACATCACCTCCATAGTCAGTGTCGGACACGTGGAAAGCCTTTGCACAAGCACCGGGTCGCGGAACGCGTCGAAACTGTTCACGAGGTCCTCCATGCTTACCTCAAGGTTGCGTTTGACGCTCTGAGCACGCCTCTCCCCTTCTGCACCGGACAGTCGAAGAAACGCATCGCTCTCCTCCAGTATCTCGAAAATCGCGCCAATCCGTTCCATCGCGCGATGCAGACGGTCACGCATGGCAGGCCCCACCTCACGCAGCAGACGCTCTTCCCATTCATCGCACAGGTATTCGGCGTCTCGTGACCTGAGACACCTCTTGCCGGCTTTCTCTACAATCTCAAGACTGCCCCCGAACCGAGTATTCCACTTCTCGATCAAACTCGCGTCCGGATATGCCCAGTGGTACGCTCGGAAAAATGTTCCCGCCCAGTAGCGCTCGGCCTCCCTGAACTCCGGAACGAAGAGATCTGCAAAGACTTTCACGTATACCTCATCGTTGTGGCGTGTGCACTGAACTGCGCTGCGCTGGGCATCGGAAAGTCCGAGGTGAGCGTTAAGGTCGGCGGTACCCATGCCAAGCGGAGTCTGTCGGATCTCGTCAACCTTCCTTGCGAGCCTGTCCATCGTGTTTGCGGCATGCTTGATATATGTCTCGTGAGGTTGAGCGTCATCGATAAAGTACGGAGTATCGCCAACCCCCTTCTCGAACAAGGCAGACTCCGCGGTCACGACCAGCATGTGTCGGGTACTCACATAGTTCGCCAGCAGACCGGGTAGTGATGTAGCCATATTAATTGCGACCTCTGCGTGCTCCACTGTCCCATCGTCCCGCATTATATGAGACGAATCTCATCGTGTCAAAAGCATCCAATGATTGCTTCGCCGCCAGTCCATCGGCACGCCCTCTCCGAGTTTTCAACAGAGCCGCGGGCAAATCCATCGAAAAACATGCAAATTCTCTCCAGAAGCCTTGTGAATCGTTGATGACCCACATATAGCGTGATATAATCTCGCATCACGCAAAATGTGGTGATACCCAGATTGGGACGACACCAACCACACTTTACTTCGATACCGACCCAAATGCACGAAGTGATCGTTTTGGGGAACCGATATGAAATGTTCCGCGTGTGAATGTACGGAAAGCAAGGTACTGGAATCTCGCGTCACCGAAGCCGGGAGCGCCATACGTCGCCGACGCGAGTGCTTCGGGTGCCGACGCCGGTTCACCACCTACGAAAGGGCGCAAGAGATGCCGCTGGTGGTGATCAAAAAAAACGGCACGCGAGAGTCATTCGACCGCGGGAAAGTCCAGATTGGCATGGTGAAGGCCTGCGAGAAACGACCCATCGGGCTCGAACGCATTGAGCAGGCCGTTGAGCAAATCGAGACAACCTTGCGGAACGAGGAGCCATCGTCAGAAGTAAGCTCGTCACGGGTTGGTCAAAAGGTTATGGAACACCTGCTCCGGATGGACGACGTGGCATATATTCGCTTTGCATCCGTGCATAAGGAGTTCGATGACGCAAAAAAATTCGCCGAGGTGTTGGCCGCGCTTTCCGGAGGAGGTGCTTCGCCGCCGCGCTCCACGCGAGGCGGGGGAGGCGACCGCGGGAAACAGCAAGCCAACGGCACGTCCTTGGCTGCACTGACAGGAGGAAGACGCAATACCCGAAAATCGTCACCTACCCAGCAACCGAAGAAGAAATAAACGAGGAACCCACCGCTACCATCCAAGGCGAAACCACAGGCATAGCCAGTATCGCAGCAAAACCGCAGAATAGTCTCTGCAACGCGAGCCAATATTCTCAGTCAGTGCAGCCATGTCGAAGAAAGGGCGCTCCGACGTCACGTGCGTCGGAGCGCCTTTCTATTGGATGCGGGACAGTGGCTGCAGATCGGGACAGCTAACAGGCCATCGTACAAAGAGTCTGCTGGTACAGGTCGAGGTACTTTCGCGCAGACACGTCCCAAGAGAAATCGCAGTGCAGAGCATTCTCAACCAACGGCTTCCACCGCGGGGGAAATCGGTAGATCTTCACTGCCCTCTCGATGCAGCGGTATAAGGCGTCGGGCGAGTACTCATCGAATCGGAAACCGTTGCCCGTGTTTGCGCCTGGGATATACTCCTCGATGGTGTCGGCAAGTCCCCCCGTGGCGCGCACAATTGGAATAGTCCCGTACGCCAGGCTAATCAGTTGCCCCAGTCCACATGGCTCGTAACGCGAGGGCATCAGGAAGAAGTCCGAGCCAGCGTATATCTGGTGAGCAAGTTCATTGTCGAACCTTCCCAGAGTGATATATGTCTGCTGCGGATATCTCCTTGCCATATCCTCAAACAGCTTCGTGTAGTAGCCGTCACCAGCGCCCAGTAACACGAACTGCATTTCCAGGTTCATCAATTGTGGGGCAGCCGCCTCAATAAGATCGAAGCCCTTCTGCGAGCTCAGTCTCGATACACACCCGATGACGGGCACTCTCGTGCGACCGGTGCGCGCAAGACCGCCACGCTCCTGAAGGAATCGCTTGTTCTCCGCCTTGCCCCTCGAGTTCACCGCGTCGTATGTTTGATGGATCAGCGTGTCGGAGCCTGGATTCCACTTTTCATAGTCGATGCCGTTGAGGATTCCGTGGACAGAGTCCTTTCTCTCCCGCAGCGCAGCATCCAGTCCCTCTCCGTAGTCGGGCGTCTGAATCTCTTTGGCGTAGCGCTCACTCACCGTGACGACGGCGTCGGCAAATACGAGACCGGCCTTCATGGGGTTCACCTGGCCATAGAACTCAAGCTCATGGTAGTTGAACATCTCGTATGGAAGCCGCAGCAAGGGGAATCCCTCGCCAGGAAACGCCCCCTGGTACGCGAGATTGTGGATAGAGTAGACGGACGCAGTCTGCCGATAAAAAGCGCCGTCCGCGTACAGCGATTTCAGGAACGCGGGGATCAGTCCAGTCTGCCAGTCGTGGCAATGGATGATGTCCGGATGCCAGTCGAGAGACTTCAGCATCTCAATAACGGCCCGATCAAATACAATGAACCGCTCGGCATCATCTGCGTAACCGTACAATTTGTCGCGGTCAAAGAACGGGTCACACGCGATAAAGTAAACAGCTAACCCGCCCTTGGACATACACTTTAATATCTGACACTCAATGTGAGAGTCACCCAGCGGAACGGCCAAGGACGGAATCACCGTCTGCAACCCATGTTTCTCCCTGTCGACAGCCCGATACAGTGGCAGCGCAACGGCAACCTCGTTGCCCATGCCGGATAGAACCGTCGGCAGCGCTCCCAAAACGTCTGCGAGCCCTCCCGTCTTGGCATAGGGAAGGACTTCTGCAGCTACGTGGATTATCTTCATCTGTGGTTCGCCTCGTCATTTTTCATAGCAATAATCAGGGCGCATTCATCGGGCGTCGCGCCTCAAACACGACGCCCAACTCGTCCTCGTATGTAATCCGCCAGTGCGGTGACTTCATCACCAGAGGAATGAGCAGCCGCTGGTCGACTTTGCTGAGGATAAGGGCATCCACCTTGTAGCGCGCGAGAAGTTCCTCCCACATGGCGTGGCCATTGCTTATCAGCAGGTAGTCGCCCATCACTGTACTCGGGAAGACGAAGACAAGCGAGTGGCAAAAGATTCTCTTCTGCTCGTCCAGCTTCCAGGCAAGATACCCACCCCACCCGAGGTTATTGAAGATTCGGCGCGGCCCGGGGAGGTCGCGTAACGATCCTGCTAACTGCACCGGAGTGTCTGGGGAAACCAGACGTTGCTTGATGCCGGGGACCAGTGGGTTGTTGGTCTTCAGCCACGGAGTGGAACTCACAAGGTAACAAAAGACGATCCCGGCAAACGCCCAGTTCACAATCCACAGTCGCGCCGGACCTCGTGGCGGTGGCTTCTCTGACCCGCATAGATTGGAGAACTCCAGCGCAAACAACGGAGCCATGCCCATCCCCCACCAGATGACCGAACGCTGCTGCCGCAAGGCCATCAAGGTAAAGAATAGAAATGTCAGCAGTTGGGCATTGCTCCATTTCAGCCGTCCCCGGTCATGCAGCACCAACAACAGCAGCAGTGCTACAAAGAACAGGAATCCGGTGGGCTCCAATATGGAAGGAGGGTCCCACTCCGTCAGCAGATTTGCTCGCGAGTTGGCCTCGATTCCTGCAACCATTTTGTAAATGCCAACTCCCGCCGGATTCAGCAAGGAGGCGACAACCGACAACGCAAGCGTGGCGAAAAGCGCTTTGTGGTGTGGCCGTGAACTGCCCTGGACTTGCGCACCCGGTGAAGTGGAAGCGCCGGAGATCCACTGCAGTCCACTGAGCGAACCAATCCACTCAATCCCCACCATCGCCAATCCAAGCACAAAAGCTCCATGGCAATTGACCCAGAGGGCCACAATCAGGGGTATGGGCCAGTACCGGCGGGCTGAAAGAAGAAACAGCGTCGCGGCAAAGAAGATAACTGAGATCCCCTGTGGGCGAAGAGCGAGGTTGGTCGCCGACAGAATGAAACAAAGAAAGGTAACCCCTGCGGCGATTCTGAGGTTGCCACTCATCCTCTGTACGATGGCGAGAAGCAACGCAAAGGCCAGGGTCATGACGACGGCATGCAGAAACGCTGACAGCTCGATGCCACCGGTCCGGTAGGCCCAGTCGTATGCCGCTTCCGTCAACCATTGCAGGTTAATGAACCCTCGGCCGGCGGCAGTGAAGGCGTACAGATCATGATCCACGATATTCTTTGTAGCGTGGGCGACTGATCCGTTTTTCAGATACAACCAATAATCGTAGGGGTCGAGAGGCAACGCAACGACGTACCCAAAGCAACACGCCAGAACAACAAAGACCCATAAGCGCTGAATGGAGAAACGATTCATGGGGCATCCTGCCCGATCGAACGCAAGCAGACAGCCCAACTCCAACGGGATACTAATGTGCCTCCGAACTTTGGCACGAGCTTCATCGAATCTCGAGAACCTGCTTTACCTGGGTGCCACTTGAGAGTTCCATGACCTCGATCTTCCACTTTCCCGTCAGTTCATTGTTCGCCAGTTGGAACGTCGCGCTGCCTTCGCCCCGGTCGGTCGACGTGTACAGCGAGTATGGGGTCTCATCGTTCTTCGGATCCAGGACGGTCACGCGAAGCGGATGGCTGCCATCGATCACCAGACCCGCTGTACTTAGGACGCCTACTCGAATACGGATCTCCCGATCGTACCGCTCAACCGCAACTCGCAATTGCGCGATCTGTTGCGGGCTGAGAAGAAATATCTTCCAGTCTCCTGCAGGAATCTCCGTCTCGAACTCAGCACGACCGGAGGGGGTGGTTTCAACGCGGGTCTCTCGATGACTCTCAATATCGTAGACGTAGCTCTGCTGCCCCGCAAGACGCACGCGCAACTTACGCGACTTCTCCAAGTCGGTATTGTAGAGATACAGATAACGGCAATGACCGTTCTCCGACATGGAGTACGCAACCGCATCGCTGTTGATCTGCACGGGGTATTCAACGCCCGGAACCTCTTTGACCTGCCGTACCCAGTGGCTCATCTCATCCACCAGCCCCGACATGCGATCCTGGACAATCCGGGAAATCTCGGTATCCTGACGGCGCAGTCCCAGTTCGCCCATAGCGCTCACCACTGAGGCATCGAATGGAATGCGAATCGTTCCCTCCGGCGCTATCACGGTGCTTTCGTCCGCGAATACGGGATGGCCGTTTGCTTTGTACTCGTCGATCTTTTGGGAGAGAGAAGCGGTTGAATACTGGTGATTGACCAGCACGAGAGCACGGTAGTTGCCTAACCGGCCTTGAGCGATATCGTCTTCCGTGATGACTCCGACAGGCACCTGCGCCCGCAACAACGATGGGTAGGCAACTGAGAAGCTCTGTTGATGCTCCCAGGGACGTTCATACCGCCGATGTTTCCGCTTCCAGAGCAGCATGGCGTCGTTCCAGTCAACGACGCGCTGAAACGCCTCGGTGGTCTCGCTGTAGAGTACCGCTACCGGCATCCGCATGGGTACCATGGTATTCAGGAAGGGACCGAGTTCATCAACGATCCTGCAGAGGTCTGTCACCGTTGACCTGAATACCGGACTGGAGGCGACTTCGTGGGTGTCGAGTGAAACGTGCCGCGCCCCCTTCCCCAAAGCGATCTTAACGTTCAGGGCCATCCGTTTCGCCGCCTGAGGTACGACGTCATCCGATCCCATGCGGCCGGTCACAACCCAAATCGGCTTCACGGAGCTGCCCTGACGCGCACGGGCTTGGTCGATGAGAAATGCAGTATTGAGAACCGGAGCGCGAGTTGTGTAGTCGTCGCACACCACGACGGTTGCCCCAAGCTCTCCCGCGTATCCTCCGGGGATCTGAATCGCCATCGGCGCGGGGCTACCGATCTCTCCGATGGCCTTGACCATCTCTGCGTTGAAAGAGACAACGCTCGGAGCGCGAGAATCTCCCGGGGTCCCGATGGTCTGAACCCATTTCAGATATGCGTCATCCTCAGCGCCCACAATGCCTGGCTCGCGAGGCGTCAAGGAAGGGAGGTCCAGCCCTCCTGCATCTCTGAAACGCTTTTGTGCTGCTTCCGAGTAGTCCCCGACACCCGCCTCGGTTTGGGGGGTATGCTCATCGATCAGGCGCATTGCGGGAGCCCAATCTTGGTCGAGTGCAATCGTGCGCAACCCCGGCAATCCGCGAGCAGCTCGCAGCGTCAGCGACAGCCAGTCTCGCGCCCTTGTCAATAACTGATCCGCCAATGGGGAAGGAATCGCTCGCCCGTCCTTCCCACGCGCGACGGTCGCCCCAGGTCTTAGAATCTGTGCCCACGCCGCGGTAGTTGTCTGTTCGGGGGGCAGTTCTTCGGAAAAAGTGTCATCAAACCTGGGAGACTCACTCAGGTGGAGGAGAGGGATGGCCTCAATGCTATATTTCAGTCCCTTGTCAAGACGATCGACAATAAATTCGCCCTGCTGTCCGGGTCGGAAGTCGAACACGGCATGATCGATCCCCACTAAACCCCACTCCCGAAAATAGACCTCCGGGTCCACGTCAGCCGGCATACCCATGATCCCCAGCGACACGCCCCGAGGCGTCACCTCTCTGACGGCAATCTCCAGAGACACAGAATCAACCAAAAGATTCCCATCGTCCTTCAGCAGGGCAAACACCCTGTGAATCCCCGGGCGCAGTGTCGAAGTATCCAGCGTGCTCTTTTTCGTCGCTGGAGACCGAAACAGGTCTACGAGCAAATCGATTTCCCGGTCCTTCGGGAAGACCGTCCGAATGGTCAGCGCAATGTTGCCAACATCTTTGGAGGTCGTGGTGAATTCCACAGCCTCGCCGCGAGAGTACGCTACGCGGGGAACGCTGATGGATAACTTGTCGCTCTGAGAGACGGTCGTTGCGCGCGAGACGCACCCCACCCACAGAGTCGAAAAAACTGTTAGACAAATTGCTACACGGCGAAGTCCCACAGAAAGCTCCTTCTGGATTATCGAGGTTGGATCACTGCCAGCACATGGCGGGACGGGTTGGTCATGGACGGTTGGCCGTCAAGATGCGTACCTCCCTGGCTGACGATCTCAGTAACGATGCTAACAATCTGGCGCGCCCATGTCAACTGGAAGCGATGGAAAAGTTACATTTCTCGGAGCGGATAGTGGATATAGAGAAGTGCGGGAAGACCCACGAAACCTGCGATAGCGGGAATGACCGGTCCAGAATCGTTGAGAAAGAATCCAACGATGGCAGCGACCAGCAACCCCTTGACGGTCGCTGTCAATGCTGGGTCCCTGCGAAGCGCCGACCGCGGGTCGTTCCGTTGCATACGCCACACTTGATGTAGAAGCAATAATACAGCCCCCAGTGCCAAGTCCCAGTGGAGGTGGCGAAATGAACGGCCCCAAACCACTGCCTTTTTTGCCACCATACTCAGCAGCGCGTCGCCGCCAAACGCCCCCACGTCAGCCACAAGCCTGGATAGATGACTCTCATCGCGTTCCGAGCGTGCTCCAAGCCAGGTCAATGCCACAACCAAACCGACAACCGATACGCTGAGAAAGACCGTCCTCCGCCGCGTCAGAGTCAAGCGCATCAACAGGCACACAGTGACTCCGAAGCCTGCCGCGGCCGTGATGAATCCGCCGGCATTTGCCCCCAAGCGCGGAAGTCCCACCAGCAAAAGGCAACCGATAAAGAGAACGCATACCCACGCCAGAATGGAAGGGGAAACTGGCAATGCAGCCATTCCGTCTCGGAGGCTCGCGATGGAGCTCCCCACAAACGCCAGAGCGGCGGAGATAAGGAGGATCATGCCAATATTGCCGAGACCGTAATACCTCCCTCCAAAGAAGGGGGAGTATCCGAGAAGTGAATTGAAGCTCAGATCGGCGCCCGCGCAAAGACCGAGAATGACACTCAGCAGCAATGTGCCACTTGCCAGCATCACCGCGACTGGACGACTTGCAGACAGCGCACGAACCATCACCGCGACCATGAGGGAACCGGCAACCATGAGGGCAAGCCCCAGCGGCGCGCCCACGCGCAGAACAACGTCGGTTCCCCAAAAGAAGGCGCTGGGTAGAAACAGCAGCGCCAGTTGGGGGACGCAGAGGGCGCTCCTCTTACGCCCCACGCAGCGGACCGGCTCCGGGTCGCTCCCGTCAGTGCCCGCCGCAGGTGATTCGCGACGGATGACGGTCCAGCTCCACAGCAGTACCCCCATACCCAGGAAGGCGAGTGTTCCCAGACAAGCGTTGCGCCCACCGGCATCCAGGGCGTGTGCCCGACCGACCAGGGCAAGCACATAGTCCTCCGCTCCGGAGAATGACTGAGCCACGATGGGAGTTCCTTCCATCGCTGCAGTCGGCTGTAAGCCGATGCCGTAAAGAATCGAGACTGAAACATCGGTGAGCGTCACTACCCCGCTCCTCCGAGTACTCAAGGACTTCAGCAGAGAGCCTCTTGGAAAACCATTACCGTAGGCGATGACTGGGCAGAGCTGCCGATCTTGTGTGACGGGTGGAGTGAGGGAGATGACAATGAGCTGGTCTGTGCGCCTATCCATTCGGGCGACGACGGCTGAGAGCAAGCCATCTGCCGTGACGAGGGACTCTCGTTTGTATCTTCCAGTCTTACCGGCATCAACCCAGCGCGCCGCCTCGTCTGCCCGCAGTGTATCCCCGACGTCAATAACGACAAAAGCGACAGCAGGACACTGCAGCACATCGTCGAGCTCCTTGATACTGCCGTGCACGTCCATCTTCCGGAAGGCGCGGCCTGCCGGATCCCCGACTGCCCATCTGGAGCTGACATCTCCATAGTCTACATCCCCGTCGCCGTCCATCGCGATGAGAGCGGCGGGACGATGATTGGAGCTGACGACTGCCTCTCCGGAGCTCCCCGGGAACGGAATCAACGGAACTCCCTCTGCCGGCTGGAAGACGTCACCGCAACCGATCGCCGCCGTCCGCAGTTGAGCCAGATGCAACAAACGCCCGAGTTCGCCCGGGCGGCTCTTCACGAGAGGTCGATTGAGTTCCTTGATCCGCGCAATGTCTGGAACGATGACCTGCGGGGACAGCGTTACGTGAGTCGCTCGACGGTGTTCCGGGTTTGCAGGGTTGGCAGTATTCCGTTCCAAAACCGTCCCGGGGCTCTCCGCACGCGCAAAAATAGGCTCGCAGCGCGAACGCGTCCCGGCGTTCAAGGTCACAGCGGCTGCCGCTGACGAAATCCCTCCGGACGTCTGTGTGTTCAGAGCGGCTACCGCGCCATTTTCGATAAGGAGCCGGATGGTATCACACTTTGCCTGGGCTACGTCGAGTTCGCGCCAACTCACACGATCAATGATGAATAAAAATACCCGGCCCGACTCCCGATTGCCCAACGCAGCAGGAACGAAGATGGGGATGAGAAAGAACGGCAATAGCCTGTGGAGGACTCGTGGGCGGAACGTGCGTGGCACTGAGGGACTGAATGCACTTCCCGACCCGTCAGACCTGGATGTTGCGGAAGATATTGTCATTTGTTCCCTGTCGTGTGGGCATTATAGGGGTGTTCGTCGTGCGATGTCAATTCTCTCAGAATCTTCCCTGAAGTCCCCGATGAGGTTGAATTCGTCGTTGCAGACCTGGCGCACAGGGGTTGACGCGCTTCGGATGGCGGGATAGACTGTATGACAGTCGTACCCGAATTCGCCGCAAACGAATCACCCAACAAAGCCTCACAGCGAAGTCCTCAAACCATCCTTGGCGTCTCATGGTTACGGTCGGGCCCAGAAAAGTCCGCATTGATCGTTCCGGCCAAAGGCATCTTGAATGCACAACGGCCCGGGACCACGGACTCTTTGAGCCCGAGCTGATATCTGTTACAGGAGGTGTTCCCCGACTCATGGGCTTAATTCAGGAGCAACATCGTTCCCCGCGCTTGCGCGCCGGCACTATTGCGACGATCCTGGGGCTGGCTCTCACGATCCTGTTGCGCCCCGAGTGGCTGACTGCCGAGTCATCGGAGTCATGCCAAAAGACGCCAAACAAAGCGGGCCTGTCCGTCTGGCTGTCCGTTGACGGTCAGAAACGACGAATTTCAACAACGGAGACAACCGTTGAGGGTCTGTTGCAAGAGCAGAAGGTCGCCCTGACCGCGCTTGATCGCGCATCCCCCCCTCCAAGCGCCAAGCTCCACAAAGGTCTCTACATCAAGGTGGTTCGCATCGAGAGAGCAACCGTTGAAAGAGCGATTGCCGTTCGATTTGAGACAATCTACAAGTTCAGCCATACGCTCCGCCCGGGGACGAAACGAACGATTAAGGAAGGCATCGAGGGGGAAGGCACGCAAACTGTTGAGGTCTGGAAGAAGAACGGATCGCTGACCCTCGAGAAGGTTACGAGAACTCGCATCGACAGGAAACCCGCAGACCGAGTCGTCCTCATGGGCGACCGTACCCTGATGCCCTCGCGGGGCGGCATTCGACCGAGAAAGGTGGTCTCCATGCACGCGACAGGCTACAGCGCCGGCCCGCGGAGCTGCGGGAAGCACGCGGATGGATTCACATCCATCGGCCTTCGCGCCGGGTACGGGGTCGCCGCTGTCGACCCAAGGGTCATCCCTCTCGGCACTCGACTCTTCGTTGAGGGTTACGGTTTTGCCGTTGCCGCGGATGTGGGCGGGGCCATCAAAGGCAACCGGATCGACTTGGGCTATGACAGTCACCAGGAAGCCATTCGGTTCGGGCGTCGCACCGTGAAGGTTCACATCCTCGACTGACAGACGCATCACCACCAACGAGATGCTCTGCGAGTACACCGAGAGCGTACACAACACCTTATGCACCCCTCGACTCCCAGTCACGCTCATCTCATCGGGCCCGATGGGGAGGAGTGGGAGCATCTGTGGCAACCTCATGTTGTCCAGAGTGTCCTCCGGCAACTTGGACGCGCTCCCAGCCAGTCGCTGGGGCAGAATTTTCTGGTCGACAGGAATGTCCTCAACCGAATACTGCAAATCGCATCCCTGCGCTCGTGTGACCATGTATTGGAGATTGGCGCGGGACTTGGGGTGCTCACACGAGCGCTCTCCGCAGTGACGGAGCGAGTCACGGCGATCGAGATCGACTCCGCCATGGCTTCCGCATCCCGCGATGCTACCGCCGATCGCCCCAATGTGCGAATTCTGCAGCAAGACATCCGGGAAACGGAACTGATATCGGTTTTCAGGGGTGTTCCCAGAGACCAGTGTCACGTTGTGGCGAACCTGCCCTACAACATCAGCAAGGTTATTCTGCGGAAGTTCATCGTTGAGCGGCGCGCCATCCGTTCGGTCACCGTAATGCTCCAGAAGGAAGTCGCAGAAAGGATGGTTGCGCGGCCCGCCACCCCCGCGTACGGTCTGATTGCAGTGGCCTACGGCCTGTTTGGTGAACCCGAGATCGCCTGCAGCGTCTCCCGGAACTGTTTCTACCCAAAGCCGGGGGTGGACTCTGCAGTTGTCCGAACGAACCTCAGCGTTCACCCTCGCTTCAGTATCACCGATGAGGACTTCTTCTTTAGAGTGGTGCGCGCCGGATTCTCACAACGACGCAAGACGCTCCTTAACTCCATGCAGGCCAACCTTGACGTGTTGCATCCTCGAGCAGGTGTCAGAAGCGCAGACTGCTCCTTGACGCGTGATGGATTGAGGGAGAGAATTCTGAATGCCGGTATTGACCCGGAACGACGCGCAGAGACACTGACGACAGAGGAGTTCGCGACATTAACTCACCATATTCTGAGAAGCGGCCAGGGGCCCACCTGAAGTTGCGCTCTCCAGCGAAAGTTAATCTTTTCATTGAGGTTCACGGGAGGAGAGAGGACGGGTACCATGATATCGAGACGGTCTTCCAGACGATTGACCTGTGCGACGGCATCAGCCTGCGTCTGACGGACAGCGAGATGGATTTTGCCTGCACGGTGGGTGAGCTTGAGACAGAATCCAACCTTTGCCTTCGGGCGGCTAACCTGCTACGTGCGGCCACCGGTGAGAACCGGGGGGTAGCCATTCATCTCGACAAGCGAATCCCATGGGCGGCCGGGTTTGGAGGCGGAAGCAGCAATGCTGCCACCACACTGCTTGGGCTACGGGAACTCTGGCAGCTTGATGTGAACGACGCTGAGCTTCACAATTTGGCCCGACAGCTTGGCGCGGATGTGCCATTCTTCCTGCGCCAAGGGTGTGCTCTCGGGCGAGGAATCGGGGACGAACTTACCCCCATCGACGCGCGGGGTGAATGGGAGATTCTCATTGTGAAGCCACCAGTAAGTATCCGTACCGCGGAGGTCTATGCAGCGCTGGACTGTGAAGTCATGCAGCGTGATGGACCGCGAACGTCCTCTGCACTCATTTCGGGGCTTGCGGATGGGATCTTCCGGGAGATATGCGCGGGGGCCTACAACCGTTTTGAGTCGGTCGTCATGCCGCTACAGCCCGTTGTTGCGCGGGTCAAAAGGATTCTGCAAGACAGCGGTGCCGGCGTCGCCATGCTCTCGGGAACCGGCTCTGGTGTCTTTGCACTGTATGAACAACCCTCCGCGGCACACGAAGCCGCTTGCCGTCTTGACAGAAATGGGGATCTGCAGGTCTTCCTGACTCGGACAATTCGTGGTATCGTTATGACGTAAACTTTGCGACCGGCAGCGTATTGGGGTGCAAACCGATAATGTATTTTGGGGTCGAAGCAGCGACTGCTCGGAACCTGGCAACTGTCATTGAGATGAAGGACCCGTTCACGAAGGGCCACGCCCGGTCAGTGAGTCGCGCCGCTGTGACCCTGGCGAAGGAGCTTGGTTACCTCGACGACCACGTCAACAGCATCGAGCACGCGGCGTTGCTGCACGACGTGGGGGTCATCGACATGGATCGGCGAGTCCTGCAGAAGCAGGGGCGTCTCTCTTCTGAGGAATTCGAGCGGATTCGCATGCACCCCGTCATCGGCGCAAACATGGTTCGCCCTATCCCATCCTTGTCACATATCGCTCCTTTCATTGAGACTCACCACGAGCGGTGGGACGGGCACGGATACCCAAACGGCCTAAGGGAACAGGAAATCCCCGAGGAGGGTCGCATCATCGGAGTAGCTGAAACCTTCGACGCGATGATGTCCCGGCGCTCACACCGTGATCCTTTCTCCCCCTCCAGAGCGATTACGGGCATTAAGACGGCGGCGCGTTCGCAGCTCGACCCAAGATTGGTGGAAGCGTTCATCGCGGGAATCTCGCGAATTGCTCCCCTGGAGGAGTTTGAGGAGGGTGAAGAACGACTGTCTCTGGATGAGTTGGTTCGGAGAGAAAAGGCAAAGATCCAGACAGCGTTCATTACGATGGGGGAGACTGTATGGTGGATGTTCAGCCAACTGTTGGGCGATGGCATGATTGATGGCATTGAGCACGAGATCAACAGCTTCCTTAAGCGGCACGGAATGGGTGTCCGATTTAAGGAGGGGAAGATTGAGGACGCGATTCCGCAGCGAGTCCTCCCCGAAGAACTGGCGGACATCTACCGCGCGACTCTCGCGCGAGAGATATCCTCATTCGAACGACTCGTAGGCAAGGAAGTCGCGCGGCAATATATTCGAAGCGCGATGGAGAGCCTGACCGACGCGGGCCGCCAGACATGCCGACAATACAGACTCTGTGAAGGGGTAGGCTGATGGGCGCGTGGAGTTCCTCTTCTGCAACGCAGCTACCGGAGTTGAGCGCATGGATCGTCTAACTTATCCCTTAGTGATCGTTCATGTGTTGAGCTTTTTCGCCGCGATTTTCGCAACGGTTTGGGCTGTTGAGCTATACAGACTGCTGAAGACGGGAGAGGTGGGGAAGACGTGGCGTATCCTGATTGCAGCGACCATCGTTTTTGCATTGAGCGAAGTGCTGAAATTCGGCGAGTTGCTCGATTTTTTGCCGCCGGTCGGGGCCTATAGCTACCTTCAACTTCCATTCGTCGTTCTGCTTGCGTGCGCCTGCTATCTTCAGCGAAAAGCCTTCTTCATGCCGCAGCATTTCCGTAGGCTGTTCCTTCCACACAGGAATGCCGGGGATAACGGAGGACCGTATAGGCACGAAGAGAACCACTTTTCACGCGAGGACTTCGACCTCGACGACCTCGAGCTATTGGAACCCATCGATGACAGAGAATGAAACCCCCGTCGCAAGCGTCATACTGCTCGCCGGCTCCAACAGATGCGGACCATCGCGATCTTCGCATGGTGATTCACTGATCGGTCCCCCCGGCACATCGTGCAAGGCATTGATTCCGCTCCACGACGGCAGAACCTGTATCGACTGTGTACTGGATGCCCTACGGGAGTCACACTCGGTCGCGACGGTGGTCGTCGTAGGGGAAACCGCCCTGGCTGAAGCCGCGCAACAAGCCGGCGCTCAACTTGTGGAGCAGGGCGTGAGTGTCGTTGAAAATCTCTTCATCGGTTTCTCATCGCTCGGATGGCCGCGGCAGTGTCTCATCTGTACCTGCGATGTTCCCTTGCTTACTCCCGCGTCCGTGGACTTCATCGTTCGCGCTGGAACCGAAGTCAATGCAGACGTTGTCTATCCCATCATCTCGCGCGAAGTGAGTGAAGCAGCTTTCCCGCGGGCAAGACGAACGTACGCGACACTAACGGATGGCACATTCACCGGCGGGAATCTGATGCTGCTCAATGGCGAGTTTGTCCGCAGAAGCAAGTCGACCATTCAGTCAGTCTTCGCTGCCAGGAAGAGCCCGATAAAGCTCTGCCGAATGCTCGGACTTCGCTTTATCCTGCGATTCCTGATGAAGAAACTTTCCGTTGCGGAAGTTGAGCGGCGAGTTTGTTCGCTGCTCAACTGCACAGGTCGAGCGCTTGTCTGCCCTTTCCCTGAAGTCGGCTTCGACGTGGACCAGCCTGAGGATCTCGAGGCAGTATCCGAGTTCATGCAACGTCCGTCGCGACAGCCCGGATGACGGGAAGGCTTATGCAACCAACGCCAAACTGAACCCGACATGGAGGAAAACCAATGAATCTGAAAATTGGCTTTGCCGGACTGGGGATCATGGGGAGACCCATGTCAGGGAACCTCGTTAAGGCAGGATTTCCCGTAACCGTCTGGAATCGAACGCAATCCAAAACTCACTGCCTCGCAGACGCGGGGGCGGACGTTGCAAATTCCCCTAAGGAATTGGCGGAACGCTCGGACGTTATCATCACGATCGTCACCGACTCCCCGGAAGTAAAACAGGTCGTGCTTGGGGAGGGTGGCGTCATCGAAGGGGCGCGCGCGAATTCTGTGGTCATCGACATGAGCACCATCTCCCCTGCCGCGACGCGGGAAATTGCGGAGGATCTCGCGTTGAAGGGAATCCACATGCTCGACGCGCCGGTGAGCGGCGGAGACAAAGGAGCTATTGAGGGAACACTGTCCATCATGGTCGGAGGCCCCAAAGCAGACTTCGATCGGTGTTTGCCGATTTTCCAGGCGATGGGAAAGAATATTATTCACATGGGCGACGAGCACGGCATGGGACAGGCGACGAAGGCCTGCAACCAAGTCATTGGCATCCTGAATATCCTCGCAGTCGGCGAGGGGCTCATGCTGGCGCACAAGAGCGGATTGGACCTCAATCGGATGCTTCAGGCCGTCGGAGCGGGGGCAGCCGGATCGTGGATGGTCAACAATCTCGGCCCGAAGATGGCCGCACACGACTTCGAACCTGGATTCATCATTCGCCTCCAGCAGAAGGACCTCAACATCGTCCTCGAAACCGCCAAAGACCTCAACCTCCCAATGCCTGGAACATCCCTCGCCCACCAATTGCTGCGTTCGGTTGAGGCCGAGGGACTCGGCGAAAAGGGAACTTCCGCGTTCATCCGCGCGCTGGAAAAACTCGCCGACTGTAGCCTTGTGTAAGGGAGCCATTCATGCCGACCTGTCGGCGCCACGCGAGATGAAAATCCGGCGTGCGCGGACTCTGTGAGTCCGAAAGGATGCGATTCATTCCGCATTCCGCATTCCGCACTCCGACATCCGCATTTTCAAGGGAATCGCCCATGACCGCTCGGTCACCACGGAAGATGAAAACGGAAGAGAGTTCTTTTTAACCGCGAAGCCGCCAAGGCCGCAAAGAGTCTTTGCGCTCTTTGCGTCTTTGCGGTTTATTTTCGGAGGAGGCCGTTCATGCAACCGATGCGCACACTCCTGTCCTTCGGCGGGCGATGGTCGACCGTCCTCGGCGGCGTGGTGGTGATGGCCGGATCAATCATGCCATGGTTGGATGTTCCGGTTCTCGGCATCACCATTCCCGTGTCCGGGGTATTGAGCCTGGGATTTGTGACGCTTGCGCTTGGGCTTCTGGTCAGCGTTCTCTGCTACCGCGGCTACCGTCTGCGGTTACTCTACGTAAGCATCTCAGTGGGTCTTCTCTGGTTCTCGGCAGGTCAGATCGAGAGAACGAAGCACGATTCTCGCGGTGCCATTATGCGCGTGGAAAGGGAAATAGCCGCTATCGGGCACTCCCTGTCCCAGGTCGGCGTGCCACCCGTCTCTGTTTTCAATGTGAACAAACCTGCGACGGACTTTGTCGGTGTGGGTCTGTTTGTCATTCCTGTCGGCGCGACAGCCATTCTCGTCGGCTGTCTTCTGGACCTGTTCTCGCGGAGGCTCAGCCTGAAATCGCTGCCGCTGGAGTTCATCGGTTTCCTTGCGTGTCGCCACTGCACTTCCCTGCTCACCGGAGAGATGGTAAACTGCCCAAAGTGCGGAAAGAGCATCTCCGAGAGAAAGGCGTGCCGGAACTGCTTTCAGGTTCTCGGCGCGGCGCACCGCTACTGCTTCCGCTGCGGCGCGCCCATCGATCCGGACTGATCGACTCAGGCGCAGGTTTTACAAATCGGTGGATGGGGTTACAATAGGTTCAGTATTTGAAAGGGAGATTGCACATGATCAAACAAGAAGTTCAGGACGCACTCAACGAGCAGATCAACGCCGAGTTGTACTCCTCGTACTTGTACCTCTCAATGTCAGCGTGCTTTGAGAGCAAGGGCTTTAGCGGTGTTGCCAACTGGATGCGCATTCAGACCGACGAAGAACGTATGCACGCGATGAAATTCTATGACTTCGTCAACAGTCGCGGCGGGAAAGTTACGCTCAAGGCCATTGATGCCCCTCCCGCAGAATGGGATACGCCATTGGCCGCTTTCGAGGGAGTGTACACTCACGAACGCAAAGTGACAGAGCTTATCAATGGGCTCCTCGGCGTAGCCAAGGAACATGACGACCACGCTACTGAGAGCTTCCTCAAATGGTTTGTGGACGAACAGGTGCAGGAAGAGCGCACCGCAGATGAGATCGTTCAGCAACTCAAGTTGATGGCCGACTTCAAACCCGGCCTCATTATGCTCGACAGAGAGCTTGGGCAGCGCGCACCGGCTCCTGTCGTACCCGCAGTGGCGTAGGGTTACTCCTTACCTGCGCGCTGCACACGCTGACGTCACTTTCCTCCCCTCATCCGACCTCCGGGAAGGTGACGTCAGATTTTATACTCGTTAAGGCTGAAAATCCAGCACCGGGCTTCCGGGCTTGGCGCCAAGTCCTTCCACCCACAGCATCGTGCTTTCCACGCGCACAAGGGCCACCTTTGTCGGACCGATGGGATTGGGCCGGAGTTGCGTCCGCACGGCAAACACACCTCGTTTGGGACGGGAAATGTCTCCTCGCGCATGCACCCGCAATAGCGTCCTGTCATCGGGATCCAGTCGGTGCATCCAGTAGAGTACCCAGAGATTGTCACCAATGGAAAGCCCGTCGAGAGCTTCCGCACAGTCATCAAGAATCCGGATGCGCGACGGGTAGACATCAGACTCGACGATACCCACCGGCGAAAGGCTAATCGTTGTGGAGGTTGCCTCTGCGATCTGCATTCGATCCCGTTGAGCTTACCACGTCTCTGAGCGACACGAATTCTGTTGACGAGAACTCAGCTCAGCCACTCGTCCAGGTGAGCTGCCACAAACTCATCGTCGTTGAGATGCGGATACGCGGCATACACGCGGTCTATCTCTTCCATCTGACCGGGGGACAGGTCTTCCGCGAGGTTCAGACACCAGCGCCCCCGCATCAATCCCTGTCGGACAAGTACCTCGTGAATCCCCGCGATACAACCTGCAAAACCGTGTTGTGGGTCGAAGAAGGCAGCGTTGCAGTCGGTGACTTCCGCGTTCATGGTCAGCCATTCGCGACTAATCTTCTCGCCTGAGTCAATCACGGCGTGGATATGCTCTACCCGCTCAACGGCGCGCCGTGTCCAGCAAGCCCAGTGCCCCAAAAGACCGCCCACGATGCGCAACTCCGTGACTTTACCAGCGGCGGAGAATCTGAAAGGCGTGAGCAGGTCGTTGATGATGTTGTCATCGTTGCCGGTGTACAGAGCGATCTCCCCTCCCCTGCCCGACGCGACAACGCCTCGAATCACATCCAGCGTCTGGTACCGGTTGAAGGGCGCCATCTTGATTGCGACGACGTTGGGTATTTCGGCGAAGCGCCGCCAGAAGTCGAAGCTCAGGAGCCTTCCGCCCACGGAAGGTTGCAAGTAGAATCCAAATAGAGGGATGATTTCTGCGATCGCCCGGCAGTGGTCAATGAGCTGGTCGTCGCCCGCGTCCTTCATGGCGGAGAGACTGAGCAGCCCAATATCATACCCATCATCTCGCGCAAACGCGGCCTCCCTGGCGGCCTGTTCCGTGCGACCACAAACGCCGGCCACCTTAATGAGTCGGCGACCCAACTGCGCAGAACAGTCGTCCACCGTTTCCCGCGCCAGTCGCAGCACCGGTTTCAGAAGGGCATGTTCTGCGTCACGAATCTCAAACTGCGTTGTGTGCACACCTACGGCCACGCCGCCCGCTCCCGCGGCGCAGTAGTAGCGAGTCAGCGCGCGCTGGTGACGTTCGTCCAGCTTGCGTTCCGCGGTCAAACTGAGAGGATGCGCGGGAATCACAACACCTTTACGCAGAAGGGACAACATGCTTGCGCACGGCACGGATGATTCAGCCATGAGGGAGGAACTCCTATCGGTATTTGCCTGTCCACTTGACGGGCAGCGAAAATCAGAACCTGCCATCCCTGACCTCGAACTTCGTCGGCTTGCCCAGTGAGGTGCCTCCGTGCTCAATCCACCAAGACGCCCACTGGATGATCGTGTCGATGGAAACCGCGGGTTGCCCCATCATGTCCATGATCTGCGTCGAGTTTCCCAGCAGGGCAGTTGCGCTCTCCTGTCCCTCGATGACTGGCTCAATGCCCATCAACTCCCCGGCGCGCCTGGCGGTGTCGCGCACGGACAGAACCTCCGGACCGGTCAGGTTGATCGTCTTCGCCGGGCTGTCGCATAGCGGAAAGCATTGCGCGATATAGGACGCTGCGTCTCCCTGCCAGATCTGGTTGACGTGTCCCATAGTCACATTCAACGGTTGCCGCTTGAACACCTTGCCGACAACATCGCAAATGATCCCGTACCGCAACTCGGTGGAATAGAAAAGCCTGACGATGGTGGACGGCGTCGAATGGCGGTCGGCGTAGAACTCTACCGCGCGCTCGCCGCCGAGACGGGATTGAGCGTATTCCCCGATCGGGTCCACCGGGTCGGTTTCCGAAGCTCCGCCGCTCGCGATGGTGGTGAACCGGTACACGTTCCCCGAAGAGATGTAAACAACTCTGGAGTTCCGAAAACGCTGCATCACCTCACCGGGGAGCAATGTATTCATCGCCCACGGCAGCGATTCCTTCCCCGTCGCGCCAAACTTGAAGCCAGCGGCCAGGATGATGTTGGGGACGTCGGGCAGCTTGGCGAGGGCGTCGCGCTCCAGCAGATCGCATTTGACGGTCGTAACGCCAACGCGGTCCAGATACTCCTGCGGGCCGGGTTTGGGGAACCGGGAGACGCCGATGACTTCCTTCGCTCCGGACTTCATCAGCAGCTCCGCGATGGTAGGACCCATCTTCCCACCCACACCGAGGATCATGACCTCGCCGTCCATGCTCGCGACCGCGTCGCGTACCTTTTCTGACGGCGTCGTCATTTGCGCCATCAGTTCTTGTTCGTCTTTCAGGGGTTCAACCGTATAACCCATCTTTGCCTCCGGAAGGGCGTTTGTTAGAGTTTGCGCATACTAAGTAGCCCTCCAGAATTGCTGTCCCGGCTTCAATGCGGTAAAGTACTCGGCGGACTCACAGAGTCCGAAATCACACCCAATACCGAAGCCAGGATCGCAGCAATGGAAACTACAGCAACGAGTCTACCAAATGTTTCTCAGATCCGTCAACTCCTTTTTTCGCCGATGGGCCGGCGGGTGACGCGGGGATGGATGGTCGCGCTCACAGCCCGGGGTTGGTCGAGGTCGGAGGTGGCGGAGGTGTTCGA
>MNXM01000126.1 GCA_001872605.1 Armatimonadetes bacterium CG2_30_59_28 | reverse complement strand
CGTGTAGCTGCCTGTGTGAGCTACCGGACGCTGAAGCGATCCGGTGTCCTTTTGTGTGGGGGAACTTCCAAAGGGTAGCCTCCATCGTGTAGCTGCCTGTGTGAGCTACCGGACGCTGAAGCGATCCGGTGTCCTTTTGTGGGGGAACTTCCAAAACGATGCACTAGCGTCGCCGTGCGCCTGATGCTGCAGCCGCCAGAAAAATTGGCGGTTGTGGAAGCGGGAAGTGACAAAACAAAGCGGGGAGATTGAGGATGGGGAAGGAGTATTGAGATGGCAAACCAACAGACCGGTGTACATGGCGACGGCGTAACTGTGGTGAGCTTCCGCGCGCCCGCTTGCATGGCCCTTCTGCTGACATCCCTTCTCTGGATCTGCGGTGCAGCAGTGGTCACAGCGCAGGGGGGAGGGGCGCGGGATACCGAACCAGCGAAGGACAGCATCCTGTACCGCTTCAGCTTTGATACAGGCGTCGAACCGGAAGTCGGACATGCCTTCGTCAAGGAAGCCGCGAGCAATCAGTTTGCAGCGGGCAGGTCTGGGAATGGGTACCTGATCCCCGGCGGAACAACATCGGCCGCACTGAACGGCGTGTCCTATGTCCTGAAGGATCACCCGATGGCGACCTCCGGCGCGATAGCCTTCTGGATAGCCCCGTTAAGTTGGTCAGACCCCGGGGAGGTGGAAGCTCGTGGTAGCATTTACATCCTCAGGCTGGAGATGGCCGGAGGCGGCAAGCTTCTTATTCAGAGACAAGGATTCCGCAGGAGCGCGCCAAAGCGGGAGGACTACCTCATTGTCGGTCTTTACGGACTCAAGGACCTCGGCACTCCGGCCCACTACTTCCCGGGCACCCGGGGATGGAAAGATGGCGAATGGCATCTCATCGCTGTGAACTGGGACCCGAAGGGATTCGAGCTGAGCGTTGACAGCAACGCCTTCAAGCGGGTTGAGTTCCCGCGCTCCCTTGACCCGGCGCAGGACTGCCCGTCGGGCACGGACTATAACCTCACCATTGGGCTGGGAGATGCCGATCCTGAGACAACGCTTCTCGATGAGCTGGTCTTCTTCACGCGCCCGCTCGCCCTCGAGGAGATCCAGCGAATGTATCGGCCTCCTCCGGCCATCTTGCCTCCTGCTTCAAGCACCGCGCTGAACTGGACCCCACAGCCGTGGCTGTCACGAGTAGCATTGCCCCTTATTCGGAAGGATCTCGCCCCTGCAATTGATGGTGTGATCGACGAGAACGAATGGGCCTACGCGGGCAGGTTTGTTGGCGCGCACAAAGTGGGACTGGCCCCGCTGCTGTGCGAGGACAGGCAATCGTTTGCCTGGGTCGCGTCCGACGGGCAGAACCTGTACCTTGCGATGAAAACGGAAATGCCCGAGGAGGGCCCGCTCCGGGCTTCCGTCTCCCCGCGGGGTAATGAAGACCTCCTGCAGGCTTGGAATGACGACTCGGTTGAGCTTTGGTTGGCTCCGGGTGATAACGATGCCTCGGACAAGTGTTACCAGATCGTGGCGAACTCGCTCGGAGCAGTCTATGATGTCCTCCACGATCCAACACAAACTGACAAGCCCAAGCGGGTCGACAAATCGTTCCGAGTAAAGTGGGACTTCGCCAATCGAGTCGTCGACAAATGGTGGCACGTCGAGATAGCGATGCCACTTGGGCAGATCGGTGTCACCTCCCTGGATCCGGAGCGACCGCTGGGGCTGCACTTTGTCCGCAACTGGAAAGCCCCCGACGCGCAGGCGGACTGGACACCGTACATGGGCGATTTCAGCAGTTGGGCTCAGATGGGTCGTGTCTCGTTCGGTGGTGCAGGGCCCGTCGTGCGACAACTGCAACAGCGGGAGAAGAAGACGGGGATTGCCGACCTCCAGTTCGAGATCGTGAACCCCCACACGCACTCCGTGGAGGTCTACGTGGACGGCTACAGCCATTCGGGGAGTGGGAATCCAGAGAAGCTTCTCAAAGGCTCCTTCATCATCCCTGCAGGGCAAAGCAAGCGGCTGACACTGGACAGAAACTACGGCGGAGGGCAGTACCGCAATTCCCTCATAGTCACCTCGGCGAACAAAAGTAATACTTACTTCTCCCGCAAGTTTGTGTGGAACAATGAGGTTCCCTCTGGCGACAGCGCCCAAGCTGCGAAGTCGAGGATGAAGTTCCTGTTCGGCTACTATCCTTCTTTCAACAAGGTCAAAGTTAGGGTGGATCTCACGAAGTTGCCGGAAAGAGAAACGATCACGGCGGTAGTCCTGAGGCTCATGGATAAGAAGACAGACACTGTCATTGCCGAAGGAAGGTCCCGGCAGTTCAAGCAGTACGTCTCCGAGATGATTCTGGACCTCCCGGTATTGGAGGAGGGTGAGTACATCGTCCAGGTTTCAGCTCTGGGGGAAGACGGCAAGGAGAAGGAAACTGCTCGAGGCGAGTTCACGAGGAAGCGCTTCGACTGGGAGAACAACACTCTCGGAGTCTCGGACGAAGTAATAGATCCTTTCACGCCCCTTGAGGTTAAGGACAGAAGTGTGTCGGCGGTGTTGCGCACGCACAAGTTGAGTGACGTGGGGCTTCTCGAGGAAGTGACCAGCGAAGGGAGGGCGATGCTCGCATCGCCGATGGCCTTCGACATCGCCATTGATGGCGCGCCGCAGAAGGTGTCCGCCCAGTCATTTGCTTTTACCGAGAAGAAGCCGAACGCGGTCAGGTACAGATCCGCCTGGCAAGCGGGGAAGCTGCAGGCGACAACGACCGGCCTCTGGGACTATGACGGACTCCTCAAATGCGAGATACAGTTCTCAGTTCCCGAAACCTCCTCGCTGGACAAGTTCGATCTGCTGATCCCCGTGAGCCCGAAGGTAGCGGAGTTTTTGCACGTAGCGTCTGACCGCATGCGTCTCAGCTTCCATGACTATGTCCCGCCCGGGAAAGACGTCGCGACTCCCGTTTGGCAGAGCAACACCATGGCGCACAACGAGATTCCAGACATAGGCGGAGTTGTCGGACGGCTTCCAGGCACGTTTGTGCCCTACGTGTGGCTGGGAAACGAACGGCAAGGGATCTCCTGGGTGGCCGACAACGACTCTGGCTGGCTTGTTGATGATATTGCCTCCACTCATTCCGTTTACCGAACGGGAAACAGTGTGCTCCTCAAAGTGAGCTTCGTGACCAAACCCGGGCGATTGAAGGGCCCGCACAAAATCGTGTTCGGACTGCAAGCGACACCCACCAAACCGCTTCCGGAAAAGCCCGATAGCTGGCGACGCACCGTGTTCAGTATGCCAACTCCCGAATTCTCCGGTCTGTGCAACGCGCTTATATTGGGGTCCGGGTTTCAGTGGGGAGGCGAGGATGCCTATGCGATGTACCCGCGGAACAAGGATTTTAGCATCTACTCGATCATGAGGGACGCCCGCGCCACCGGTCGGGTGGATGTGGCGGCCCTGGATGAGTGGACAAAGGGATATGATGACAGCAACCCCTATTTCGACATCGTCAAACGCAACATCAAAACGATTCACGGATGCGCAGCCAAACCTGACGTTGTGATTCCGTATACCGATGTTCGGGGCGCTGCCGTGTCGGAGGAGGAGTTCGGCATCTTCCAGGACGAGTGGTTGATCCACGAGTTCACGAAGCGCAAGTGGCCGAAATATACGGAGGAAGGCATGGGCTACGTAATATCAACGACGCGAAGCCGCCAGGACTTCATCATCTGGAACTTCAACCGGATGCTGGAGTCGGGAGCATTTGACGCCATCTACTGCGACTGCCCCTACCCGAAAGCCACCCTCAACACGCTGAATGGCGGCGCGTATGTTGACGAAAACGGCAAGCTGCGGGCCTCGGCGGACATCTTTGAGATGCGCGAGCTGTTCAAGCGCTGTGCGGTGCTTGCCTATCAGAAACGAGGTTACAACATGAACGTGGCGCACATGTCCACCGTCAACGTGGCGCCGCTCCTGTCCTGGTTTGGCGTCAATCTGGACTGGGAATTTAGTTACGGTTCAGACGACTTCCAGGATCGGGGGTTCTCCCGTGAGTATACGCGCATCGTAACCATCGGGCAGCAAACCGGCACGATCCCATTAGTGCTGGGTACCGTCGGAATTCGTGGGCAGGATACGGCAGCAATGACACGGGCGAAACGAACGCTCGCCGGTTGCATCTTGGCCCACGAGGTAAAGGACTGGGCGGCCGGGTGGGGACCTGACAAGACTTACGAGAACAGCTTGAGGATACTCTATGGTTTTAGCTACGGCTCCGACGCGACCGTGCATAACTACTGGGAAGAAGATTTCCCTGCCACGATCAAGGGCACCGAAACAGCGGCGCTCTTGCTGGCAAAGGACGGCGAGGCGCTTGCCGTCGTCACCGACTACGCCAACGGCGGATCCTGCGAGCTTTCCCTTGATGCGGCGAAACTCAAGCTGAAACCTGACGGTCGATTTTATGACGCGGAATCGGGACTAGAACTGGAGAAGACGAACGCCTTCGCCTGCAAGTTCGCGTTGCCAAAACATGATTTCAGGATTGTCCGTTATCGATAGCACTTCCGGTCCATGACGACACTACGGCTCGACGATTAACTACATCTTGACCAGGCGACGATGGAGCGATCGTGTGGTACACTCCGTATGCCCGCAAAGAACGCGATGCCGCTTAACATGGAGGTAGCAGCTTCTTGAGATCATCGGCGTCGGAGCATCCGGCACCAGTACTTTCCTGCTGTGATTGTATAAACGACCGCGCGGCAACTCCCTCACACCTGGATCGCAGAGGCGTGCTGTTCATGCTGCTGTCATCGCTGTTCTTCTCCCTGATGTCTGCCATGGTGCGAGGGTTGAGTGAGGTCAACTCCTACACAACGGTAGCCATGCGTTTCATCGTCGGGGGGCTGGTGGCCGGCGCTCTGTTTTCTTCCGGGATACAGAAGCTGCGTTGGATCAACTGGCCCTGGATCGTGTTGCGCGGCGTCAGTGGTGGGATTGCCTGTATTCTCTTCTACTGGGGCATACAGCATGTCGGTTTGTCCAAAGGCGTTCTGCTGGGGTACACGTATGTGATTTTCGCGTCGATTTTCTCCGTTTTCATCCTGCGAGAGCAGATCAAGCTACCTCACTGGATTGCCATCGCAACTGCTCTCGTCGGAGCAGGACTCATTTGTGGGGTGACAAATCTGTCCATGGGGAGCGGGGAGATGGTGGCATTGCTGGGAGGGGTGATTGCGGGATTCGCTGTTGTTTGTGTCACGAAGTGCCGCGAGAACGACAGTTCCACAAACATTTTCTTCTCTCAATGTATCTTTGGTCTCGTGATTGTCTTCTGGCCGGTCACCTCCCATTGGGCCATGCCGACGACCGGGCAATGGCACACGCTCGTTCTCATCGGTGTGCTGGCAGCCGGAGGGCAACTGTCCATGACCTACGCCTACAAATACACCGGGGCGACTCAGGGGAGCCTGCTCGGTCTCCTGACGCCCATTCTCGGCACGCTGATTGGCGTTGCCTACTTCCGGGAGGCATTGGGCATCGGCTTCCTGCTGGGCGCGTCGCTTGTGCTTGCTTCATGCTGCTACCTCTCACTCAATCCCGTGGGGCGACCGACACCCAACCCGGGAGTGGGCGCCATGGCAGCCTGTGTGGAACTTACCGCGCAAACCGGCAAGTAAGTACGACAAAGGGGTACTCACGAATGCGAACTCTTTTGGGTCAGATTGGGCTGTTCTCCGTTTTGCTCGGATGTGCCGGACTCGCGTGCGCCGAGCAGATCATGCTGAACCCGGAGTTCCAGCAACTTGACGGCGCGACCTTTGCTGCATGGAGACCAAACGGTCCGGTGGAGGTTTCCGATATTGGTCGGTCAGGTCGGTGCGCCAAGCTGGGACCGGAAGGACGAGTGCTCCAGTGCTTCCCATTGGACAAGGGCTACACGTACCGGGGTACTGTCTGGGCGAGAGGGTCGGGCCAGTTCTCGGTGGCGTTTTATGTCTACCGCGATGGCCCGGGCGCGAACTATGCGGGAGGTGAGAACAGCGGCCCCATTCAGGTCGGCACCGAATGGAAACAATACCTAATGAATTTCGCGCCAGGAAATGCCGAAACGGAACTCAAGGGAGCGTGCTTCGCCGTGGGAGCCGGCAAGGACGCTGCGGAAGTATTCATCGACGACGCAACCCTGGAAAAGTCGCCGTTGCCCACGGCTTCCCCGAACCTGCTTCTCAATTCCGAGCTTGCGGACGCCGATGGCGATGGGATCGCCGACCACTGGCGCGGCGAGAAGCGTCGACTGCGACTGGAGGCAGGGCCCGGAAACGTCAAGGCGTTGCGCGCCGCGGCAACTCTCTTCAGTGAAGACTATCAACCAAAGCCCGACTTCAAGGACTGGTGGAACTGGAACCGCTGGGGCGAACAGCACGGCTCCGGCTGGCCGGCGCTGCCGCGTCCCCTGGGAGGCGCCTACACGGTGCTGCTGGAAAGCGAGCCGGTGGCAGTTCGGCCGGGCCAGCGATACGACGTGTCCATGCTGCTGCGACATCTGCAGGTGTGGGGTGAATTCGTCGCGGTCCGATGGTTCAACGCCGAGCGAAAACCGATTGCCGAATTTGAGGAGCGCATCGGCTACTACCACATCTCCCACGGTAACACCTCCGACTGGACGCGCTACGTCGGACGCGTGACATCTCCTCAGGTCGCGCGATACGCCGCCATCGCGGTGGGATGCAAACTCAGCAGCGGAACGATCTGGATGACGCAGCCATCGCTCACCGAGGGCCTCGGGCTGCCCAACAAGAACGAACCGCGATCAGAATGGATCCCCTCCGAGGTAAAGCAGGGCGTTCCACTTGTGGAGGAGACTGGCCGTCGAGCCGCGGCAGTTCCTAAAACGACAAAGGCGGGTGTCGCGGTGACGGACGAAGCGATCGAGATCGGCCTCAGCAACGGAGTTTACCTCACCCTGCCGCTGCGGGAGAAGCAGATCGTCGGTATCACGTCGGTTGTCTGTGGCAACACTCTTCTCCGAAATCCACACGCGCCGCCGATCGCCCCGGTCATCCAGACGGCGCCTGCGCGTGATTACGTGGCGTGTGTCTATGAGAGCCATACGGAAAGCGCGCAGGAGGTGGTCATCCACACATCGCTGCGAACGGCGAGTGGCGAGACCGACAAACTCGACTGGTTGTTGCGTCCCATCACACAAGACCTCGCCGGTCGCCGCCACCAAGGAGTTCGATACGGCTACCGATTCCAGAGCGCCGCTGTGACCGTGCGACGAATCATGGACCGCGCCACTTGGGAGTTGGGAGGCACACCGCTTGGTCTACACGTTGGCAGCCACCTTCTTTCCCTTACTGAGTCCTCCACCTATTGCCTCGAGTGCGCCTACCGCTTCGTGGGGGCCGACTCCTTTGACTATCAAACCGGGAAGGAGGGCACGCTGGTCAGCTTCTTCGATCGGTGCGATACTTCGCTGTTCTGCCGTGGAACTACGCCCAACTTCCTGATCCTGCAGGACACGTTTCTGTTCCCCGAATCATCGGACGCATCGACCAGTATGAAGATCGTTCTCTTCTGCGAACAACCCGGAGACGCAGACCATTGGACGCAGTTGCGTGACGACATTTACGCTTACTACCGCAAGCAATTGGGGGCCCCGCCGGAAAAACCACTTCAGCCGGCAGCGATGTTCATTGGCTATTCGGGACTTCGAGGCATTGGAGATCTGCGACCGGAAAACCAGAAGATAGAGAATGCCGAATACTACCGCTGGGTCGCCGACAACGCCGTGCCACGGTTGGCAGCACAGGATTTCAAGCGGGTAATGATGGTGTTGCCGCGCGGTCCGTGGAACTGGCCCGTCAACGACATCAATCACCTCTGCCCGGAAACCGTGGAGCCTTTCAAGTACCTCTGCGACGCGGCACGCAAGCGCGGCATGACCGTGATCTCATGGTACGGTAGCGTCCAGAACCTCGACGGAGCCTCCGCGTGGAAGGAACACCCCGAGTTCATTCTCAGAACCGCGAGTGGAGAGCGGTCGAGAACCTACTACTCGCCTTGGGGTTGGCCGGGAAAGCTGGAGGCGGGCTTTGCCAGGTATACTCTGGCCGGGCTGAAGGAGGCGCGGGAGCGAACCGGTCTCGGCGGGCTTTGGCTCGACTCCTATTGCTCCGCAACACACCTGATGGACACCGCCAGCTTTGCTGACGTAGTTCGACAGGCCGACGGATTGCTCCCCTGGCACGCTGAAATCGAGAAAATGGGCTACTACACATACTGCGAAGGTGCGCCCCACGGCCTCGGCACCATTTCAGACGGTGGATGGAATCCGCCGGAAGACTGGGAAACATTCCGCCCGGAGACGCTCTACAAGGAGGGTCTCTACTTACAGCAGCCGTGGGGCAAATCTTCCTGGCCCCACGAGATTACCGACATGGGACGCTTCCTCGCTGACCCAGACAAATGCTACTACTACCGAATGCTAGCGAACTTCTGTTGCCCCATTCTGGATATGGGGCACTTCGGCACCGATAAAGCCGCGATGCAGCGCATCGCGCAGGCGAACCACGACTTCAACGCTGTGTCTGATCTGATGCAGCGACGACACCTTCTCAGCGACCGCGGCGTCGAGTGGATCTCTCCTGCCGGACGCGCCATCTTCGCCTTCGCCGAGATGAACTATGCTGTCCCCCTGGACATCCAGAGTGTTGAGGACGTCACAGCGAAGGAGGAGGTGTCCTCCCCGAAAGGGCGAAGCATCAAACTCCAGAAGTACCATACGTACAGGCTCACGAAGAAGTAGGGCGTCCACCTTGCCTTGTGTCACCAACACCTGCGCGGTGGATGTTCACCGACAGGCAAGCGCTTAAGCTGGACTTTATCCATGTGAAAGGTGGCTGAACATGCCACCGAGCGGCACTGTGGCAAGCCTGCCGGCCGGAAGGCTGGATTCTTCAATATCGTTATTGCGGACCGACATGCAGAAAAGGACTCCCGATGTTTCATCGTCGGGTAGCTCACACAAAGTGGCTATGAAGGCGCAGTGTGGCATCGCTGTTTGCAGCTGGCGAGAGGGACTTCTTTGTGTCAGGAACCCCACGTTGAAACGTGGGGTGTGAGAGCAAGAAAAAAGCGGGAGCGTTCCTGTAGCCAGTTGTGTCAGGAACCCCACGTTGAAACGTGGGGTGTGAGAGTAAGAAAAAAGCGGGAGCGTTCCTGTAGCCAGTTGTGTCAGGAACCCGATTTTGAAAAATCGGGTGTGGCAGAAATGAATAAAGTCCAACTTAGGAATGCGATTTTCATTGGAGGTGCAAAGTGCAGCGACTTTCGTTTGTTATCACCGTATTCATGACGAGTGTTGTCCCCCTATCACACCTTCCTGTCCACGCCAACACCACGACGCAGCCTTTCAGAATCGCGCAAGATGGCAAGGCACTGGTAAAGATCGTCGTTGACTCGAAGAACTCCACAAAGGAAGAGCTCCAGGCGGCGAAGGACTTGAGCGACTACCTTGGCCGCGTCACGGGTGGGAAGTTTGACATCGTGGAAGAGAAGGAGCTTCCGCTGGACACCCCAGCCATCTATGTTGGCAACACCGCCTTCGCGGATTCGTCGGGCATCCACTGCAAATCGATGGCCCCGCAACACGGACGCATCGTCACCCGCGCCGGCGGACTCGTCATTGCGGGCGGTCGCCCTGCGGGAACTCAGTTGGTGGGCTTCTACTTCCTAGACCTAAAATAAGCGCGTTTGGCTGTAGACTGGATAGTTAACCTCATTTTCTGTCTTTCGCGTGGGTCCATCGTGGGTGACATGCTCGCGTTGTCAAATTTGCGCAGTTTGGGGACCGCGTCCGTTGCTGAAGTGCCTCTCGGGTGCGTTTTCAGACACACTCCGCCCCGGGAAGCGCAGGGAACGTCTTTTTCGGTCTCTTTAGCAGCGCCTCAGGAAGGCGCCGCCTGCGGAATCGGTATCTTCAGTTTCCGAAT
>MNXM01000087.1 GCA_001872605.1 Armatimonadetes bacterium CG2_30_59_28 | reverse complement strand
CAATAACTACTTCTTTCGGTGTTCTATTACTATCAATCTGTTCACCCAACTTACGTCAACGGCCCTTCCCCTGTGATAACGGGGGAAGGTGCGAACCCTTTGGGTTCGAGGATGGGGGTTGTTGCATGAACTCACTCAGGACCGACGAACCGCGAACTCCGTTACACAATCACTGTCGGGTTTCAGGCTACAGGCGCCTATGGTTCCGGCTGGGGTGGATTCTCACAAATCTGACTTATACCCGGCGTTCCATTCTCGATTGCCATTGTGTGAACTTCGTGCAATAATCCCTTTTCCTCGAAAAATCGGAGGGAATATGATCCGGAAACAATTGACCAGCTTTATTAGAAGAACCATCGTAGATGTGCTTGAGAAAATGCCGGCTGACATCCCCGCGGACATTCACCTGGAAACACCCCCGCGCAAGGACTACGGCGATTTTTCGACCAACACAGCGATGGTACTGGCGAGCCAACTTAAGAAGCCTCCTCGGGAAGTTGCAGGGGAGTTGCTGGCAAAGATGCAGGGGAGCCCGCCCGGCTTTATCGAGCGCATCGAGATAGCGGGTCCGGGCTTCATCAACTTCTTCCTGAACCCTGACTGGCTGCACGAGTGCGTCCGCGCCATTCTGAACGGCAATGGGAGCTACGGCCGCTGTAACATTGGTGAGGGCAGGAGGGTGCTCATCGAGTTCGTCAGCGCGAATCCCAACGGCCCCATCCACATCGGGCATGGACGCGGGGGGGTCATCGGCGACGTGCTGGCGAACCTGCTGGAGGCGATCGGGTATGAAGTGGATCGTGAATTCTACATCAACGACGCGGCCACCAGCGGACAGATGCAGAAATTCGGTCGTTCACTGGAAGCCAGATACTTCCAGTTGCAGGGCATCGAGAAGGAGATTCCGGAGGACGGTTACCACGGGGACTATGTAACCGATCTCGCTCGAGAGATCCTCGACGCGGAAGGCGCGCGTTACAACGACATGTCCAACGAAGATCGTCTCCGGACATTCACCAACCTCGCTCAGGAGAAAATGATCGAACACCAGCGGGAGACTCTGGAGCGATTCGGGATTACGTTCGACAATTGGTTCAGCGAGCAGACACTGGTGGAGGCGGGACGAGTGGAACAGGCAATCGAGGCTCTGAAGGCTCGCGGACACACCTACGAAGAAGACGGTGCCTTGTGGCTTCGGTCCACCGAATTCGGCGATGATAAGGACCGTGTTCTGGTGCGAAACAACGGGGTCCCCACCTATCTCGCCTCCGATGTCGCGTACCACACGAACAAATTCGAGCGTGGTTATGACCTCCTCATCGATATCTGGGGACCGGATCATCACGGCTACATGATCCGCACCACCGCGGCGGCTCAGGCCGTTGGGTATGCCCCGGAACGGCTTCACATCTTCGTCCACCAGATTGTGCGTCTACTCAGCGAAGGCGAGCTCGTTCGGGCATCCAAACGCGCGGGCGACCTGGTGACGTTAGACGAAATTCTCGACGCCGTTGGTAAGGACGTGGCTCGCTTCTTCTACCTGATGCGCAGTCACGATAGCCACCTCGATTTCGACCTCGATCTGGCCCGGAAGGAGTCGCAGGAAAACCCGGTCTACTACGTCCAGTATGCCCACGCAAGAATCTGCTCGATTCTTCGCGATGCGGAAGACACGGCGTCGGAGCGATCGCTTGCGGCGGCTGATCTCTCCCTCCTTAACCATGAGACCGAGGTGTCGCTGATGCGCAAGCTGGCGGACCTGCCGGAGGAGGTCAAACTGGCCGCCGCGGAATACGCTCCCCATCGCCTTACCCGGTACGCGCAGGAACTGGCGAGTTCCTTCCACTGCTTCTACACAGAATGCCGGGTTCTATCCGATGACGATGCGCTGACGCTCGCCCGACTTGCGTTGCTGCGTGCGACACAGATCGTGCTGCAGGTAACACTTGGGCTTCTGGGAGTAGATTCGCCGGAGAGGATGTAGCGGACTCTGTGAGTCAACGGACTCTGTGAGTCAACGGACTCTGTGAGTCAACGGACTCTGTGAGTCCGAGAAGATTTGGACAAATCCGTGTTCACGATAGAAGGTTATTGGGGGAACCGGTTTGCCTCTCTCGCGTCGCTGATGCTATAATCCTCCCGTCAGTCAGTGCCACAACCATCAATCAAGCATGAATATACGAGTTGCCGTACCCATCACCGGTTTTCTGGTTGCCTTGAGCTTGCCGTGTCATACCGCGCCCGGTTCGAGCCGCCCGACCTCTTCTGAGGCCGCGCAGCCGCGTCTTACGCTTGATCTACAACAGACCCCGCTGATAGAAGTGCTGCTGCTGCTGCAAAAACAATCCCACAAGCGCCTTGTCTGGGAGACTGAAATCAAGGATAAGGTGACCGCTCGACTGCTCAACGTGACGCTGGAACAGGCGCTCGACTTTCTCCTCACCCCCAAAGGATACGGCTGGACGTCCATTGATGCGCGCGAGGATCCTGACAGAAGTCAGGGATACCGCATATTCCACTTGGAGAAAAGACCGGACGTGGTCCCGACGGCTACGGGGCTACGGTTGGCGTATGCGGTTCCGCTGCTCCTCAATTCCAACGAGTGGCGTTGCTCCGCCGTCGATGAATCTGGATGGGATCGAGTTGAGTTTGACGCCTCCCGTTGGGAGGCTCCGACGATCATTGTGGAAGACGGTCAGCGACCGGAGATGGGGCTTTCGCTCCCCGGAACTGATTCACACAAGTCCGTCTGCTTCCGCAACGCGTTTACAATACCATTGACGGGAGACGCGGGGGGTCTGCGGAGTCTGCCGATTAAGATCTGGTCTAACGGCAAGTTCACCGTCAAGGTCAACGGCGCGGTACTTGCGCGGGGCGAACGCATTGGCAGACGTTTTGATCTGGGGCAAGCGGTGGTGGATGGCGCCAACGTCCTGGCAGTCAAGGTGGAGGTGGCGTCCCCTGAAACGTCTCCTCTGCTGCAGGTGCGGTGGAGCTTCGATGATCGGTCGGCTGCGTCGGGCCATCTCTTGCCGTCGGACCTCGTCGCGTCCTGTTCAGATATCGTTTGGAAACGGGTTCCACTGAAGCGACTCGATCCATTGCAGATGTCACTTCTCATCAACCAGGCCATTCGAGGGGTACCAGGCCGGTTGTCGTCGATGCTTCAACCGTTCGCAGACATCAATATGAGCGTCCTGCCGGAGCGCACGTTAGCGGTGGGTGGCAAGGTCGATTCCGTCGATAGCGTGTCTCGTCTCCTTACGGCGCTGGACGGGAATGACCGGTGGAGGGTCCACGAAATCCCCTGCGGCACGCCGCAACTGGCAAAACAACTCATGGAAGGGGTGCAGCGGACCCAAATCTCTGACCCTATTTTCTCACAGGAGTTGCTGTCACTGTTCTGCGACGAATCCAGGTCCAAGCTCCTTGTCTTCGGCACCGAGAGCGCCATCAAGCTTCTGCAAGAGATGTTGTCCCGCCCTCTCCCGAAACGGCAAGCGTAACAGCATGGCAGTGTCCATGAGCCATCGACCCCTGTCATCCGCCTCCCATTCTCTGATCCCGGAGAGCCTTTCCGTTATCCTCCCCGCCTATAACGAGGGTCGATACATCGCACAGTCGATTGTTGAGGCGCACCATGCTCTTTCGGAGTTTTGTTCTGGCTTTGAGGTCGTCGTAGTCAACGACGGGAGCAGTGACGATACGCAGCAGCAAGCGGAGTTCGCTGCGCGTCGGTTCAGCAATGTGCTTGTTTGCGCAAACCCCACGAATCTGGGAAAAGGCTTCGCACTCAGGGAAGGCTTTGACTCCTGCAAAGGGGACCTCGTTGTCTTTCTTGACGCTGATCTCGACATTCACCCTCGCCAGATACGCCCCCTGATCCAGATCATGCAGCAGACTAATGCGGATATTGTCATCGGGTCGAAGCGGCATCCCCAGTCCGTGCTGGACTATCCGCTGCACCGGCGTGTCCTGAGCGTGGGTTATTTCTTCCTCGTCAAGTTGCTGTTCGGGTTACCCATACGCGACACGCAGACCGGCCTAAAGCTCTTTCGCGCGCAGGTGCTTCGCGAGGTGATGCCCACGCTCGTCGTCAAGCGTTTCGCCTTCGATCTGGAACTGCTGGCAAACGCGCATCGGAAGGGCTACTGCATTGCGGAGGCCCCCGTTGTTGTGAGGCAACTTCGGGTCAAGCTGAATCCGGTTGGGTTGTGGCAAGCCAAAGATATCTGGCTGGACACAATGGGCATCCTTTACCGGATGCGTATTCTCCAATACTATGATCGGTATCCAAACGTCGCTCCGGAAGAAACGCGAGGATTCCAATTTTGGGAGAGCGTCTGGATCGCCGTGCGCTACCTCTATCGCCGCATGTGGGTACAGGGAGAGGGAATCCCGTGGTGGATACTGTGGAGGAGGTGACGGGAGTGTTCGGGTGTCAGGTGTCGGGTGTCAGGTGTCGGGGCGCGGATCCGTTTCGGCGACGGGGCGATTCTGGACTTTCGCCGCCGCTCCTGCGTCCTCTGTCCTGAACACTGAACCCTGAAGCTCATGAAACTCCTCGTTCTCTGTTCATCATTGGACCTCCGCTACCCGGCAAGCTGCACGCCTGCATGGTGGCAGTTGCTGAAAGCATTACGCGAGATCGGGACGGAAGTCGTTGCCGCGCCCTATCAGGGACCCGCGATTGAGTCGCCCTGGTGGAGGTGTTACGACAACCCTTGTCGGTTGGAAGGTGACATTTTCAGGCGGATCAAGCGACTCGCCGGTCAAGCGAGGGGCCCCGTCGGGGAGGAATTCCGGCGGAAAGCGAAGGAAACCCCATTCGAGAAGTTCATTCGCATCGCCACGAGAGTCTGGATCAGACCGAAGTGGCAGCGCCACCTCCACCGGATTCTCAGAGACGAAGGCGACGTGGCCGCGGTGCTGTCGCTCAGCGTGCCCCCCAACCATCTTGTCGGACTGCCGCGGAGCATCAAGCGTAAGCACCCCATTCCCTTCTTCTTCTATGATGGCGATGTGCCCGGCAGTCTCCCCCGATTCCAAGGCTTCGCTCTCGCGTTCAGAATCTACAAGGGCGCGGACCTGAGCGAGTATGATGGCTTCTTCTCCAACTCCCAAGGGGGCATTCCCGAGCTGGAAGCGCTGGGTGCCACCAACGTTTACCCGCTCTACTACGCTGCTGATCCGGATCTCTTTGCACCCGTTGAGACGGAGCAGGACATCGACGTCTTCTTTTACGGGCACGGCTCCGAGTTTCGCGCGGACTGGATCAACGCAATGATCCGTCAACCCAGCGAAGCCATGCCCGACGTTCGGTTCGCTGTTCGGGCAACGGGCATGGACCGCCTGATCGGGAATGCGGAAGCGCTTCTCTACTCCTCCTTCAGCAAGTTGCGGGAATACTCCCACCGTAGTAAAATCAACCTGTGCATCACCCGCAAGGCGCACACATCGGTCTATGCTTCCTCCTCCGCGCGGCCTTTTGAGCTGGCAGCGATGGGCTGCTGCATTGTCTCCAACCCTTACCTGGGCATCGAGGAGTGGTTTGAGCCAGGGAAGGAACTGCTCATCGTCAACAACGCCGAAGAAGCGATTGAGACCTATCGCGACTTGCTGTCTCATCCGGAGAAGAGAAAAGCCCTGGGAAGAGCAGCGAGGGAACGGGTGTTGCAGGAGCACACCTATCGACACCGGGCCCGCCAGTTGGTGGAAGTCATCGCAGACACCTCTGGGTGAGGCCTGAGGAAGTCCGCATCCCGACCGGCAAGGTTGCTCCCGTCAGATGGGAGGCTGTCCCGGTTGAGGGACTGGACGCTGAAAGGAGAACATGACGTGCATAGTGAGTTTACTGCCATCGTGGAAAAAAGCGGAGAATGGTTCATCGACTATTCCCCCGAAATCCCAGGCGCTAACGGACAGGGCAGGACCAAGAAGGAATGTCTGAAGAGCCTGTCAGAGGCGATTGACTGATACTGGCGGACAGACGCGAGGATGCATTTCGCGGACTCCCGGCGAGCGCCACTCGGGAAACTGTGGCTGTCGGATGAAGAGAAATGACCTCCTTCGTCACCGGCGTCGGCATGGGTGTTTCCTGAAACTCGAAGGCGCGGCCCACTCCCTCTGGGCAAGTCCAACCACTGGTCGTATTGAAACGGTGCCCCGACACAGAAAAATTCCGGACCGTCTCGCCACGAAGATATGCCGATCTCTCTCTGTACCCGACCCAAAGTAACCGGTCGACCGGGGATACCATCCTAACCCGGACAAACCGGAACCAAATTTCTTTGCCAAAACGCGCAGAACTTGATTCGTAAGGGCCTATACTCGTTACGGGTGAAAACACCCCCTCACCCCGACCCTCTCCCCCGATGGGGAGAGGGCGCGAACCCAAAGGGTTCGAGGATGAGGGGGAAAGGTGGATTTTCATCTGTAACGAGCATAGCAACCGGGGGAGGCATCTGGACGACCGGGGAAGTGTTACCGACAGCCCGGGAGGTCATCGCAGCGTCCGGGAATGCTCCAGCGGCGCGGTGTCTCCCCGACGGTTTTCACATTGCACCGTGCAGTTTGCATGAATCCCACTTCCCTCGACTGATTAGAAAGGCTGCTCGATAGCCACGGATACTTCCTCTTGTGACACCCCGTCTGACCCCGGTCTGGACACCGGTAGAATCGTCACCCATAGCAGCCTCCTCTTTGCGGCGGGCATGGTCGCCAACGTCGGCAACTACGGCTTCCAGGCCATCGCAGGGCGGATGCTGACGGTCGAGGAGTTCGGTGTTATGAACACTATTCTCGCCGTCTGTGGTGCGGCGTTGGTTCCGGTTGGGGCGCTGGGAACGTCGGTCAATCGGTGGGTGTCCATGTATGATGCTGCACACGATCAGCGCGCCATCAAGACGCTCCTGTTTCGCGCCACTCGCCGGCTGACATTGCTGCTGATTGGCGCATTTTTCGCACTGATTGCCTCCACGCGGTTGATCGAGAGTTTCCTGCGCCTTTCTTCACCGGTGCCCGTGTGGGCAGGCGCTCTGTGGATTGCCGCTGGTCTGTATGCAGGGATACTGGTTGGTGGCTTGCAGGGACTGCGCTGGTTCTCCTGGGTGGCTGTGTTAACAGTGGTTGGGGTGGCAACGCGGTTGTTTGCTGGCTTCCTATTCATGTCGATCAACTCCGATGCTACTGCAGGCTTGGCGGCCTCAGCCGCCTCCAACGTCGTGCTAATAGGAGGAGCTTATCTGCTCATGCGGCCCTTGCTCAAGCTGTCACCGGTGACTGGTTTGGAGACCCGACCCATTTATCACTACCTTTTTCCGGTCGCCCTGCCGATGAGCGCCTGGTCGCTCATGACCACGATCGACATGGTTGTTGTGAAGCACTCATTCCCGGATCTTACAGCAGGCTACTACGCAGCGGCCGGACTTTTCGGGAGATCTCTCGTTGGTTTGACGCTGCCCATCGCGACAGTTCTCTTTCCGGAATGGTCCAGGATGTTGGCCACGCTCGCAGTCGAAACAGCCGGCCGCAGGCTTGTCATTCAGAGTATGGTGGCAGCGGGATTGCTCGGTGCAGCCATCGCCGGTTTCTGCACCCTCTGGCCAGAAATTCCTTTGCACCTTCTGAAGGGGAAAAGCGAAGCAGTCACTGAAAGACTTCTGCCGTACTTCATGTGGGCCATGCTGCCGATGGCCGTCGCCGCGGTTCCATTCTACTACCACCTTGCCCACGCGAATTTCCGGCGACTTACGGGTTTCCTGTTGGTGTTCGCCGCTTATCTAACAGCACTGTCCTTGTGGCACCAATCGCTACACCAGGTGCTTTTTCTCATGGCAGCAACCGGTGTAATCGCCACCCTTGTACTGAGTTGGCGATGCGCACCGAGAACGGTGGAACCTTCATGACCTGCAAAATCTGCCAGCGCGAAATGTCGCTCTTCGCCACGGCGACGATATTGGGCAGGCACGATGTGAAGTACTATCGCTGCAGCGAGTGCGAATTTGTCTGCACCGAGGAACCCTACTGGCTTGAGGAAGCGTACGCACAACCGGTAAGCCGCAGTGACGTGGGCCTCGTTTCCCGCAACCTGCTGTATGCGCGTGTGACGAAAGTCCTCCTCTTTTCCTTCTTCGACCGAGGAGGCAGGTTTCTTGATTACGGCGGGGGGTACGGGCTTTTTGCTCGCATCATGCGGGACTCCGGTTTTGATTTCTACTGGTATGATGCCCACTGCGCCAATCTCTTCGCCGAAGGTTTTGAGGCTTCGATGGACGCAGACGGGTACGAACTTGTGACCGCATTCGAGGTCGTCGAGCATCTCCCCGACCCCTTACGAGAGATACGCGAAGTCATCGGGTGTGCCGGCAGTGTGCTGTTCAGTACTCGCCCGATCCCTGCAGGGCCACCTCTGCCAGGTAGCTGGTGGTACTACGGTCTCGATCACGGCCAGCACGTTGCTTTCTACAGCAGAAAGACTCTCAACGTCATTGCTGATTTACTGGGTCTGTCATTTCACACCAACGGCCGCTCCCTCCACCTGCTTACCCGGCGGCAGATTAACCCACTCGCGTACCGGTGTTTGTCTCGCTATAAGGTCGCACTGCCGCTCAGCCTGCTGCTGCACAAGAGATCGCTGCAGGGAGGTGACTATAGTTGGATTGCAGGAGGACATTGAAAGGAGGAGCGCCAAGCAATTCCGGAGAAGGCACAATACAAATGGTGGAGAAGGATATGATTCTCCGTAATGGGTCGCTGGAAGAGCCTTTCTTCTCCATCTGCATTCCGCAGTTCGATCGTGTGAATTATCTGGCGGAGATGCTCAATAGCTTGCGTGCGCAAGAATTCTGCGATTATGAAGTCGTGGTTTCCGATGACTGCTCCACCGATGGAACCGTGACAGTCATTCCCTCCATGTTACACGAGTTTTTTGAGCGCTACGTGTTTGTGCGCACGAGCAGGAATGTGGGGTATGACGCAAATCTACGCAATGCGCTCAGCCATGCCACCGGACGATATGTGTTGCTCATGGGTAACGATGATGCGTTCGGCGATGACATGATATTGAGGGACGCCGCCTCGATACTGCAAAATGACCCCTCAATTGGGGTCTTAATCGGCAACTACTGTCATTGGTCCAATTCAGGAGACCGCGTACTGAATTTTGAGTCATCCATCAACATCGGGACAGGCACTCACACCGTCTGCCAGCATTTCCGCAAAATGGTTTTCATCAGCGGGCTCGTTATGGACCGGCGACTGTCGCAGGAGTTTACCACCAGGAGATTTGACGGGAGCCTGTGGTACCAAGTGTTCATTGCCTCCAAAATCATCCTGTCAGGAAGGACGCTCTTTGGCTGGAATCGAGTCACGGTGCGAAAAGATATCGAAATCCAAGGCCACAAGTCTCTACAGTTGTGGGGAATGAGTTCTGCGTCCAGGAACTTCTCCCGAGCCAACTCGTTTGGGGGACTTACCCTATGCCGTGTCGCCGTGTCTGCCGTGCGCGAGCACGTGACTGAAGAACAGCTTCGGCGTTGCTGTTACCGTATGCTGCTCCAAGTCATGCTGCTAACTTACCCCTTCGCCCTATATACCTGTCGGCGAAACCAATCTTACTTCAGAGCCATCAAGATGGTCTGTGAGGTCTCTCCAGCGTGCTCTCTGAAAGGATTCCCTTTGTCACTGATAGACTACTGGATCATTTGCTCGGGTTATATGCTGGCAACGTTTCTGGGGATGTGCATACCTTTGAGCGTGCTGGCAGTTCTCAAGGATTTCTACCAGAGGATACGGAGCAGACTGGGGGCATGATGCCCTTTCAATAACGCCTGCCTTCCACCAAAGGCATTCCCTGAGTTTCCCATGCGATGGCTCCCTCTGAACCGCTGCGTAACAAATAAGCGGACAAGTGCAAGTAACTGCCGGTCACTCACGGAAGCGTTTATTGGGAAACACATAGGGAACTTCTTTCAGCAAAGGTTGGTCCGTGGGAGCGCGTCGTCGCAAAGCGTAGAACCGGATGACTTGTTCGTTGAATCGGACCTCACATCGGACTAACCGATTGGGCCACTTCCGGTCAACTTCAAGAGCGTGCCCCAGCAGAGAGACCTGTCCAGCTCCGGTGGTCCGCCGCAAGAAGATAATCCT
>MNXM01000306.1 GCA_001872605.1 Armatimonadetes bacterium CG2_30_59_28 | reverse complement strand
GTTGTGGGTGGGGAAGGATCGAACGGTAAGGACAGTGCTCCGCTTCTTTCGATGGCTGGGAAAGGAACGCAGCAGTCAGTTGCGGTTTGTATGCAGCGACATGTGGCAGCCCTACCTGAAAGTGATTGCCAAGAAGGCTGGGCAGGCCCTGCATATCCCGGATCGGTATCACGTGGTGGCGAAGTTGAACGTGGCGTTGGATGAGGTGCGGGCGAAAGAAGTGAAGCGGCTCAAGGCAGACGGTCTGGGGCCGCTCTTTCTCGGTTCCAGACGGATGGACGCATCGGGCGGGGCGGCGCATCCTGGCGTCTCGAAGGGCGACCACTCGGGGATGTCAATGTCTGAAAGGATATGCAGACCGGAATAGGCGTAAGAGCGTGGGAAAGATGTCGCCATCCGGAGAGTTGCACCCGCTGCGGGTATCGTCCTTTAACGATCAACCACCGTCTGATGTCCACTCGCACAGGGAAATTGAACTGCAGGAGATTGGCGGTAGCGCGTCCGGTTGGCGTCAAGCCGCGGATGCGTGCGCCATCCAGCTCGAAATGCTCTCTCCATGCGTGGATGCGAGGGTTGAACAAAGGGACTAACGTTTGAGTCTCTGGGTCCATCGCCGTCTGGTCAGATCCCTTGTGACGATTGCATGGCAGACACGTCAATGCCAGGTTCTCTGCAACAGTTCTCCCGCCATGCTTGCGGGCGACCAGATGATCCATTTCGTGGTGTTGCGGCACGTCGTCTTGGTGGATGAGACAGAACTCACAACGGTCCGCGGCGCGTTTTGTCACCAGACGGCGCAGTCTGAGCGAGGTCATGGATGACATGGGCGATCAAACCAGTGAGGCAGGACGCACCTGCGCCTTCAAGCGACTCATGATGTCGTAGACGTACTCAAACCAGTCCAATTCTGCACGCTCGCTTTCGGTCAGGCGCGCTTCCCGGTTCTTCTCCAACAGAACACTCAAGCGGTTCTGGGATTCAGGTGAGATCTGAAATGCCACAATTTCTTCCGGCCTGGGATCGGTGGCAAGGAACTGGACCATTTCGGTGAAGGCCGACGCGGGCAACCGGCACACAGTCTCGGGTGGGGTAGCGTGAGGCGACAGCCGGTTGATCGCCCATTCCAGGGCCTGAGGAAGCTTGTCCCGCTGCTGAGTCAGGCGTTGCGCCAGACGCTCAGGCACTTCAAGGGTAACGGTAACGGTGGTCATAATTGCTTCCCTCCGACTGTCCTCAAGACGAATTCTCTGTCTCCATCGTCACGCAGTTGTCTCAGCCGTTGCTCAGAAAACTTCCGCAGTAACTCCTCCCGATGCTGCTTGACTTTGTAGAAGCCAGCCCATTCGGAGAAATCCTCCCGGTTCTCTCCATCGTCCAAGCGCCCCTGTGAATAGAGATTATAGAAGACATCCGAACTCATCCAGTAGCGTTGCTCAAACTTCCGCAAGGTTTGGTCGGCCGCGCGGAGATCATCGAGAATATCGCTCAATGTTATCTGAGTTATGTTGTTCGCCTCCTCTACAAAGAGGTCTCCTGCCAGTGGTCCCCCTGAGATGCACCAGCATTGTAGTGGAAAGTCGAGTGAAAAGCAATGCCCTCGGTTCGTCCGGGAATCCGACTCTTGGACGAGCATCGTGGTCGTCATGCAGGCATTACCGAATCATCCTCAAACCACCGCAGGAATCGCCCGACCATCAGCCCGCGCTTTAGGATGCAGTTGTACTCGTAGACGACGCTGTCTGTGTCCGAGCCGCCTTCCGGCCAGTGTTCCACCAGTCGGCGCATCCGCTGAAGGTCGAGCGCGCGGCGCGCCAGGTCGCATTTCCACAGATCCAGTTCAGCCGGCAGCCTGCCGCGCACGCTGGTGAGCCGCTCGAACCAGTCCGCCGCCTGCAAGCCGCGTTTCTGGTTGGAGAGCACTTCCGGCGGCAGGCGGTCAGCCATCGCCCGCCGGGGATATGTATCCCCGGCGAAACCTTTTCCCGGACATGCGTCCGGCATACCCCACCGCAGACTCCCCCGGCGTTTCGGGACTCATGTCCCAAGAAAGGTTGGGTGGGGATACATATCCCCACCCAACTGAACGGTTTCTCTGAAATCAGCCGGTCGCGGTTGTCAATCCGTCCGTCGCTGACCAGCACGCACTGTCCATCATTGCCGAGGAGCGGCTGCCGCTCGAAGCGGTCCTCCGGCGTGAAGCACATCAGCCGCTGCCCCACACCGGCGGCGTCTGTTGTCCAAACGCCTCCTCCGTCGGATCCGCGATGGGCCAGAGCCGCGTTCATGCGGTCCAGGTTCGCCGGGGCAACCGGTTGGCCGTTGAGGTGGAGGATGCCGAAGATCGCGCTCATGGGCAATCCAGGCGCTTCCTATTGGCTGGCATTTGCGGCGTCGAAAACGTCATCTACAGACACCTCAAAGCCGGGCAGGAGAACAGACGTGGCCCTGTCGCCTCGCGAAAACAGTCCGTGTAACGTGTAGCTCGCGCCCTGGAGGGTAAGAACGTCAATGTACCAGTCTTGCATGTCCACAATCCAGTATTCGGGGATGCGGGCCTGAGCGTATTCCCGCCGCTTGGTTTCGAGGTCACGGGCGCGGTCGTCAGAGCTGACGACTTCCATCACCAGGTCGGCGCCGTCCCAGTAGTCCTCTCCTCGCCGATCAGCGTGCTCGTGCAGCATGAAGACCACGTCCGGCTCACGATACTTCCCCGGCCAAAGTCGCACACGCAGAGGAGCGACAAGCACGGTCCTCAACTTCCTGATCGAGGCAAGCCGCTCCAGAGCACGACACAGAAAGAGGACGATGAACTGATGGGTCTGTGTTGGCATTTGCTCCACCTCCAAGAGACCGTTTGAGAACTCAACCAGGTGATTGGTTTCAAGCGCGAGATACTCTTCCTCACTCCACGCGCCCTGAGCGGGGAACAGCCGGGCAACATCCCATGCCGGTTCCGCTGAGTCGGCGAGGATCGATCGCGGTATCACTGGAGCCGTTGCTACACTCATTCCTATCACCCCCCTGTGCCAGATTCTTATGCAAAGGCATTTATACACCCGGGGGAGCCTTATGTCAATGCGTCAGGCGCACGGCAACTCTCACTCGGAACTCCTCCGGGTGCCCTTTGCCCAGGGAGAAGGACGCTCGATTGACGCCGGGCCTGAGGGAAGGCAGCGCCTCACTGGACTTGTTGGTTGCGGTAACCGTGCCGTCTCGGGAAATGATCCGGAACTGATTGCCCCCGCGAGTGACCAACCGGTCTCCCACCGCCAGAGACGCAGGAAACGTAACCGACTTGCCCGCGACGGTGAGAACTGGATTTCGCAGAGAGCCCGATTCGCGCAGGGCGCGGAGATCGTCCACGTGGCAGGTCACGGTTCTGCCTCCGGGGAGATTGTTGAAGTAGACAATGATGTACTCGATCTTCGAGAGGTCGAGGCCCGCGCCGGCGCCCAACTCGAACTCGACGTAGCGCCAGCCGGTGAAGTCAACCGGGGTGACCATGTCCTGCCAGGCACCCTTCACGTCACGCAACTGCACCTTGAAGGATTCGCCGTTACCATCGCCACGCAGCCAGAAGCCGAGAGCGGAGAAGCCGGAGAGGTTGAACGGCGCGCTGAATCGCGCCCCCTGCGCACACCAGCCAACGCTGTCGCTCCGCTTGCTGGTCGCGCTGTAACGGAGGCTGAACTTGCCGACCTTTGTGGTGTCGGCGGATCGCTCCAGCTTGAAGGTCACACCCGGCTTGGCGGCGATGCCCTTGTTCTCGGAGTCCCACACGTATTGGGCGAAGCGGTTCTCCGCCGAATCCGCAAACCGTGACAAGTCGTCGAAGGACTCGATCGTGAAGGCGTCCTTCGACTCATAACCTGCCCCCACGCCCCCCACGCGGTCAACGGCAATCTCGACCTCCAGCTTTGCGTCTTTTCGACAACGGATCTCCCACACGTTCTGCTTTCCGTCCAGCGACTGAATGATGCGCGGTTCGTCGTATTCGGTCTTCAGCCACTTCCAGTCGATCTTCTCTTTCGGCGCCACGCCGCGGAGGGGCTTGCCCTGAGTGATGAGGGTGATGTTCGCGCGAGCGTTGTGCCCTTCCGGGGGAAGACACGAGAACTCGATGGCGTTGTCTCCTGCCAGCATCGTTGGAACGTCTCCTTGCGGAGTGATCCGCTGGAGCACCTCTCCGCGTTCATCGTAGAGACGGCAGTCGTTCAGCGACTCGAACTCGATGTATTGCCCGCTCTGGATGGTGACCGGGAAGGTGAGCTTTTGTCCGTTGATCGCCACCGATGGATTGGCCAGCGTCACCTTCACGACGGGCAACGCTTTGACGGAACTAACGTAGCACTTAACGGACTCACCGGTCGGGATGTTGTTGAGGTAGAAGTTTAGCCCTTACACGTGGTCGCGCATCAGAGGCGTGCGATAGATAGAGTAGATGTTGCCATAGGGCCAGACGTAGTCGCCGTAGCGTCCAGCGTCGCGCTCACGGATCGGTAGTTCAAAGTAGCGCCAGCCCGTGAAGTCAACGTCAATGTAATGCTCATCGAACGCGCCGTGGTAGTAGACCGGCGAGTCGGTCAGTTGCACGTTGAGCAACTCGCCTTTCCCATCGCCATGCACCCACAATCCCAAGGCGCCGCACTTGCCGAGGCTGATCTCCGGCGTAATACTCTTACTCGCCTTTGCCCATGCGCTGTGGGGGTCCTTCGCTTTGCTCGATGCTTCCAAGCACCCGCTCGCACCTCCGACCTTTGCCTCGGACGTAGACGCTGTGAAGCTTGTGGTCACGTCATTGGCAGCGCCTGCTGAGGTGACTTCGTTGGGCTTGGCGAGGTCCGCCAACGTCAGCCCCTCCGGGCTGTCGTAGGGAGCTACCCCATACAAGGCCTGAATCCGCAGCTTCGCTGGTTGCAGCCCGAAGCGGTTCTTCATCGTCCACGCTGCACTGCCGTTGTTCAGGCTGGTGACTTTGTGTGCAGAGTAGTCTGTTGGCGTGAGTTGCCACTCGCCGTCCGTAGACTGCGACAGGCGATACGCCTCCTTCGGAGTCTTCAGTTTCTCGCGAACCGCGTCCGAGAAGTACCCCGCCATCCGCAGTCGTTCGTATTGCCCAATCTTGGTCAGGTATTCATCCTGCCGGGCATTCCACGGTTTCCTCTCGGGGGACACACCCTGGAACGACATGGAGAGGTTGTAGCCAATTGCTTTGCTGCACAGGTATTCGATGTCCTCCGGCATCTCGCCGTCATGGTCGATATTGGGGCCGAGGATCACCCACCAACCGAGGTGTCCGGGCAGCAGGTGTTTCTGCCGGTAGGTTTCGCTCTGCTTGCAGTGGAGGTCAATGAATCGCTTCAACGCCCAGTACGGGTAGTCCCACGCGCCGATGCAGGAATGGAACGACCATGAATGGTAGCCCCACTCGCTCGCCTCGACGCGAATGGGGTGGTTGATACGCTTCACAATGGCGGCGCGCATTGTCGAAACTCCATGCCAACCGCCGGGCATCCCCTCGGCGCCATCTTCATAGATCAAGTCCATGTGACACTCGTTGGCGACGCGGGCGATGCAATCGGCGATCTCGTCCACCAGTGTCGAGTTCGCGTCAGGATAGAAGCAACCGTAATAGGCGAACAGGTGGCTAACCTGCGCGCCTTTCGCATGAGCCGCGACCTTGGTGCCGAGAGCGCCGCGGGTGCAGCCGGTGAACCTGTAGGGCGGCTTATCGGTATACCCGGAAAACTGGATCAACTCATCGCCGACCTGGACGTAGTTGCCGCGGCTGGCGTAACCCCACACTGTATCCATGTCCGACAGAGGCTCTTCGGTAAACACCTCCGTCGCTTTCTCATCGAGTGGTTGCGCGAGCGTGAACACTTTGTCCTTCGCCAACCGCTTGTCGGGGATGGGAGTGATGAAGGGATCTTGCGGTGCGATGCAACCGGTGAGAGTGTGCATGCTGATCTTCAGACCCGCGGCGTGAATCTTGTCCGCGACCTGTTTTAGTCCTGCCAGTCCATGCGGGAAGAGGGACGGGTTGGGTTCGTAATGGCCGAGTGACTTCTCCCAGCTACCGAGGTGAATGATGGGCGTGCCCGACCGCTTCGCCAACTCAATCCACGCATCCACATTCTTCTCTGACACAGAGGAGAAGAGGTAGGAGTAACGATTTTCCGGCGCGTCGAGCGCTGCAGGGCCTCCCAGGGGACTGGTCAACACCCCTTCCGCTTGCAGGGCTTCTCGCAGCACAGAGCGAAGCTGCGCCGGGGGCGAGGTCGCCAGGATCACTCCGGCGCCCTCCATGCCATACTTGCTGAAACACGTCGCCCGGAAAAGAGGCGGACTGCCATCAACCTTGACCTCTGATTGCAGGTTGAGCGTCCGCACACAGAAAGCGAACTCGTCGTCCGCTGCCTGACCACTCATCCAGCTCACCCGCTCGGAAGGCGTTACACGCAGGTTGAGGAAGGTGAGTGCCTCCACGTCCTGCCCCTCAACTGCAACCACCTTGAAAATGAAAAACTGCTTTCTCGAAGCCACCGCCAGCGTCGCGGACCCCGTCTTGCCAAACGCCACCTGCAGCTTCCCCTGCTGGAGCGCACATCCGGTCGGTCTGTAATCCCTTCCACCTTTGCGCAGCAGAGCAATAGGAGGCGAGGGTTTCGCTCCGTAGTCCTTCCCTGTCTTTCTGTTGAAAATCCCGACCACTCGCGCCCTCACGTCCAACAGCAGCTTCACCTGCTGGTTCTCAAAAGTGACCGCCGCTTCAGCCTTGGTGCTCGGAGCGACGATCTTCTCGTAGGGCTTCTCTCCCGCTGCAACGGGTGTCATGCGCGTGTCCACCTCTCTGTCGAAGCTATCCTGCACTTCCGCGGCGTTCAACGCCCGGTTGTATATCTTGACCTCATCAATGAGGCCTTGGTGACTAGGCTGACCGGGATACCAGGTGCCGATGTGCAGGTCGCCGGAGTAGCCCACCGGAAAGTCCCATGTTGCCGACCCGACCAGCTTGCCGTTCACATACGTTCGGATGTGGGGACGAGCGAAGGTAGCTGCCAGGTGATACCACTGCCCGGGAGTGAAGCTAACCAGCGGTGCAACGGTTTCCTTCCACTCCCTGCCGGTTGCGCCCGGTTTTCCCATGCGGAAGCTGCACGCGCTATCGACAACGAACATCAGGAACCCACCCGGACTCCACTGACCGCCGGTGAGGATATTGGGATATCTCCCTCCGCCTTCCCAGTAGACCCACGCTTCGACAGTCAGTTCATTGGAGCCGTCGAGCCCCTCGATGTGAGACACCACCACGTAGGTATCGTTGCCGGCAAACCGCAACGCCGTGCCGAACTTCCCCCGCACCCACGCCGCGCCGTGGACCTCGCCGTGGTTCTCGTTACCGGAGCTGTCGATAGCCTCTTCCCCGGCGCCTTCATTGAATCGCCAGTGGCCGAGGAGTCCTTTGTCTGGTCCTATCGTAGAACTCTGCTCGCCAAAGGCGCCCCCGAACCAGCAGGTCCCCGCTACATAAACGAGCAATGCGATATTCCGCTTCACAACAGTCCCTCCTCAATATATTGCATAAACGCCCGGACTCTCTCGGCGTCATTTACCCGATAGACCAAAGACGCCACGTCGGTCGCGAGCTGCTCGAAGTTCAAGTCTCCACACCTGGCTCGAACCCGTTCCAGCAGTTCCTCCTTGTTGGCCACCCCCAGCTTCTGGTTAATGTAAGCCATGTTGACCTTCGTCTTGCCCATAAGGAAGATGGCGTCAAAGAAGTCACGTCCCAGAGGCCGCTTGCGGTTGAGGATGCAAAATAGCTTTTGTCCCAGAAGGATGTCAGGAGGCGCTACGTTGATACGGGCAAACACATCAAATCGGTTCAGAATGGGTTTGTCGGGCGTGTAGATGAAGTGCTGTGGCTCGGTGTCGATCTGAATCAGAAGTCGTTCCGCTCTGTGCCGCGACAGCCCCATCGTGAACAACAGCCCCGGGAAACGCACACAAGCGCGGAACGCGTTCCGACAGGTCGCCTTGAGATCGACAGCGTATCCTTCCCGCTCGAGAGTTGTTGCGACGTGCCGCGCCAGAGACTCGAATTCTTCCGGCAGCAAGTTCCAGTTGTCGAAATCGAGGTCTTCCGAGAACCGTGGGTTGCCATGCACGATATGAATGCAGGTCCCGCCCATGAAGGCAAGTTTGGCGCCGAACGCGGAGCCATACACGGCGTCCAGAATCTTGAACTGCAGATACTCCCTGAGGATGTTCTTGCGGAACGGTCTGAGTTCCACGGGATAGAATGCCTCAATCTGATGGAAATCAAGCATTCCTAATCCACTCCATGAAGCGGCTCATCCTTTGAGTCAGAGCCTTTTGCCCGAACCGCGACAGATAGGCGTTCCACCTCGCCTCGTTGAGTTGCTCCCGAAACTCATCAGCGTTGATCCGCAGCGACTCGAAATCATCCTCGGTCTGCAGGGCGGGGTACAAGTAGAAGTAGTCCAGCAACGCCTTCTCCATGAACGCCATTCTGACTTTGCCAGGCGCAATGTCGTAGCCGACAAACGCGGTGCGCTTGAGCGACCGGTAGACGAAGCGGGACAGGGGTGTCTCAAACTCGTAGGTGCGGCGTGTCGAGATCGAGGTCACCGCGTAGATGCTTTCCGGGATCAGGTGGTAGTAGGCAAGGGCACTCTCCAGGGAAATGTAGGAGGGTGAGTAGATGCGGTTGGCGATCAGAAACAGCCTTTCCTCATTCAGCTCGAACTCTGAGAAGACATATCCCCCCTTCACGATCTTGCGGATGTAGCCCTTGCGCTGCCACTCGCTCAGTCTGCGGCGATCGAAGCCGTTGTCCACCACCCGGATGTCGCTCAGGGTGAGGACCGGGAAATCCGCAAACGCTCTTCTAAACTCCTCGTATCGCATGATCGTTTCGCAAACGTGTTGTTTTCCACATGAACACGAAACATTTTAACCGGCAATCCGTGAATCGCCAAGCGCGGTTGATACGCAACAAAGGAAAATGATCCACCACGGGACGAAGCATGTAACTGTTCAGTGGGTGTAAGAAAGGGAATAGGGGGATGGGAGGAGATGGGGGTATAAATGATCCGTTCCGAAGGCAACGCCATATTGCAGCGTTGGACCAGCAGATTTGGAAACAGGCAAGCAAGGTGTCCCCCTCTCTCCCTGATCCCCCCATCTCCTTTTCTTACACCATCTGAACGCTTGCCGAAGGGTTGAGCGGGACTTACCCGTGCCAAGCCATCCGTTCCGGTCAGGAGAGCACTCCCTGTGCGCTTCTGTCGGAGCGATCCCGGTGTCCCGAGCCCATCTTGCTATCTCACCACCCGCGCCAGCAGAAACGGGTCGCCGAAGTCGCGCATGAGGGGGCAGGTTGGGTTCTGCAGGTTGCCGGTCATTTCCGGGACGCGTTGCTGGAGGTAGGCGATCAACTCGATGGGGGTTGTTACTGTCCCCTTTCACTCGCGTAGGTTTCCCCATCCTCTCGTTTATGCCTGCCCGGCCCCAAGGGGCTGATTACCACCACGCATCACAAATCTGACTTACACCCCGCATTAACTTTGGGGTTGACAAAGCTGGAGCTTTATCCTACGGATTTGGGGTTGACAAAGCTGGAGTTTTTATCCTACGGATTTGGGGTTGACAAAGCTGGAGCTTTATCCTACGGATTTGAGCGCGAGTGCCCCGTAATTCCGGGATGCACCCCGGGGAACAGTCTCTCCTCAGCAATCTTCGGTTGACCCAACCGCCCTTTGCCGGTATCAAACCCACAAGAAATCGAGTTCATGCGGCGGCACTATGGACTAAACCAGACATTTTTAAATTGCGTTGACATACGCGGAGTTGGCATGGCCCGAATTTGCGCGCCACCGCACATCGCGATAGAATGCCAGTTACTTGGAGGTCCAAAGTATGCCTTTGTCGCACATGGGGAGGATCAATCGTGGGGAGAAACTACACGGTTCTTGAGCGTACAGTTCTTGTCGGTGGTATTCTGATGACCGCGTCCTTGGTCGGCTCTCGCGGTTGGGCGGAATCGTCGCTGCTGCGCATTGATGACGCGAGCCTGCTCAGACAGATGCCGGGGGTGGGCGTTGAGTATCGCCTGCCCAAACGGGTCTTTCCCCCCGAGCTGGTTGAGAAGCTGCGTAGCGAGGCCGTGTACCGGAAGTTCCTGTACCGTTCCTTCGCAGACCATGCAGACCAGTGGACTGGTATTCCGCTGGAACGCTGGCAGGAGTTGATCAGCGATTTCGCGCCGGTCAGTATTGAGGGCAACACGGGGAACCCGTATACCATGGGGATCTCTCCCTTCACCGGGCAACTGTTCCGCGGCGCGAGCATGAGCGACGTTGAGTTTCACTCGAACCCGTTCCAGTGCCGAGAAGCGGGAACCGATTCCGTCATCTACTCTCGTGAAGAGGACATGCCGGCCGACTACCCGGCGCGACCCAACCACACGGAGAACATCCCGCACCTCGACGGCACATTGCATCCGTACCGCTTCTACGTGCCGGAGAAGTTCAGGGACGCGGGACCCGAGTTCAATTCCAACCGGAAGAATTGGTTCTGCCCGGCAGGTGAAGTGTGGCGTTGCCGACTTGAGATCATCATGTCGAAGATCGTCCCCGACCTGACCGCAGCAGTAGTGCTCAATGACAACACGAAAGCCGTGGCGACGCTGGCCGCGATCCTCGACCGTATCGCCGATGTCTACCCCGGCCTTCCGCTTTATATCGGCGCGCGCGCCCACGGATTTGCTCGAGGTCCCGACCGCAAGAACTACCTTACCGCCGCGCAGTACCGCTCCGTCGCCCCGAAGCAACCGTTCATCAATGTGCGGTCGCGTGACGATTACCCCTTCTGGTATGTGGATATCTACGATTTCAGCTACGACAAGTTGCACTGGGGCGTCAGCGCATGGACGGACGGTGTGATGGACCAGCTTGGTTGGATCGCGTCCGCCTTTGACGTAGTTCGGGACCGTCCGGAGACACTCGCCTTCAGCGAGAAGAAGTACGGCGCGTCTGACGCCTGGGAAAAGCGGTTCCGCGAACGGTGTCTGAAGGAACTGGAGTTTCTCGCGTTGGCCACGCCGCCCACCACCGGCAACACGTCTTACGCCTACATCACCGGAGCGGCAAAGGTGGGCATTGCAGCTCAGAACGAAGCGCTCTTCCGCAAGAGCCTGGAGATCGTCGAGTTATACCTCTACAACAACTGGTCCGCGGACGGCATGGCGGCCGACGCGGCGTTCAACTACGCCATGATGACACAGAGCGGGATTCTCGGGCTGAGCTGGATGAATGAGTTCTATGGTGGCGTGGACTTCGCGAAGCGTTACCCGCTCAAACAGAAGATTGACCAACTCGGGACGACGCCCATCGGGACGCTCCTCAACATCTACAGCAAGCACGCCGATGAGCATGCCCGCATCTTCAGAAACCAGGGCGACTATGGCAAACCACCGGAGCCGGGGAAGCTCCCGTATGCCGACCACGAGGCAAGTCAGTGTCTGCCCTTCTACGGGATGACCGCGCTGCGCGGGGGATCTCCCGGGCGACGCCTTGAGCTGATCTTCAACCACCAGAACACCTGGCAGCACTCCCACTACGACCGGCTCAGTTACCAGCTTTTCTCTGAAGGCATCGAGTGCCTGCCCGACTTCGGATACTGCATCGGCTATATCGAGCCAGACAGGGAACCGTGGCGAAGCGTCCGCACGGGCTACGAACTGATGGGACTCCCCAACGAAGACACGGATCGCTGGGGTCCCTGGAAATGGGGATACGCCGATCGTCCTGAGGCGCACAATACGGTGATGGTCGACAACTGGCTTTACCAAACCTCACCATGCCAGCTTCACGGGTATGCCGGCGCCTCCACCGCAGAGGACCCGGGCGGGTGGGCGCAATTCGTTGATGCGGGAGCGGAGTCGCTATTTGCAGATCGCCCAAATCCGGTCGACGTCTACCGACGCCAGGTGACGACAATTACTCTGCCGAATGGTGCGCCGGTGATACTCGACGTATTCCGTGTGAAGGGCGGCACGCGACACGACCTATTCTGGCATGTGCCCGGGGACGCGTCTGTTGCCGCGCCCGACGCAGGTGAGCCTGTGGACGCCCCGAATCTCAGCGCCTACCTCGAGATGCGCCCGAACTATGACAAACTCACCGGCAAAGCCATCCAGCACTACGGGAAAGCTGGCCGCTTAATCACCGGATTGAGACGTCACGCGATGCCATCGCAACCGTGGCGCGTCGACTGGATCATCCAGCCCTCCAGAACGCTGCCACAACCCGAGGCGTACCGGAAGTCATACGGAAACTGGCCGGAATTGCTCCGCGATGTGCGTCTTGGCATGTGGAGCTTGTCGACGGGATCTCCCGCTGAGGGGGAGGTGCTTTCAGCCCGTGGGCCGTGGCCCGGAGGACTCACGATCACTGATCCCGCCAATGGACAGACCGTGACGACCACGGTTGGGCTGAAGGACGCTCTGGACTTCCGAGTTCTCACGCGCCAGTCCGGAGAGCCTGGACTGGAGTCGGTGTTCGTGCACGTCCTTGAGGCGGGAAGCCCCGACCACGCGTCTGAAGTAGCGGACTTCGCCGCGTCAAACACCAAGGACGGTGTCGCCTGCAATCTGAAACTGCGGTCAGGTGGAACGGCCGTCTATGCGGTGACTTCCTCAAAATCCGGGCAGTTGGATAGCGATGGTGTGATTCTGAATGGGCACATGGGAGCCGCGCTCCCGGCAGCAGGCGGGGTGGCGCTGTATGACGGGACACGATTTGAGGCGAACGGGTGGGGAGTTGACCTCGCTCCCGGCTGGGAGGCGCGGCTTGTGGGCGTGATTGGGGACCTGGCGGGACAACCCAACCGCAGCGCGCTGGTCATCAAGTCTCCGTCCCCACTGCCGACAGACGGAACGCTCGTTGGACAGCATGTATACGTGTGGCATCAATGCAGCCCGCGTCTGCAATCGATCTACGTGATTTCCGCAGTGAATGCGCTTGAGGGGAATCGGTGGCAGATCGATTTGGAGGGTCTGCCCCCTTTCATCCAGCAGCGCGCAAGTGTCATGAAGATCGATCCCGAAGACCCGCGCAAGATGGAGCAGACCTTCCAGTTCCAACTGCTCATGGGGCGTATCGCGACCGAAGGACGCCGTATCCGTTTTCCCCGCACTGGGTTTGAGACTGCGCTGGTGGAGAACGGCCGCGCCAACTTCACCGTCGCCGACCTCCCGCCCGAGGGGGCGATCACAAAGGGTGATCCGTTCGTTGTCTACACCATTCAGGCTGGCGACCAGGTGACGATTCCTTCCCGGTTTGCATGTCGAGGGAAGACCACGCCGACGGGACTCCGGGTTGACCTGACCTCTACTGGCGCTGTCAGTCTCACCGTCCCCGGGGAGTACGCAAAAGGGCATCTCATTGTCGGTGGAAAAACCGCTCCACTGAGTTTCACCCGAGCGAAGGGATGGACCAAACTGCAAGTGAAGCCCCATCAAACTCAAGGGGGGCGGGCCACTCTGGAACTTGAGCGGTAGGCGAGAACTGCGCGGGATCAAAAAGTCCGAGACCCGGTCGATCCCGCGAATCCATGTTAGGGAGAACCCACAAATGGGAATGTACCCGTCATAATCTGTGTTGAGGAGGAGTATCGCAATGCGGCACTGCAGGACACAATCCGGAGCTTGGAAATCGGGATTCACACTCATCGAATTGCTGGTGGTGATCGCGATCATCGCCATCCTGGCGGCGATTCTGTTTCCGGTATTTGCACGCGCGAGGGAGAAGGCCCGAACGGCGAGTTGCCAGTCTAATCTGAAGCAGATAGGGATTGCGATCGGTATGTACCAGACAGACTACGATGGGAATTTCCCGTTCTCAAAAAACTTCAGCCCAGCAGGAACCTGGTAAACTACTTTCTGGAACCTTACATTAAGAACGTGCAGGTCACGAAGTGTCCATCCAATCCAGATGACTGAGGCATTGGCTACACATACAACATCAACTTCGGCTATTTCCCGGGTCTGCAGATCAGTCCGGTTCGCCCCGGACCAATGTATGAGGGCATCAATGACGCGACTCTCACGAAACCAGCCCAGTCGATCGTGATGACCGACGCCTCCATATACTACTGGTACCTGCGAATCAACGCCAGCTATTCCAACGCTTCTGCCGTGGGAGCGCTGTCCGCTTTCTTTCCACAGAACTCGACAACGAATATGGCGAACTACTACAATCACCCCGGCGCGGCCGCCCACACTGGTGGGAACAACAATCTCTATGCCGATGGTCACGTAAAATGGTTGACGCTTGAAAACCAGTTTGAGCCCACTCAGTGGCAACTGTGACCAGTCTGGGGCCCGGAACCGTGTCCATCCGAAGTCGAGGAGGGGGAACCGTGTCGATGGCGCACTTCACCGCTGCGCCTTGTGATGGATAAGCGCCAAGGTTGAGGCTTTGCATGATAACGAATGGCTTGCGCCAGGCCGGAGTTGTGTCGGCTTCTTGGGTGACAGTGGCACGCTTCCTGCCCGTCGTCACCGCAATGTCCTTGCGTGCCCCCCCGATCTTTTCTCCCCTCGTCCTCATGGCGTCGCGTGGTGGTGGTATGCGGCTTAACGTAGTGACTGCCCTTGCCGCCCGGGTTCTTTGCCGTGTGTCCGGCTACTCGGTGTATCGGTTCAACGACAGCCCCGCCAAAATCAAGGCCAAGTTGGGACTTCTTCAAGCGTAGCACCGGCGCGACGCCCTTTGGAGCCTGGATCAGCGTTCTCTCCAAGCTGATGGACTTTGTGAGAGACTTGGTCGCGCCAGCCGCTTTCTTTGTTCCGACGATCACCCGCGCGGCGCTGAGCGTATGCGGCCCATAGGATGCTCCCGCAGAGCGGGATGTTTTGGACGGCCTTGTGCTCCCCGTGGTTCGCGTTCTCCCCGCACCCGCGGCCAGCAAGTTGTTATGTCGCAGTTCTCGAATGATCTTTCCCGCTTCTCGAATGGGCATCACCGTTCGGTAGCGCTTACCATCCTGCGCCTCGACGTGGAACGCGCGATGGATTGCTGCGTTATGCTGCTCAGACGCCCCCTCCATCCGCGCGCGAGCGACGCACTTACCATCCCGGCGGCGAGGCACATCAGGAATATGCCCAGTTTCACCGATGTGGGGTAGAAGACAATATCCGCTCTATCGCTGCCGGCCGGAAGTACTGCTGTCTGGACAACCTCGCTGCGGCTTCTGAGATTCCCTCGCTGTCCATCGACCCACACCTGCCAACCAGGATAGCACGCGTTGGACCAGTGGAGGGCCGTGTCACCGGCAGATCCCTCGCCAATTTGCACCCGCAAGTGGTTAGGATTCAACCAGTGATACTCCAATGCCCGGCCATCGTCGACATAACATCTCGGCTTCGGGTGCGGTCTCCGATAGATCCGCAGGTCGCCGTCAAGGATCAGTTCTCCCGGAGGAGGCTCGAGGCCCATGTTGGGGGGTGCGAGCACGTACTTCACGTTGAGATCATCCAACCGCGGAGAAAGTTGACTGTTCCACCCGAATGTTGGCGCGCCCGGTTGTACGTCGTTCAGATAGCCTGCGTAGTTTCTCGTCCACAGCGAGTCCGACCCCTGAATCTCCTCCAGTCCCAAGGACATCAGCGTATTGGATGGTAACCAGTTCAGGAAACTCGTCCCGATGCCAAGCACGCGGAACATGGACGGGTCCTCCTGCAAGTAGCGCGTTGACGGGGTGTCGAAGTAAACCATCTCCGCATCAAGTTGCGGGTTGAAACGCATGTCGGCGACAAACAATTCCACCGCGACCAGAACAGGGAGGAAGTACGCCAACATTGCAGGACTCCCCAGCGAGGGGAGCTGGTAGGCGTTGCCGTTATTTGATGGGCGCTGAGACACCCGGCGCATTAGCAGAACTCCGACGACCAGGAACCACGCGAATACGGCAAGTTGTCGCATTCCGTAGGAGAAGAAAAAATCGGACAGATACTCCTGCGCAAGAAACAGGACACCCACCATCATCACTCCCGTGAGCAGTCCAGCAACGATGAGCGTGGCGCGGTGCAGGGCGCGTCTCGATTCTCCGTCCACGCGTCTCAGCAGCGCTTCGACACCGTGCGCTGCCAGCACAGCCCCTGAGAAGTCGATCATTAGCAGTGCCCGTGCGGGACCCCGCAATTGCGCGAACCCGGGGATGCAATGGACGAAGACGTAGTAGAGCGGTGTCAGCATGGCGATAGACATGCTGACGAGGAGAAGGGCCAACCAGAAACCGGTCTGCTGATGCGAGTCGGGCGACTCGCATCTGTCGGCTTTCCGTCGGAAGAGGGCGACGAGAGCGGGGACCCAGAGCAGAAGAGCCACGACCCCAATGCTGCCGGACAACTCAATGAAGTTGAACGAACCCCAGTAATTGTAGTCTACCGGGTTGCCGAAGAAGTTGGGCACGAGGAATGTCAGCAGGTGCGTAACCGTCAATCGGGCTCCCCAAATGCTCTCAAGGCGGAATTCCCCCGCGCGGGTGCTGAAGTGGGTCAGCTCCATCACCGGCAACCACTGGGGCGCGCCAACAAAAAGCCCGATCATCACGGCTAAGACAACCCTTGAGAGAAAACGGCCAGGCGAGTGCGGGCGTGTGGGCGTGCGTGCGCGTTCCTGGCTGCGACCTGGAATGACGCTGCCGACGGAAATCATTCGGTAGGCCGCATACGCCCCGAAGGTGAGCCACACATAAAGCCCGATCTGCAGGTGTCCTGCCAGGAGAGCCATTCCCAGGGAAAGTCCGGTCAGCGACATGCCGACGTAAAACCGAGAGGGTGGTGTTGGGTCCGACGCGACCGATGAATGACGGCAAACCGTCCGCTCGAAGATGTACAGAGAAATGGGCAGCCATGTCGCCGTGCAGAGGAACGTCGTGAACTCGAGCCACGCTGAGATAAAGCCGCAGAACATGAAGGCGACGGCACCCGTGAGCGCAGCGACGCGGCGCGCCAGGATGCACCGCAGGAACCCGTAGGTGCTGACCCCGATCAGGGCGAGATGCATCACCGCCGTCCATCCAAACGCCAACTTGACCGGCATCAGGCAGAAGAGCAGGTTCAGCGGATAGAAGATGGCAGATTGCCCGTTCGCCACGAAAGATGTCCCGGAGAACATGTGGGGATTCCAAAGGGGAAGCACTCCTTCACGAATCCAGGTTGAGGAGAACAGCCGCCATGGATAGTATTGCTGGATCACATCGAGCATCGGGTTGTAGACGCGATGAAAATCCGGGAACATCTCTGCGGCATGGGATTTCCACGGAGGCATCAGAAGCAGCAAATCCGCCGGAAGAAGAACCTTCCCGAGGAACACGACTTTGTGGAGGAAGATAACGGAGAGCACAATCAATAAGAAGCAGCAGACAGCATCCCTCGGCCAGCCGGGCAGGCTGGAAAATATGCGCGGCGCTTTGATGGGTGCATGTTGGCGCATCAGGTTCCCGTGTACTGATAGACTGTGGCGCTGCCCCGCTGGAAGACCTCTCTCCACCCGGGCGGAGGAACCCATGCGGGGGTCACCAGACGTTCGTAGAGACCGTAAACGAAGTAGACCGACTGGCCAGACTCGCCGAGCGCGTCCATGCCACCTGCCGGAGTGCCTCCACCCAGGAAGTCGCGAATCCAGGACAGCTTTTCCGCGAACCGCAGCGTTTCAGCCCAATGACCGATGAACACACGTTTCCCCGTCAACGAAGGGAGGTAGCTCCCCAGGTACGGCAGACAGAGAACGATCGCGTCCTCGGATGCGTGACTCTCCAGCCACTCTGTGGCAGCCACGTCGTCCTCGGAAAGATAATACGGCGGCATCAAAGCCCCCAGCCGTGAAGCGTTATTCTCCGGCACCCATTCCATCACCAATTTCAGAAACTGCACGTTCGAGAGACTCATTCCGAGAACGACCACCCCGATCAAAACACCTCGCAAACGTCGCTGCTGTCCTCCACCCGCGGAACGAACAGTCCGTCGTTTGAGGAGCAGTCCGTTGATGAGACGCACGATGGCATACGCGGCGAGGATGCTCATGGGGATGTGCAGACCCTCAATCAACTTGCGGGAGAAAGACACGGGCGCGTAAATGATCGCGGAGCCGACAAACAACCAGACGACCAGAAAGACCTCTTCGCGCTTCCTCTCGAGAAGCATGGCGCTTCCCAAAACGGCTAACGCCAGTACTGCTCCGTAACTGACGGCCATGTCGAGTGGAGGCTGTGGGTGAGTCAGTGTGAGCGCCTTCTCCTGGAAGATGGGATTGGTTCTGAAGTTAATGTATTGATAGATGAGACCAGGGCACGAGATGGCAATGAAAAGAGCAACCTTCCCACAAGGACGTAGGACAGACGCCCTTTTCAGGTTCGGCCCTGTCAATAGATAGAAGAACAGCACAGCGTATACAACGAGGAGATTGTAGGTATGAATGTTGCCCAAGATCAAACCGCACAGCCCCGCTGCTATGAGGGCTTTGCGGCTGCTCCCCTCCATGCCCCACAGCAGGTAAAGAAAACAGCAAACCATCAGGAACATGGAGAAGGTGAAAAGTGGATAGAGGAGCAAGGACGGGAACGTGAATCCTTCCGGCATCATGAGACCACGGCTCACGTCCACCGGGCGCAATCCCCACAGGTCGGGATTTGCAGAGCCGCCGTCGTTCAGCGTGAACGCAACGTTCAGCGTGAACGCAAGCCACCCTAATCCGGAAGAGACCGCGGTCACCCAGACCGCTGTCCTGCGTAGAGAAACTGACCGAAAGAAATATGCGGCCAGCCAGTAGACGGAATGCAGCAGCAGAATCCCCGCGAGAATCCGGAATGCGTGGTACGTGGTTACCAAAGGAAGGTGCAGAACCCGCGAAAGCAGACCCAAAGCAAGAAAAAGCAGATGGACGAACATCCGAGGTTGAGGTTCGGTGGTGAAAAGGTCCACAAATGCCGCGTGCCCGTCGGCAGCCTGTCTCATCCATGCGAGGTGGACATTCGGTTCATCGGGGTTGTAAAGGAGCCACTGGTATCGCATCCCGGGTGGCGTAATCCCCCAGGCGCAAAGATACGGCAGCATCGTCAACAGCATGATGCCGACCGAAAACGCCACCAGCCAGCGTTTTTCGCGGCGGGAAATCTGCAAGGCGGCCACCTTTGTCTCCGACTTCTCCTCTGAGCAGTCCTGCGAGGGGTTTGCAGGCAAAATGGAGTGTACCAAAATCACCTGATAGGGTCAACGTCCGTGACACTCGCGCGATCCTTGTTTACGTTGACGTTCACTTCCCTATCGTGTAGAATACCACCTCAGACTTTGGAGTTAGGGCTATACGACGGGTGACGGCCCAGTGTTGCCCCGTATGCCGCTCCCGCTATCAGAAAGGCCTCGCCATGAATCGATCGAACTCAACCAGTTCGACAGCCGGCGCGCGTCTGCGCTTTGCCGTGCCTGCCGCAGTGCTTCTGCTGTTTTCGCTCACTTCCATCTCGATGGCGGCCTATTCGGTTGGTCGCGTGTCCCCACTGACGCGCGAGCGTGAAACCGACGCCAAACCTTCATTCTCGCCCGACGGGACCAAGGTCGTCTTCGTGTCCGGTCGCCAGGGGAACAAAGACCTCTGGATCATGAATGCGGACGGAACAGATCCATATCGCCTCACCGCAGCCTTGTCGCCTTTCCAGTTCTACGACGATCCTGCATGGTCTCCGGATGGGAAGAGAATCGCTTGCGCGAGCAATCGCGGGAGTCGAGGCAACCCGGATATATGGATTATAGACTTGGAGCGCGCGACGCAGCTCCAGTTGACAGACAACGAGAGCATCGATTGGATGCCCACTTGGTCGCCCGATGGGTCGCAGATCGCCTTCGTTTCCGACAGGAACGGCGCCGATAGCCTGTGGGTCATGCAGTCTGACGGCAGCAACCCGCGACTGCTGGTGACAGGCGCATGGGACCCAAGTTGGTCTCCGGATGGCAGCATAATCGCCTACTTTTCGCTGCAGCCGGGGAAGGGGGGAACGTGGGTCATTCCCTGCACCGGAGGCGAGCCAAACTCCGTCGTTAGGGGGCTTGAGCAACCGTCGTGGTCCCCGAACGGATCCAAACTCGTGGGCGTGATGCAACGCGATAGTCGTCGCGAGCTGTGGTTTGCCAGTCGCGGGGGCGGGGCGGCTCGCGAGGCACCCGCGGCCGGCGGCAGCGTTTCATCTCCCGATTGGTCTCCGCAGGGAGACAGCATCGTTTTTGACGCGGCGCTGCACAACAATCAAGACGTCTTCGTCCTGCAACTGCGGCGGCAACCGCCGGTTGCCGTCATCTCACACCCGCCGGCGGATGCGCGAGTGCAGGGCATTGTTGACATCCTGGGTTCCCTGAACGCGGCAACGGGCACGCTTAAATCCGGACGCGTTGACTATGGGGTCGGCGAGAACCCGAGCGAGTGGGTATCCATCCGGGAAAATATCACCGCACCGGTTCAGGACGGGCTGCTGGCGCGCTGGGACACATCCGGCCTTTCCGGGGTATACACGCTTCGGGTAGCTGCAACCGACGAGGAAGAGGATACGGCGTTCGCAACACGGCAAGTGAAGCTGCTCAGCGATTTCGGAGTCGAGTACCTGCAGCACAACACGCCCACGACGATGATCGGCAGTCAAGTCTACACCGTTGATTTGACCCTCCGCAATGTCGGTACCATGACCTGGCTGAACAGCGGCAACAACGCTGTGCAGATCTCCTATCGGTGGATTGACGACAAGGGCCGAATTACCCACGGCCTGAAGTCGCCGTTGCCGGTGCCGGTCAACTATGAGGAGCAGGCCGTTGTGCAGGCGCAGGTGAGAGCGCCGGCGGAACAAGGGAAGTACATCCTGGAATGGGACCTCCGCCAGGGAGAGCTGCTCTGGTTTTCTCAGCGTAATACCTCGCCCATTCGCGTGGGCGTGAATGTGGAAATGCCCTACAGTGTCATGTTCATCGGGGGGCGGACGCCCGAACGAATGACCCCGAGCCAACAATACACGGTGGAAGTGACCATCCGGAACACCGGAGCCACTTCCTGGCAGGGCACGGGGGAGCAGCCGGTGGGCATGGGCTATCACTGGTACAACATGGACGGAACCCCACTCGACGATCCGCCCCTGATCACAGCAGTTCCCGCGGTTGTGCCCTCTGGGACTGAAGTCAAAGTGGATGCGCGCGTTCGCGCTCCCGATGTCCAGGGAAAATACGTGCTGCGATGGGATCTGCGCCTCGGAGGCAACACATGGTTCTCCGATATGGGCGCGACAAGTCTCGAGGCTCCGGTGACGGTGGTCAGTTTGTATGGAGTGGAATATGAGGAGCGCGTCATTCCCTCGAGCATGACTCCGGGAGAAATCTACATCGCCAACTTGAGGCTGAAGAACACGGGATCCATGAAGTGGTACTATCAGGGGCCCAACGCCATCGGGGTTGGGTATCGCTGGATCGATGACCAGGGGAACACGGTCTCCATCCCGACGAGTCAGCCCGGCGGCGCACTCACCTCATTGCCATACGACGTTGATCCGGGACGCTCCGCCGGGGTCGTCGCTCAGGTTCAATCGCCCGTGGTTCCCGGCACCTACACCCTTCAGTGGGACCTGGTGCAGGGAAATTCACTGTGGTTCTCCACTCAGGGATCTCGACCCCTTGACGTAGGAGTGATCGTGGCGCGCCCCTCCTATGCGGCTACTTTCACGGCGCGCAGCCATCCGAACAACATGATTGTCGGTCAGCTTTACACTGTCTCGATCTCGATACGGAACACCGGGACCCTCACTTGGGCGCTGGGCGGGAGAAATCCCGTGAAGCTGGGATACCACTGGATCGACGAATCGGGGAACAACGTCGAGAGCCTGCCCATTCTCACCGATTTGCAGCGCCCGGTCAGCCTCGGGGAGGAAGTGACACTTAACGCCCAAACGCGCGCTCCCGATATGCCCGGGGTCTACACGCTGAAATGGGACCTGTTCCAGGAAGGCCAGGGATGGTTCAGCAACCGCGGCGCATCGACGGTGAACATACCCGTGGCGGTCGACAGCCTGTACCTGGCGAAATTTCTCAGTCACGACAGCCCCAAGACGCAGGTTGCCGGCCAGACCTACACGGTGCGTATACGCATCCAGAATACCGGGGCGCTGCGGTGGGAATCCGGTGGCCCCTTGCCGGTGCAACTGAGCTACCGATGGCTTTCCGGCAGCGGGAGGACAGTGGTAACCAAGGGGCTGCTGACTAACCTTTCGACATCGGTCTCAAAGGGCGATACAGTGGACGTCGTTGCGAGGATTCAGGCGCCGGAGACGCCGGGGGATTACACGCTGAAGTGGGATTTGATCCAGGGCGACCTCATCTGGTTTGCCGAAAAAGGCTCCAATCCGCTTGAGGTGCAGGTTGATGTGCGGTAACTGGCGACGAGGGAGCGCGCCGACATCTCCGAGCAGCGCTCAGCGTCCGCGCTGCATTCAGCGTGATGGGCCAGCCCTGTCGTGGAACTGTTCCTGACATGCATCTTCTCTTCACGCGAACCGCGCGCTTCATTCCGGCAACAAACCGTACAGTTGAAAAATGGCCTATCGAGAGCCCTGCGGTCCCCGAACAGACGGGATGATTCCTTTGCCAGACTGGCTGTTACCCCGCAAAGGGAGGGCGGCTGCATTTGTGAGGTACCACTCAGATCGCTGAAGCAGCATCAATGCCCACGGATTCCCTCAAACATGCAGAAGGAGGTCCTCTACCGTGGCTGCTCATCAGACCATCCACGGGCCTTTCCTCCATCAACCTGAGTGAGTTGTGGGAGTACCGCGAGCTGCTGTATTTTCTCACCTGGCGGGATATCAAGGTGCGGTACAAGCAGACCCTGATCGGAGGCACCTGGGCGATCATTCAGCCGGTTGCCACGATGATCGTGTTCTCGCTTATTCTGGGGCGCACAAGAGGCATTGCGCCGGCGGGAGTTCCGTATCCCCTTTTCAACTTTTGTGCGGTTGTACCATGGACGTTCTTCTCCAATGCCGTCACTCAGTCGGGAAACAGCCTTGTCGGGAGCGCCAACCTGATCACGAAAGTCTACTTCCCGCGCCTCATCGTGCCGGGGTCTGCGGTGCTCTCCGGGTTGCTCGACCTTGTCCTGGCGTTCATCGTCCTCCTTGGTCTGTGTTTCTACTATCACATCGTGCCTGGAGCGGGGGCTTTGATGGTTCCCCTCCTCGTCGTCCTGACCATGGTTCTGGCCTTGGGCATGGGATTGTGGTTGTCGGCACTGAATGTTCAGTATCGTGATATCCGGTATGCGATCCCCTTCCTGATTCAGCTCTGGATGTTTGCATCGCCGGTCTTCTATCAGTTGTCATTTCTACCAGCGAAATACCGCGTAATGGCAATCCTTAACCCGATGGCAGGGCTGCTGGAAGGCTATCGGTCCGCGCTCCTCAATCGCCCCTTCCAGTGGTTTCCATTGGGGCTGGCTGCCTTCCTGAGTCTCCTGATTCTGATAAGTGGCGCGGTCTATTTCCGACGAATGGAGCGAACCTTCGCCGACGTGGTGTAGTAAAACCCATGTCAGACTCCATCATTCAAGTTGAGAATCTCGGCAAACGCTACCGCATTGGAAAAGCGGAGGCGCCCTACAAGACAATTCGTGAAGCGATCGTCGATGCTGCGGCAACACCGTTTCGCAATCTGGCCGCGCGCTTTGGCGGCTCACGGAATGGCAACGAAGAGCGAGTTGGCGTAGACACAATCTGGGCCTTGAAGGGCGTTTCTTTCGAGGTTGAGCAGGGAGAAGTTGTCGGTGTCATTGGCCGCAACGGGGCCGGTAAGAGCACCTTGCTCAAGATTCTTTCACGCATCACTGAGCCAACAGAAGGGGAGGTCAGACTCCGAGGACGCGTTGCGAGCCTTCTCGAAGTGGGCACCGGGTTCCACCCCGAATTAACGGGACGAGAGAACATTTACCTCAACGGCGCAATTCTTGGCATGAAGAAGAGGGAAATCGAGCGACGCTTCGGCGCGATCGTGAGTTTTGCCGAAATACAGAAGTTCCTCGATACTCCGGTCAAGCGATACTCCAGCGGCATGTTTGTCCGCCTCGCCTTCGCCGTCGCCGCTCACCTGGAACCGGAAATCCTGGTAGTGGATGAAGTCCTCTCCGTTGGGGACATGTCCTTTCAGCGAAAATGCCTCGGCAAGATGAGAGAGGTGGCAACGGGTGGCCGAACCGTGTTTTTCGTAAGCCACAACCTGAAGGCCGTGGAGGCGCTCTGCAATAGAGCGATCCTGCTGGACGGAGGTGCCCTGCGGAGAGATGGCAAGCCAACCGCCGTGATTGAAGCCTACAGAGCGTCGATGGATGAAGAGTCCAAACCGGAAAATGCCGCATTTGTTTACGAGAAAAGGCAGTCGATGGAAGGGCAAATCCTCGCGGTCAGAGTGCTGAACTCAGCGGGTTCCCTGTGCCTTCGCCACGGAGTACTCGACCCCATCCGGGTGGAAATGGATTTTGAGCTTCATCGGGATTTCCCGACCTTGATATTGTTCGTGGAGGTCTGGACGCAAGAGAACATCCGCGCCCTGGTGTCCCAAGACTCAGACTGGGACAACTACATTGGCGAAACCATGCAGGACCAGTTCCCGCGAAGCGCAGGCCGTTACCACGCTTCCTTCGAGATTCCCACCCCACTGCTGAACCACGGAACTTACGAACTCGAACTGGCCTTAACTGTGGGACCCGAGCGAATTGATACCCGGAGAGGGATTTATGTTGAGATCAAGGACGAACTATCCTTCCTGTCCTATGTTACCAAGTCCAACCGCGGTGGCGTGATCGCAGTCCCCATACCGTGGCAGGTCGAGCGAACCGAACAGGTGCGCAATCCCGAGGGATGGAGCCAATGAGTATGCCTGAAAGTGTCAACTGGTCAGAGAAATCGGTGCTCGTCACAGGGGGGACCGGATCTTTCGGGAGAAAATTCATCGCGACGCAGTTGAAGAATCACTCACCGAAGAGACTCATTGTCTTTAGCCGAGACGAGTTGAAACAGCACGAGATGCGCACCGGAGGATTCGACCGCCCCAACCTGCGCTACTTTATCGGCGACGTGCGAGACGGAGAGCGGTTGCGTCGAGCGATGGCCGGAGTGGACATCGTTGTTCACGCAGCGGCGCTGAAGCAGGTGCCTGCTTGTGAATACAACCCGTTTGAGGCGGTGAAGACGAACATTCTCGGCACACAGAATGTCATCGAAAGCGCCATCGACTGCGGCGTGGAAAAGGTCATGGCGATCAGCACCGATAAAGCAGTGAACCCCGTAAATCTGTATGGCGCCACCAAGCTGTGCGCGGAGAAGATGTTCATCCAAGGGAATGCCTACGCGGCAGGAAGTGGCACTCGCCTTTCTTGTTGCCGGTACGGCAACGTGGTGGGCAGCCGCGGCAGCGTTGTTCCTTTGTTCCTGAAACAGCGCGAGACGGGAACCCTCACCGTCACTGACAAGCGTATGACGCGCTTCTGGCTAACGCTGAATTACGGCGTGAACTTTGTCATCCGTTGCATCGAGCTGATGCACGGTGGTGAAGTCTTCGTCCCTAAGATACCCAGTATGCGAATGATGGACCTGGTGGCGGCCATCGCGTCCGACATCGATGTCGAGTTCATTGGCATCCGACCGGGAGAGAAACTGCACGAGGCATTGATCTCGGAAGACGAAGCGCGCAATTCCTTTGAGTTTGAGGACAGATTTGTGGTGACTCCCACCCATCCGTGGTGGGAGCAACCCCAATGGCCGGACAGCAAGCCCCTTCCCGAAGGCTTTGCCTATACCAGCGACGCTAACACGGAGTGGCTGAGCGTGGAGGAGCTGAGAGAGCTTCTTGATCAGGAGTAGTCGAGTGGCTGAACAGAACACATCGGAAAATCCCTCACCATTGCCTTACGGTCGTCAGTGCATCGACGAAGACGACATCGACGCTGTCGTTGCGGCGCTCCGCTCCGCTTGGCTCACCACCGGTCCGAAGGTTCCTGAGTTTGAGCAACGCTTCGCTGAATTCGTGGACGCCGACCACGCGGTCGCCGTGTGCAACGGCACTGCGGCTTTGCACTGCGCCATGTATGCCATCGGCATCGGGGCAGGGGGTGAGGTCATCATCCCCGCCATCACCTTTGCAGCGACCGCAAACTGCGTGGCGTTTCAGGGCGGCACGCCGGTCGTCGCGGATGTTGACGAGCACACGCTGCTGCTCGACGCCGAAGACGTGGCAAGCCGGGTAACGGAAAAAACGAAAGCCATCATCGCCGTGGACTATGCGGGCCAGCCCTGCGACTATGACGCTCTGAGTGCGATTTCCCAGAAGCACAATCTTCGACTCGTGGCGGACGCCTGCCACGCTCTCGGCGGAAGCTATCGTGGGCGCCCCGTGGGTAGTTTGGCGGATATCAGTACGTTCAGCCTCCATCCAGTCAAAGCTATAACGACAGGGGAGGGGGGCGTGGTCGCGACAAGCAACCCGAAGTTTGCCTCACGGGCGCGCACCTTCCGCAACCACGGCATCACCACCGATCACCGCCAGAGAGAGCAGCAGGGCTCCTGGTTCTACGAGATGGTCGACCTCGGCTACAACTACCGCATCACCGATTTCCAATGCGCGCTGGGCCTCAGCCAGCTTCGCAAGCTGCCGCAGTGGGTGCGGCGACGGCAAGCAATCGCTGCCCGGTACAACGAAGCCTTTGCGTCCGTGCCCGAAGTGGAACCACTCGTGGTAGCGCCGGAAGTGTCCCATGCTTACCATCTGTATGTCGTGCAGCTGGATTTGTCTCGAGTCACAGCGGACCGACAGACCATCTTCGCGGAGCTGCGCAACAAGGGCATTGGAGTCAACGTCCACTACATCCCCGTTCACCTGCATCCCTACTATCAGGAACGCTACGGCACGCGCCCCGGCCAGTGTCCCGTGGCCGAGGCCGCCTACGAACGCATCATCACCTTGCCGCTCTTCCCGGCGATGCAGGATGGAGACGTGGACCGCGTTGTGACAACAGTTGGCGAAATCCTGAATCGGCATCGCACCCATTGAGGAGCCTGCAATATGAGCACTGAACAACCAGCCCGTTCTTCCGCCGGCGGTGTCCTTGGCGTCATCCCCGCGCGCGGAGGATCGAAGGGATTGCCGCGGAAGAACATCCGGCCATTGCTGGACAGACCATTGATCGATTACATCATCGGTACCGCCCACACGGCGCGTTTACTCGACCGCGTTATTGTCTCCACCGATGATGATGAGATTGCAGCCATCGCCAAAGAGTGCGGGGCGGAAGTGCCTTTCAGGCGCCCTGATGAGCTGGGCGGAGACGCCGTCCCCTGGGTGCCGGTGCTGCAACACGCCGTTCGCATGATGGAAGAAGAGCACGCCTTCCCCGTGTCCGCGGTTGTCACCCTGCAGCCCACGACGCCGCTGTTGGACGCCGATTGCATCGACGAGTGCATTCAGATTTTCCTCGATACTGGCTGTGACGTGGTTACCGTGTGCCAGGACACACGCAACTACAAGATCTGGAGGAGAGAAGAGGATGGCTCGTACAGTCCTCATTTCGACCTTCGCCGCCCCAATCGGCAGTGGGTGCAACACGACTACCGAGAAGATGGGTATGTGTACGTCTCCAGCCGAGCCACGCTGATGGAGCACGATCGACTTACCGGTGACGGCACCCGTGTCGTTGTTCGAGATGACGACCTCGCCATCGACATGCACGACGAGGTAGACTTCGTCATCGCCGAGGCGTTATTGAAGCATTTTGGGCGCGCCTGAGAACATGAGTCCGCGCATTCTCTATCTTGGGAACAACCGTGTCGCCTGGGAGATACTGAAGTACCTGAAGTCCGAGAACGCCAACACCGTGGGGCTGGTGGTGCATCCGGAAGACGAGCAGCAGTTCGGTGCGGAGATCACCGAGACTGCTGCACTGGCGCCCGAATGTGTGTTCGACGGATCAGAGCTAAACAGCCCTCCCGTCCTTCAGAGCATTCGCGCGCTGCGGCCAGACCTCGGCATTTCAGTATTGTTCAACTACATCCTGCAATCCGACTTCCTCGAGCTTTTTCCGTTAGGCTGTATCAACCTGCACCCATCTTTTCTTCCCTACAACCGGGGGCAATACCCGAACGTGTGGAGCATCATCGAGGGCACTCCCGCAGGGGCGACGTTGCACTATGTCGACGCGGGGGTCGATACGGGGGACATTATCGCCCAGCGCGAAGTGCCGGTGGAAGCGGCGGATACTGGGGAGTCCCTGTACCACAAACTGGAACAGTGCTGCCTGGATGTGTTCCGGGAGGCATGGCCGCTGGTGCGCACCGGTCACGCTCCGAGAACGAAGCAGGAAAATGCAGTGAGGACGCACCACCGAACAAGTGACGTGGAAACGATAGACCCTATTGACTTAGATCGAAGTTACGGGGCGAGGGAATTGATCAATGTTCTGCGCGCCCGAACGTTCCCACCGTATGCGGGCGCGTACTTCGTGGAGAATGGACGGAAAGTCTATCTGCGCCTGCAACTCCTGTACGAGGATCAACTGGATGGTCGCTGAAATGCATCCTTTCATCGAAATCAACGGTCGTCGCATCGGTCCGGGATATCCCGTCTACGTCGTGGCGGAGATGTCGGCCAATCACAACCACGACTTCGACCGCGCAGTCGAGATCGTTAGAGCAGCCAAGGAGGCAGGCGCAGACGCCATCAAGCTGCAAACTTACACCCCCGACACGATGACCATCGACTGCGACGACGAGCCTTTCCGAATCAAGGGAACGATCTGGCAAGGGCGTGTCCTGCACGATCTCTACAAGGAGGCGTTCACCCCGTGGGAGTGGCAGCCGAAGCTTAAACAGGTTGCGGACGAGGTCGGCATCGACTGTTTCTCCACTGCGTTCGATAGCACGGCAGTCGACTTTCTCGAGAAGATAGGCGTGGGGGTACACAAGATCGCCTCTTTTGAAAACACGGACCTGCCGCTGCTGCGGAAGGTAGCTTCCACCGGAAAGCCCGCGATATTGTCAACGGGCATGGCGACCCTCGCGGAGATTGACGAGTCGGTGTGCACACTCCGGGAGGCGGGGTGTGAACAACTTCTCCTGCTGAAGTGCACGAGCGCGTATCCCGCGCCTCCGGAGGCAATGCACCTGCGGACGATGCCTCACTTGGCTGACGCGTTCGGCGTTCCGGTCGGGCTGTCCGATCACACTCTCGGCACAGCGGTTCCCGCTGCAGCGGTGGCCGTAGGGGCGTGTGTGGTCGAGAAACACTTTACCCTCTCTCGGAAGGACACGGGACCGGATAGCGCCTTCTCGGTCGAACCGCAGGAGATGAAGGAGATCGTGCAGTCGATTCGCACGGTCGAGAAGGCATTGGGGAGGGTGAACTACGGCTTGCAGGAGCGCGAGGTCAGCAGTCGCATCTTCCGCCGATCGCTCTTTGTCGTTCAGGACATGAAGGCCGGGGACCCATTCACACTTGATAATGTGCGCTCAATACGTCCCGGCGTGGGACTTCACACACGACACCTCGACGACGTGATTGGGCGGAAGGCGAGTCGCAACACCCCACGCGGCACCCCGTTGAGTTGGACCCTGATCGGGGGTAAAACAGAGTAATCATGGCTGCGCAAGGAACTTATCTCGTGGCGGGGTGCAAGCCCTGGAATCGACGGTGCTTTGACGAAGCGATCTCGTCCTACCCCGGTGAATGGGAGTTCGTCGCACAGCTTGAAGAACTCACAATCGATGCCGTGCGTCTCCTGAACCCACGGTATGTTTTCTTTCTTCACTGGTCATGGAAAGTGCCGGAGGAAATTGCCTCGAATTACGAGTGTGTTTGTTTCCACATGACGGATGTGCCGTACGGACGCGGCGGCAGTCCGTTGCAGAATCTGATCATACGGGGACACCGCTCGACGAAGCTAACTGCGCTCCGCATGGTTCCTGAAATGGACGCGGGCCCGGTGTACATGAAGGAAGGTCTGTCGCTGGAAGGTAACGCCGAGGAAATCTACATTCGGGCAACACGGCTGTCGGCTTTGATGATCCGCAAGATCATCGAGCATAACCCGCAACCACTGCCGCAAGAAGGCGAGGGGGTCGCCTTCGCCCGGAGGACACCGGATGAGAGCCGGATTGGGCCGGGAAACAACCTCCTGCGCCTGCACGATTTCATCCGCATGCTGGATGCCGATGGCTATCCTCGCGCTTTCCTGGAGCACGCGGGTTTTCGGTACGAGTTCCACCGCGCCGCCCTACTGGACGGCCGCATTGAAGCCGATGTCACTATCACTCCCACCGAGGGACCAGAATGAGCACACTGATTATCGCCGCACATCCTGATGACGAAGTCCTCGGATGCGGGGGAACCATGGCGCGCCTGACAGCAGCGGGGGAAGACGTTCACGTTGTCATTCTCGGTGAGGGGCTGACATCCCGCTACGCGAACCGCAGCGAAGCGGAGGGAGCGCTACTCGAAGATCTCCACGCCAACGCCCGAAGCACCAATCAGTTGCTTGGCGTGCAGAATGTGATCATCCACGATCTTCCCGATAACCGGTTCGACACGGTGCCCCTTCTGGAGATTGTGAAACTAATCGAAGCGGTGGTTGATCGTGTGCAGCCGCGCGTGATTTACACGCAGCACGGTGGCGACCTGAACATCGACCACGTGATCACCTTCCGGGCAACGCTAACCGCGACGCGTCCCGTGCGAGGCTGCACAGTTGAGGCGGTGTACGCATACGAGGTCCCCTCCTCCACCGAGTGGGCTTTCGATAGCTTCGCTCCGGCTTTCAAGCCGAATGTGTTCGTCGATGTGGCATCGACGCTTGACGCCAAAATCCAGGCAATGGCCGTGTATGAAAGCGAGTCCCGGGACTTCCCACATCCCAGATCGCCGCAGTCCATCCGCGCCCAAGCCCGACGTTGGGGCAGCGCGTCGGGGCTGGATGCAGCGGAGGCTTTTGAATTGATTCGCTGGGTGCGAGCCACTCATGTCTGACCCACCAACGGTCGCTGTCGTCTGCGGAGATCCCGGTGGGGCGAACGCTGTTCTGCCCGTGTTGCAGGCGCTCCGGTGGCACGGAGTCGTGCGGCTGCAACTGTTCGGCTACCGTGAAGCGTGCTCCATTTGGGAAAAACGTGGCTGGGCCCATGAGCGGTTGTTAGACACCACGTCCGTCGAGGACGCGCAAGAGTTACTCGAGAACGCGACTGCATCGTTTCTACTCACGGGCACCTCATGCAACGACGTCGAGTTGGAGAAGCGCTTCATCGCCGCGGCGCGCGAACTGGGTACAGCCTCACTGGCCCTCCTGGATTTCTGGTCGAACTACACCCGACGATTCAGCGATGCTGAGGGTAACCTCTCCTATCTGCCTAACCGAATCGCGGTGATGGACGAAGTGGCGCGGGAGGAGATGATTGCGGAAGGCTTTCCTCCCTCCCTGCTGGAGATTACGGGGCAGCCAGCGTTTGATGACTTAGTCTGGTGGCGCAGGAATTTTTCTGAAATGACTGGAACGGCCATACGCCGACAGCTTGGCGCAGGACCGGAGGACCTTCTGGTGCTCTTTGCGTCACAGCCTCTGGCCGAACTATATGGAGACGATCCCGCTCATCCCAACTACCTGGGGTATACGGAAGAGAGCGTGGTCAGAATGCTCGTGGATGCGCTCGACAGCATCGCAACGAGGGACGGGCGCAGAGTCGTTTTGGCGGTCAGACCTCACCCTCGCGAACCCGCGGGCAAATACACGGAGATGAAGGGGGAGCGCGTGGCGGTTGTGGTCTCCACGAACGGTGAAGCGCGCGCCGTCGCCCTCGCGGCCGACCTCGTGGTCGGCATGAACACCGAATTGCTGGTCGAGACATGCTATCTTGGTTGCGTCACGCTGAGTCTGCAGCCTGGTTTGCGTCGCCCGGACATGCTGCCCACCAACCGTTCCGACTACAGTCGTCCGGTGTATGCTGCCGAGGAAATTGAGGCCGTGACAGAAAACCTGCTGCTGAATGAGCAGACGCGCGCGGCCATGCGGAAGAACCTCGAGAACCTCAAGACAGACGGCCTCGCGACGAGTCGCGTCGTCGACTTGATCTGCCAAATGGTATTCTCGATCTCAACCTGTGATGGAATGGCGCACTAACGATGGCCAAACTTGCACTCTGTGGCGGGAAGCCGGTGCGAGCCGATCCGTTCCCGCGGTACGTCACCATCGGCGAGGAAGAGAAACGTGCCGTCATGGAGGTGCTGGACACCGGTGTCCTCTCCGGCTACCTCGGCACTTGGTCGCCACAATTCTATGGCGGGCCGAGGGTACGGAAGCTGGAACGAGAGTGGGAAGAGTACTTCGGCGTCAGGCACGCCGTTAGCGTGAACTCCGCGACGTCCGGTCTGTATGCCGCGGTGGGCGCGGCGGGGGTCAGTCCGGGTGATGAGGTTATTGTCTCTCCCTACACGATGACCGCCTCCGCGACCGGCGCGCTAATGTACAACGCCGTGCCCGTCTTCGCGGACATCGACCCGGAAACCTTCTGTATCACACCGGAGACCATTCGGCAGGTGCTGTCGCCTCGTACCAAAGCGATTATTACGGTGGACCTGTTTGGCCACCCCGCAGACTTCGATGGAATCATGGCGCTCGCAGCAGAGCACAACCTGGTCGTGATCGAGGATGCGGCCCAGGCACCGGGAGCTCAATACCATGGCCGGTTCGCCGGCACGCTGGCCCATATCGGCGTTTTCAGCCTCAACTGCCACAAAACCATACAATGCGGCGAGGGTGGCGTGGTCGTCACCAACGACGACCGGTTCGCCGAACGGCTGCAACTCATCCGCAACCACGGCGAAGTAGTGGTAGGGAACAAGGGCGTTGACGACATCTCGAATCTGATTGGGTTCAACTACCGGATGACAGAAGTGGAGGCAGCCATCGCATCGGAGCAACTGAAAAAGCTGGAGAGGTTGCTGCTCCCGCGCATCGAAGCTGCTGATTTCCTGAGAGACAGGCTGAAGCACCTGCGGGGTATCACGCCACCCGTCGTCAGGGACTGCGTGCGGCACGGCTATTACGAATTCGCGATCCGTTACGACGCGCAGGCGCTGGGTGTGCACCGTGACCGCTTTGTGGAAGCTCTCAACGCCGAGGGCATCCCGATGTACAAAGGCTACATGAAACCCATCTATCTGGAACCCATGTACCAAAGTCGCACCGGCTATGGCGCGAACGGTTGTCCCTTTACGCCACCCTACTATGAGGGCAATGTGAACTATGAGAAAGGCATTTGCCCGGTCACGGAGCGGATGTATCTCGAGGAACTGATGTTTACGGATTTGGTTCACGCCAGCCTGGCCGCGAAGGATTTGGAGGATGTTGTCACAGGCATCGATAAGGTGCTTGAGCACACGCACGAACTGCAGGATTGAAGGAGGCGACAGATGATCAATCCATTTCTCATCGGCGAGAGAGTTTACCTGCGTCCCCTTTGCGAAAGCGACTGTGATGGGCCGTACCCATCGTGGTTCAACGATGAGGAAGTATGCCGCGGAAACTCGCATCACACCTTCCCGTATGGCGTGGGTGCTGCGGTTGAGCATGTCCGACGCGTTGCGCAGTCTCGTGATTGCGTCGTCCTTGCCATCGTGCTACGGGAGGATGACCGGCACGTCGGCAATATCGCTCTTCAGGAGATCAACTGGGTGAACCGGTCGGCCGAGTTCGCCATTCTGATTGGAGACAGGACTGCGTGGGGGAACGGGTACGGTAGGGATGCTGCACGACTTCTGCTGGACCACGGGTTCAATGCTCTCAACCTCCATCGGGTTCACTGCGGCACGTTTGAGGACAATGAGACCATGCAGCGTCTGGCCCTGTACCTCGGCATGAGGGAAGAAGGACGCCGACGCGAGGCAGCTTTCAAGGACGGCCGCTACGTGGACATCCTTGAGTTTGGCGTACTTGGAAACGAATATGCAGCTCACTGGCAAGGCGAAGGAACGGCGTAAGGAGTAAGCACGATGTCGAGTCCTGATTACGGCCAACCGATGTTCCGGGATATGCACTACTGCACCCGCTGCTGCATGCCGGAGTCAAACGAAGGAATCAAGTTTGATGAGATGGGCATCTGCCAAGCGTGCCAGTCGTCTGAGCAGAAGATTCACATCGACTGGACTTCGCGTGAGGAGAAGCTCCGTGAGATTCTTGACCATCACAAGAGCCTGGGGAATGATTATGATTGCCTGGTCCCGATTAGCGGCGGAAAGGACAGCACCTTTCAGCTTCACGTTCTCACCAAAGTTTACCACATGAAACCATTGGCGGTTACTTTCAGCCACAATTGGTTCAGCGATGCGGGAAAATACAACCTTCAGAACGCTCTGGAGAAATTCGATGTGGATCACATCATATTCACTCCGAGCCGGGGTCTGGTGAACAGGCTGGCGCGGCGATCGCTGTTCACCATCGGCGACGCGTGCTGGCATTGTCACCAGGGCGTTGGGGCGTTTCCGCTGCAGATCGCTGTAAAATACCATATCCCGCTGATCGTCTGGGGGGAATCCATTGCCGAGGCTTCCGGACGCGCCACCCACTACGACCCCGTGCGACGGTTCGACCGGGACTACTTCACCCAGGTATCCGCGAAGCTCTACCCGGAACAAATGGCTTGCGATGAGATACCCCTGCGAGATCTCGCTGGATTCAAGCTGCCTTCCGTCGAGGAGCTGGAGAAAGTGGGAGTCATCGGTATCCACCTCGGCGATTACATCTTCTGGGACGACGAGCGCCAGATGGAATTCGTCCGGGATGTTTACGGGTGGCGGGAGGATCATGTTGAGGGAAGCTACAAACGCTACAAAAGCGTGGAATGTCGTATGGCCGGGGTGCATGACTACACGAAGTTTCTGAAGAGGGGCTTTGGTCGCGGCACCGATCATGCCAGTGCCGACGTTCGCGCGGGATTGATGACGCGCGACGAGGCCTTTGAGATGGCAAAGAAGCATGACTCGGAACGACCTCCCGCTCTGGACTACTACCTCGAAATTACCGGATTAACCGAAGACGAATTTGAGGCCGTGATGGCTGAGCATCGCAGGAAATTGGCAATCCCGGCCCTGACGGAGCAACAGTTCGTGGAAGCAGTGGAAGGATACCGCCGAACTCACGAACCGGTCGCGTAGAAGGCGACTTGACGGATACCCGTGGAGCGGCACAACGAATGAATGACAAGCCTGTACTCTTCAGTGCAACGGAAGCCTCCGGTCGCATTCGAGCAGGGGAACTGAGCGCGCGTGACTATGTGCGGGCGTGTCTCGACCGCATAGACCAATGGGATGGGTCTATCAATGCCTGGTCACACATCAATTCGAGTCTGGCTCTACAACAGGCAGAGAGTGTGGACGAAAGGCTGCGGACCGGCGAGGGCGTGGGCGTGTTAGGCGGCATCCCCATTGGTGTCAAGGACATCTTCAACACGAGAGACTTACCCACGCAAATGGGAAGTCCGATCTGGAAGGATTTCCAGCCAGGAAACGATGCCCGAGTGGTCCATAGTTGCCGCATGGCTGGTGGAGTCGTTCTTGGGAAAACGGTTACGGCGGAATTTGCAGTTCACACGCCCGGTCCCACGAAAAACCCACACAACCCGGAGTATATGCCGGGGACATCCTCCAGTGGCTCAGCGGCGGCCGTGGCGGCGTACATGACGCCGTTGGCGCTCGGAACGCAGACCGCCGGATCGACGATTCGCCCCGCAAGCTACTGCGGGATCTATGGCTTCAAGCCCTCTTTCGGACTCATTCCCCGCACCGGGATGCTGAAGACCACGGATTCTCTGGACACGGTGGGTTTCTTCGCGCGGAACGTCGATGATCTCTCCCTGATGTTCGAGGCGATCCGGGTGCACGGCCCGGATTATCCGATCAGCAACGCGGCGTTCAGTGATCCGGCGCGGCGGACCAAGGGAGACCGCCCTTGGCGAGTGGCCGTAGTCAGGGGGCCGAAGTGGGATTGTGCTGAGAAATACGCGCAAAAATCCCTCCTGCGCTACGCAGACCAACTCAGTCAACTCGACGACATTGTTGTTGACTATCGTGATCTCCCACCATCCTTCAGCGAAGCACACGAAGTCCACTCCATCATCTATGACCGTACGCTTGCGTACTACTTCAAGGAGGAGTTCAAAGAGCGAACCCTTATCAGTGGCATCATGTATGAGATCATTGAGAGAGGCAATGGAATCTCGTTGGATCAGTACAAGAACGCCCTTGACCGGCAGAATCAATTGGCTCGCGAGCTCGATTATCTTCTCTGCGATCATTGCGACGTTGTGCTGGGTCTGTCAACCGGAGGAGAACCACTGCGGGGTCTGGATTCCGTCGATCGGCCGGACGCGTGCCTCGTCTGGACGCTCTGCGGGGTTCCGGCCATTAGTCTTCCGGTATTCGCGGGCCCGCACGGGTTGCCCTTCGGCGCGCAGGTGGTTTCCAGACGTTTCAATGATTACCTGCTATTGGAGTTTGTGCGATTCCTGGAAGGTCACGATTTGGCGCCGATCGGCACCCACCCCATACCGCCATGCCTTTGATGCAGCTCCTACCCCGATGAGTGAACCGACCTTCTTCAGTAAGTCGCTCCGACGTCTGTTAAGTCCGCTGCTGTGGACGATTCCGGTTGGGCGGCGGTTACAGAAGGGATGGCCCCTCCGTACAGTGGAGAAGCACAGGATGATGGAAGACCTCCTGGCTACTTCTCGCGCTGCACCCACTGGCCAGCGAGTGCTCTTCTGGGTGCCGGGTGGAATGCCGCTGATGCTGGAACTGGAGAGCGCGATCGCGGTTGTCTTGATGGTCAGAGGCATCGACATTCACGCAATTATCTGTGACGGTCCCTACCGCGCCTGCATGGCTCGAGAAGTGGATGACAGCGTTCCCGTTGCGGAATGGCAGACAACCTGCTCCGCCTGCCGCGCCGCGACGACGGAGGTGCTTGAGGCGATGGCCGTGCCTTACAGTTCCAACGGAGACTATGTGCCGGAACGGCTGAGAGCACAACTATGGGACGCGACCGAGTCGATCCGCTGGGGGAACCTGGATGATGTGAAATGCGGGGACCTGCCGGTCGGGAAGAACGCGCGGTCGGCGATCATCCGCTACTTACAGGGACACAGTATCGATGGTCATGAAGAGGTCGTTCGGGAGTACGCCTACAGCGCGCTGGTCAGCGCCGCGGCCGCACAAGTTGCCTATGACCGCCACAAACCTGACAGAGTCTTCACGTCTCACGGCACGTATGTCGATTGGGGACCGCCGTTGCACACCGCGCTAACGCGCTCCATTCCAGTGACGGCCTGGATGGGTTCCTATCTGACTGCGCGGTTTTACTTCCGACACATCGACGACGGGAGTCGACTGGACTTCCACAACATGAGCGACGCGGCCTGGGAGGCGTGTCGCGCGAGAACGCTCTCAGTCGAACAGAACGAGAGGCTGGACGCTTTCCTTCGCGATCGGTATCACAAGCAAGTCAGCTTCGACATGAAACACTTCCACGAGTACATGGGGAACGTTGACGCGTTGCGCGGAAAATACTCGGGGGGCAGCGACAAACCGGTTTGGGGCATCATGTCCCACATCAACTGGGACTGCGTAAGCGACTATTCACCGATGGCGTACGAGACATTCGACGATTGGATGCTGGATACCGTGCGAACCATTGTGGAGATTCCGGAAGTCCAGTGGCTGGTGAAAGTCCATCCGGCGGAAGCGTGGGATAATCCGGACAGTGGGGTGCAATGTCTTCTCGACCGTCACTTCCCAGCCTTGCCGTCTCACGTGAGAATCATTCGTGCGGAGGAGGAGATTAGTCCGCTCGACTTTTTCCACCTGGTCGACGGCGGGGTTACGGTGTATGGGACATCCGGACTGGAACTGGCCCTTCATGGGAAGCCGGTGATATTGGCGGGCGAGGCTCACTATGGAGGCAAAGGATTCACGCATGATGGGCTGAACCCAGACGATTACCGCGCCCTGCTGCGGAAAGCCGCGAGTATCCCGATATTGACGGATGAACAATGGGCGCTCGCGCGCAAGTACGCGTACTGCTATTTTGTGGAACGGCAGATTCCCTTTCCCGTCGTTCGAGACCCGAATTCCACTTGGTGGAGTTTTCGGTATGACAAGCGAGAAATGCTGCTACCGGGAGCGGACCCATTTGTGGACTTCCTTTGCGAGCGGATCATGGATGGGCAGGATTTTGTTATGGATGAGGGATTAGTGCAACTTGCTGAGAGACACACATGAGCCCGGGAAGAGGGCATCCCGATGAGACCGTTCGCTACCTTGGGTTCGATCCCTGTGGCGAGGTCTTTGTTCAAGGGGGTAAAATCTATCGCGGCATTTACCCGGGCTTTGGTGATCGATGCGGCGACATACTGGATGAGTGTGAACGGCACAATTTGTTCCAGTACGGGATTGTCCCTACCCGGCCGGCAGAATTCACACCTCGGTTCAGGAACTACGAGCGCGTGCTTCAGCACCAGAGAATCCCTTTCGCCACCTATCCGCATGAATGGCCGGCCTCCATGCTGAAGGATGCCGCTCTATTCCATATCGATCTGCTGGATCAACTTGGAGAGCATGACTTGACCCTCAAGGATTGGCACCCCTGGAACATCCTGTTCGACGCAACTCGTCCGGTGTTCGTAGATTTCACCTCGATTACCCCAACAAACGAGCTTGTGCATGAGGAGCACCTGCGCGACTGCTCTCCAAGTTGGCTATTTAGCCGCTTGTGGACCGAATACGATAATGCTTTCTATGCGATGTTTCATCGTATGTGTGTTCCGTACTTCTTGTTTCCTCTCTACATGCTGCGCCGCAAGGGTCCGGCAGCGGCAAGGAGGAGGGTTTTCGAGACAACTCTAAATTCGGGGAACGGCAGTATTAGTCTGTCCGAGGTCTTCCCGATTTTCTCGCCTCGCTGGGTTCGTTACGGTGTGCGGGTGCTGCGGCGCAAGTTCGCGCTGGCGGAGGCGGGAGCCCGCAAGCACAAGTTCCTGTCATTGTTGCGAAGAGAAGTGGAGTCGCTGGCTGTCGCACAAAAGTTCAGCGACTACAGCGATTACTACACAGCCAAGAGCGAAGACTTCCCTCTGGAACCTGTGCGGGAATGGACCAACAAGCAGCGGGTTATTTACGAAGCCATTCAGCATTTTCGGCCAGCCACGGTCCTGGACGCGGCCAGCAATACCGGTTGGTTCTCTCGCCTTGCGGCAAGGCTGGGGTGCAAGGTGGTGGCCTTCGACACCGATGAAGCGTGTATGGACATCCTGTATCGAAGGGCGAAGACAGAAGAAGCGGATATACTGCCTCTCGTCATGGACATCATGCGGCCGACGCCCGAGCTCCCACCGATGCCGTGGGATGACCATTCAGGAAACCGACATCGTGAGGACAACGCACCGCTTCTCCGGCCCGCCACCGAGCGGCTTCGGTGTGAGATGGCGCTTGCCTTGGGAATCATTCATCACTTGGCGCTGGGACTTGGGAAAGGGTTTGATGATATCCTTACCTCACTGGGCAAGTTTGCGGACAGGTATTTGTTGGTGGAATTCATCGCGAAAGACGACCCCCTCATTGTGGCCGAGCCGGAGTATTTTCCAGCCTATAGCGCGAATCCGGATCGGTTCGACTGGTATGACCAAGGCCAGTTCGTTGAGAGACTGCAAAACCATTTCTCGCGGGTCGGGATTGAACGATCCTATCCCCCCTCACGATCTATCGCAATATGCGAAAGATGATTCGGTCAACCCTGCATTCCAAGGCGACAACGCCTCGGCGCAGAAACTCACTGGCCAAAGAGAGGTGGGACTGAATTTGGGACATGGCACGATGCCGATAGGCACACCGACCGTACTGTTCACAACCCCTGTTCTGCAGCACCCACCGGTTGGTGGTCCAGCTTTGCGGATCGAGAACTCAATCAAGGCCCTTTCACGGGTGTGTAACCTGCACCTTCACTGCAGACTATCCGTAAAGGCAATCGGGGGCCCAGAAGCGGTATCCTTCTTCTCCTCGTTGTGCAGATGTCTCCACTTCGATCCGTTATTCGCTGGTACATCTCATGAGCTATTCGTGCCCAAAGGTGTGAACTACCTTGCCAGGAGGGTGCTGGGGAGAAATCTGGTAGATCTGGAGAGGCGGGTCAGTTTTCGGCATGTGTTCGAGACGGCAGACGCGGTGGGGGCCGATGTGATCTGGTTGGGTTACGGGAACATCTCTTACCCGCTGCTGGACTACCTCAAGCAAAACTCCTGCCGCCGCGTAGTCGTGGACACGGACAGCGTTTGGTCACGCTTTCTCCTAAGGGGAATCCCTTACGCGACGGCGGGACGAGAAGCCAAACGGATAGAGAAAGCAGGCAGGCAAAAGGAATTCGAGGAGGTAAGAGGGACACGTCTGGCCGATGTGACCACGGCCGTGTCCCCTGTGGACGTTGACTACTATCTGAAGTTGGCCAGGCACCCACGGCAAGTCCACATTTTCTCGAACGCCATCGACATGGAATCCTATCGCCAGCGCCCGCCAGCGCCTCCAATGCTCATTAAGCCCTGCCTGCATCTTGCCGGCAGTTTTGGGGCTGGAAGTCCCATGGAGGATGCGGCTCGGTGGGTCACTAGAGAGATTCTCCCCTTGGTGCGACAACGAGTGCCGGGAGTTCATCTTTGCATTGTGGGATCTGGCTCGAAGGAAGCGCTCGCTGATTTGGGGGGGCCTGGCGTAACAGTTGCCGGACAGGTGGAATCGGTACTGCCCTACCTGTGCCATGCAGATATTGCCCTCGTGCCTTTGAGATTTGAGTCGGGCACGCGATTCAAGATATTGGAGGCCGGCGCGAGCGGCGTCCCAGTGGTATCTACAACCCTTGGAGCAGAGGGACTCGCTGTAACGCACGGAAAAGATATCCTTCTTGCGGATGATCCGCAATCTTTTTCAGACGCCATTACCATGCTGATCACCCAGCCCGACGAAGCGAATCGCTTGGCCATCAACCTAACAGAACTCGTGTACAGTCAGTATAGTCTCTCTTCCCTTGCTCAGGAAGGGCGCGCCATCCTCGATTACTTGCTGCAGAGGTAGCCTTGCTGCCGCTCTATCTACACGCACACTGCTACCGGGAGCGGACCCCATTTGTGGACTTCCTTTGCGAGCGGATCATGGATGGGCAGGATTTCATCATGGATGAGCAGCTTGTTCGGCTTTCTGAGAAATGCTGATGAAGCGAAAAGTGAAACAATTGTGCCGAAAGGCGCTCGCGCCGCTGCTTCGGGAGATGCGCCCGATATTGGCTGAGCAGAGAAGTGTCACGGACAAAGTGGAACAGACCGTGTTCGCGTCACATTATCGAGCTCCTATCGACCATGGACTGCCTCTGCCGCATATTCCTGGCGTGGGCTTCCACTCATTCATCCAGTCGGCTTGCGCAGCATAACGGTTCCCTACGACCCGGACTGGGGCTACGACGCGGCGCAACATCCCCACTACCACGGAGCCTCGTTGCCAGCGCTGACAAGTCTGGCGAACACCAAGGGCTACCGACTTGTTGGGACCAATAGGTTTGGCTACAACGCCTTCTATCTGAGGGATGACATCGCACTCGACCTGATTCCTGCGGTGACTCCGGCGGAGTGCCGGAACCATCCCATCCGGCAGAGCGATGAAACGATCTTTTTATCCATGTCCCACCTGCCATTTGCTGAAGTGCAGTGAAGCGACACCGCGAGTAGACGTGATGGTTCGCTGGGAGAATCTCTGAGCCGCCCACTCATGATTTCAGACCTGAAAAGACGACTCCGCGATGTCGAAGGGAACGCGGGCAACCTGTTGTTGGGGGCAACCGACTTCGTGGATCCCCCCTGGCGCAGGAGACAACGCTTGGCATTCCAGGAGCGATGTGCGGAGGTGGACCACTACACTTTTGTCGCCACAACAGGACGGTCGGGCAGTCAGAAGCTGACCCAGATCATCTCTTGCGTGCCGGGTTATGTGTCTCTCCACGAGCCGGAGCCTGTGATGAATGGCACCATGATGATCCGTAAGAACCGCGGCACTGACGGCGCGGCTCGGAGGTGTTTTCACAGCAGGAAGCTGCTGGCTATCTACCGCGCCTGTGCGGAGGGGAATGCCCGGTACTACGTGGAGACCAATCACATGTTCATCAAGTCCTTCTCTGACTACGCAATTCAGCATTTTGGTGCGAAGATCAGAGTAGTCCATCTGATCAGAGATCCCCAAGAGACTGCACACAGCATCTATCAACTGGGGGAGATTCCCGGCGACCCCGAGGGAAACCATTGGTATCTGGATCCAGGGATCACCCAAAATCACATCAGGCTCACTGACGAATTCTGGGAGTACCCGGAGTTCCAGCATCCATACTACCGGTGTCTGTGGTACGTGTTCGAGATCCAGGCAAGAGTGGAGAGCCTGAAGCGCGAACACCCATCGGTCCCCATCTTCAGGATGGAGACCCCGGAACTCAGCCAACCGGATAGCATCCATAGCTTGTCCCAATTCCTCGGAGTGGCAGTTGAAGAAGAGGCATTGGCAAAGTGCCTCACACGACGGACAAACCAGCAGCGAGAGAATAAGCAGAAGGCGAATATGCCGAAGCTTTCGGCGACCGAACTGAAGTCGATGACCAATCGCTTCGTCACATTCCTGAAAGAAAACGCTCTGCTACCAGCGGAGTCGGCTTGCCCAGAATGATACAGTTTTCCGTCATCATTCCCACCTTCAATCGCGGCGCACTTCTGCGCGAGGTCGTCTACGCTCTCACCCATCAGGAGAGTCCCGGTTGCGACTACGAGATCGTGCCGGTCGATAACGCTTCAACGGACAACACTCGAGCCGTGGTCGAGGAGATGAGCACTGCGTCTCCCATCCCGATCCGTTATCAGTATGAGCCGAAGCCTGGAAGCCACTATGCACGGAACACCGGTTTCAAATCTGCCAACGGAGAGATACTGGGATTGATCGATGATGACGTGGTCGTTGACTCGAGCTGGGTGCGGCAGATGACCCAGCCGTATGAAGACCCGAAGGTCAGTTGCGTGGGAGGCAGAATCATTCTCCGGTGGATCAATGGAGAACCACAAGAGTTCTTAGCCAGCTACCGAGAGATTCTCGGTGAGATCAATTACGGTCCGCAGTTCAAGGAACTCACCTTTCCCGTTTCGGTGAATGCCGGCAACCTCTCGATCCGCAGAGAGATGCTCATGGGAGTGGGCGGCTACAATCCTTGCAGCGCCCCGGGCGACCTCCGTCTCGTTGGGGACGGCGAAGTTGGGTTGTGCAATAAGGTCTACGCGAGCGGAGGAAGGATATTTTGGAATCCTGCCGCAATCGGGTGGCACGTTCAGGACGCGTCGAGGATTGGGTTCCGATACCTCCGCAACCGGATGCGTATCAACGGACAGAGCGACGCAGCGGCCGCGTATCGACTGCGACGGGCGGACAAACTGCAGGTCCTTACGCATTTCGCCAAAGCAGGGGTGAAGCTGGGACTTTACAGCATTGATAGTCCCCTCCAGCCAACCGAACAGCTTGTCGACTACATGCTGCGCCGCGATCGCCAGTGCAACTACGTGACCTACATCGCCCGAATCCTCACCGATGCGCGATTGCGGCGCCTGATCGAGAAGGACAACTGGCTGGATGTGTAGAGCAAGCCAACGAACGCGTCAGCGCGAGTCCACGCCACAGGAGAATCGGTAGCGCAAATGCAGATTGGTTTCTACGCTCAGCTTGACCGCGGCGGTGGGGGGGTGTTTCAGTACACGCTCAGTATGCTGCGCGCGTTGATGGAATGGCAGCGCGGTGCTTCGGGTGATGAGATGGTTCTGTTTGCTGACCAGAAGGCCCTTCATGAAGTTGAGAGTCTATACGCCAGCGGTGCCGAGAGGCTTTCCATCCATGCACCGCATCCGTCCGGTGGAAAGCAGGGAATTCGAGAGAGGCTGCTTAAAGGCATCGGGGACGATGGGCCCCTGCGTGAGTTTCTCCGGAAATGCAAACGGTCTCTGCCAGTGCCGCATCCAGATGACATTCAGTGGAACGATGAACACGGGCAGTGGTTCCGTGAGCACGGCGCCGATTTGATGCTGTATCCCTCTACTGAGACCATTTCCTTTGAGGCTCGCGTGCCTTACATCACGGCGATACACGACCTGCAACACCGCCTGCAGCCGGAGTTTGCGGAGACTTCTGCCAACGGGGAATGGGAGCGACGGGAGTACCTGTTCCGCAACTGTGCGCGTCATGCGGTCTTCGTGCTGGTCGACTCCGAAGCGGGAAAGGAAGACGTGCTGACCTTCTATGAACCCTACGGGGTCACACCGGGCAGAGTGAAGGTATTGCCGACGCTTCCCGCTGACTACCTGCACGGTGGGGTGTCCTCCGACGAAATCAAGCGGACGCGCCAGAAGTACGACCTACCGGAGCGGTATCTGTTCTATCCCGCGCAATTCTGGCCGCACAAGAATCAGGCGCGCATCGTGCAGGCGCTGGAGCGCCTGAAGCTGTCGACGGGACTGGAAATCCCCGTCGTGTTTTGTGGCTCCGCCAGCAGCAATATCCGGCAGGACTATTTTTCTCTGGTCGCTCACATGGCCGAATTCGGGCAGGTATCTCATCTGATTCACTACTGCGGATACCTGCCGGACGAGGACATGTCCGCGCTTTACGCCGGGGCTGTGGCCCTGGTCATGCCCACGTTCTTTGGACCAGCGAACATCCCCGTGTGGGAGGCGTGGGCGATGGGTTGCCCGGTGATCACTTCCGACATTCGGGGCATCCGGGAACAGGCGGGCGACGCGGCGTTGCTTGCCGACCCGAAAGACACCTGCGCGCTGGCGGAGGCCATTCGGAAGGTGTGGACGGATGATCAGGTTCGACAAGACCTCATCGCCCGCGGTTCCAAGAGGCTGGCCCGGTTCACAGTGGAAGATCACCGACAGCGCCTTGCAGAGATTCTCGAAGATGCGAGGGAACGTCTCACATCGCGATCTAACCACGGACTTTAGCCATTTAACAGGAGAAAGAGAACAAGCGCCATGCCAATCCCCGTCTGTATCCCCGTCATCCCCAGGAACGCGAAGGAGTACATCAACGCTGTCGTCGACCGGAACTGGGTTTCCTCCGTGTGTCTGGATGAGGAGGTCAACTTCATCCGGAAACTGGAGGAGGGTTTCGGCGCGTACGTCGGCGTGCAGCACGGCATCGCTACCACCAGCGGCACCACCGCTCTGGACCTCGCCATTGCCACCTTGGGGATCTGTCCGGGCGACGAAGTGATCGTCCCCACATTCACCATGGTGGGCACCGCTCTCGGAGTCATACACAGCGGCGCGCGCCCCGTCTTCGTGGATTCTGATCCCGACACCTGGTGTATCGACGTCAACCTGATCGAGGCGGCCATCACCGACAGAACGCGTGCCGTCCTTCCCGTGCACATCTACGGCTATCCCGTCGATATGGATCCGTTGCGGGCGCTCGCGCGCGCGCGCGGGCTGTACGTGATCGAGGACGCCGCCGAAGCCATCGGGACCGAGTACAAGGGACAAAAGGCGGGAAGCATGAGCGACATCGCGTGCTTCAGCTTCTATGCCAACAAGACGGTGACAAGCGGCGAGGGCGGAATCCTTGTGACGAACTCTGATGACCACGCGAAGCGCGCGACGATGCTGAAGGACATGGCCTTCGGTTCCACGCGCTTCATTCACGAGGACATCGGCTACAACTTCCGCATGAACAACCTGACGGCGGCCTACGCGTTCGCTTCCTTCGAGGAGGTGGAGGAGAATGTCGCGAAGCGCATCCGGAACGCATCGCTCTACGCGGCAGCGTTAGCTGACATTGAGGGCATCCAGTTGCCGCCTGTCTCGACAACCGAATGCAAGAACTCTTACTGGATGTACGGCATCCTCATCGATGAAGAGAAGTTCGGGTGCTCGAGAGACGAAACGCGGCAGTTTCTGAAGCAGGAGCACGGCGTCGACACGCGTGACTTCTTCTACCCGATGCACAAGCAGCCGATAATGGTGGAGCGCGGATACGCGGACCCGACCACCGTGATGCCTGTGTCGGAGAGATTGTGGGAAAGCGGATTCTATCTTCCTTCCAGCTCGAACCTCCGGGAAGACCAGATCGCCTTCATCGCCGACGCGTTGCGGAAGTTGCACAAGTAGCTGCAGAAACGAACCAACAGGTAAGGAGCGTGGGAACCCATACCGGTTGAACTGATCTCACACGATGGCCGGCCGCTGGCCTATATCCTGCCAGCGAAATTGCGGCCGGACAAGACGACCTTTGTCACGCCGTCGGAGGACAACTTCCAAGTGGGTTTCATCGTGTATCCTGAAGGTGGAGAAGTCAAACGACACGCGCATCTTCCCGTGAAGCGTGAGATTTGCGGCACCTCTGAAGTCATCATGGTGCGGGAAGGGTTGTGCGAGATCAGCATCTACAGTGAAACCCGTGAGTTGGCGGCCACCCGCGTTCTCGCTGCGGGGGATATAGCGATCATCGTTTCCGGCGGCCACGGCTTTCGCATGCTGGAGGACACCGTTCTGCTCGAGGTCAAGCAGGGACCGTATGCCGGGACGCAGGACAAAGAACATTTCTGAGAGAGCTCTCCGACGAGGAACCGTAACATGAGTGTATTCGCCGACTACGCGCAGTATTACGACATCTATTACGCCGGCAAAGACTACGACGGAGAGTGTGACTTCATCGAGGCAGCATTTGCGCGTTTTCACAAGACGCCGCACACCGTGCTCGACCTCGCCTGCGGGACCGGCAACCACGGCCTACGCCTGCGGGAACGAGGGTATGCCGTGACGGGTGTGGATCGATCTGCCGCCATGCTCGAGCAGTGCAGGAAGAAGGCGAAAGCTCGAAATCTCGACGTGGACCTCTACGAGCAGGACTTGCGCGAACTCAAATTGCAGGACCGCTTCGACGCGGCAATCTGTATGTTCGACGCCATCGACTATATCCCTGAGAACGAGGACCTGCGAACGACTCTTTGCGCGATTCGCTCACACCTACAACCCGGCGGCGTCTTCCTCTTTGACTTCTGGCACGCCGCGCCAATCCTGCGCGGGCACGATCCGGTTCGCGTCAGGGAGTTCCCCTTGGGGACCGGCAAACTGTTGCGAATCTCAACTACGACTCTCCACGTCGCTCGCCAGGTTGCCGACGTCAAGTTCCGGGTGCTCGCTTTCGAGGGGAACACTCTGACGGGTGAATTGGAGGAAACTCATTCACTTCGGTACTTCCAGGCGCAGGAAATGGCGTTCATCCTCGAAGCGTGTGGCTTCGAGGCGCTCCACCTCTGCCCGGCATTCGACCTCGACACCGCCATCGACGCCGATACCTGGCATCTGGTTGCAATTGCAACTCCGGCGAAGCTGAAAACGGGGAATTGAGGAAAGCATGAAGAAGGCGCTCATCACCGGCATTACCGGTCAGGACGGATCCTACCTTGCAGAACTGCTGCTGGCGAAAGGCTATGAGGTGCACGGCATCATTCGCAGGTCGTCAACGTTTAATACGGCGCGAATCGATCATCTCTACCGAGACGAACACAGCCAGGACGCGCGCTTGCTTCTGTACCATGGGGACATCGCCGATGCCACCAATCTTATCAAGCTGCTGTCCAAAATTCAGCCGGACGAAGTCTACCATCTCGCGGCGCAAAGCCACGTCCGCGTCAGCTTCGATATCCCGGAATACACGGGCGATGTCACCGGACTTGGAACCGTCAGACTGCTCGAAGCAATTCGCGAAACCGGACTGCAAACCCGTTTCTATCAGGCCAGCAGTTCGGAAATGTACGGGAAAGCGCAGGAAGTTCCCCAGAAAGAGACAACGCCGTTCTACCCGCGCAGTCCTTATGCCGTAGCGAAGGTGTACGCCTACTGGATGACGGTCAACTACCGCGAGAGCTATGGGATGTTCGCCTGCAACGGCATTCTGTTCAACCATGAATCCCCTCGTCGGGGGGAGACTTTTGTTACCCGTAAGATCACACGAGGGGTTGCGTCTATTATTGCGGGGAAACAGGACAAAATCTTCCTGGGGAACCTGGACGCGAAGCGAGACTGGGGATATGCTCCCGAATACGTGGAAGCGATGTGGCGAATGCTGCAGCAAGACCAGCCAGATGACTTCGTGATTGCCACCGGGGAAACGCATTCGGTGCGAGAATTCCTTGAGGGGGCCTTCTCGTATGTGAACTTGGACTGGGAGAATCACGTTGAAATCGATCCGTGGTACATGCGGCCAACGGAAGTAGATCTGCTGGTCGGTGACGCGACGAAGGCCAGGCAAATCCTGAAATGGGAGCCGAAGACAAGCTTCAACGACTTGGTACAAATCATGGTCGACGCGGACTCTTTGAGTCCGAGCGCGGACTCAGAGAGTCCGAGCGGACATCGCCTCGCTGGCTTGAACTTGATTCCTTGCACGGACCGCCCATCATGCGATCTCCATCGCTGAATGATCTCCCGCCGCCGCCCCCAGACCGGAAAGGATGGCCGTGGACGGAGGAGACGCCCGCTCTGCCCGATCTGATGGCCAACGGTAACCCGTGGCCGCGATTCAGCGTCGTCACGCCCAGTTACAATCAGGGGCGGTTTCTCGAAGAAACGATCCGCTCGGTGCTGTTGCAGGGATACCCGGACCTCGAGTATGTTGTCATTGACGGCGGCTCCACGGACAATTCCGTGGAGATCATCCGCAAGTACGAAGCTTGGCTGGCGCACTGGGTAAGCGAGAAAGATCGGGGGCAATCGCACGCGGTTAACAAGGGGCTGGCCAGGGCAACCGGGCAAGTGATCGGGTGGCTGAACTCAGACGACGTCTATCGTCCGGGCGTCTTCAGGGCAATAGCAAAAACAGTCGTCTGTCAGACGGCTCCCATGGTAGTCTTTGGAACCTGTGACCTCGTCAATGAGTCCGGAGGATTGCTCCAGCATCTCCCCACGCACTTCCACGGGCATGAAGCACTCATCCATCTCTTCGCCCCACCCTTGAAAGGATCCCACGGGCTGCCTCAACCAGGGGTATTTTTCCTGCGCGAGATGGTGAAACACGTGGGAGGTCTCGACGAAGGACTGCCGTACGCGATGGATTTCGACCTCTGGATTCGATTAAGTCGGGAGTATCTCTTTCAGAGGATCGATGGGGTGCTCGCGAACTGTCGCTTGCACGAAGCGTCCAAGAGTGGCAGTTCCCAGATGCAAATGCTCGACGAGTACATCGCCGTCTGCCGACGATATGCGGGCCCGGAACGAGGGCTTCGCGCTCTTCAGACGTGGGCGGGACAGAGGCTCGCGGTCAGTCGAATCGCTGCGGACAGCCAGCCCTTGTTGTCCGTGTCAGGGTTCATCCAGGCATGTTGCTGGCCGCCGTCCGTTATTGACAAGAGATCGCTGTACATTCTGTCGGCCCTAGTGCCGGGGGGACGGGCATTGGTGAACAACTTCCGACACGGTCGGTCGCACGGCGGGCAATTGGACTGACTGTCCGTGAGAATACTCGTCATCTCTCACGCAGCAGTCATCCCACCCTACCGCGAGAAGTGGTCGCTCCTGACTCGTAGGCATCCGGACACTTCGATCACGATAGTTACTCCCCGAGGTTGGACGGAAGGCTGCCAGTTCCGCGAGTCCCAACCGCTCGAGTCCGACCGGTTTGTCGTCTGCCCTCTTTCCGTCCGGTTCCAGGGGAAGCAGTTCATTCACCACTACATCGACCTCGAAGCGACCATGCGTATAGCCCAACCGGACCTGATCCACCTCGACGAGGAACCTTCCAGCCTCGTTGCCCGGCAGGTCTGCGTCGCACGGAATCGTGTGCATCCCTCAGTACCGTTGGTCTTCATGACTTGGGAGAACATCAATCAACAGCATTCGTTCTTCAGCCGGCGGCGCCATCTGCACAAGGCCTGCGAGAAAGTCGTCTACCGCACCGCTACCAGAGCCATCGCGGGAAGCGAACCAGCGAGAACCGTGCTCCTGCAGCGCGGATTCTGTAAGCCCATCGACGTCTTCTCCACCCTTTGCGTGGACACAAACCGTTTCCGCCCTCGGAACACAGACAATGCCCGGAAAAGCCTGGGGCTTCCCCCACCAATTGTCGGATATGTTGGACGGCTCATCCCCGAAAAAGGAGTGCATCTTCTCCTGATGGCGACGGCCGCTCATCGGGAAAAGTGGAGCGTTCTGGTCGCCGGAGATGGACCGGACCGTGAGCGTCTGCTCTCTTTCGCAAAGGAAGCGGGCATCGCTAACAGGTTGCGCATCGACACCCAAATCTCCATTCAGGAGTGCCCCGAGTGGATGAATGCCATGGATGTGCTGGTGCTTCCATCAATGACCACTCCCCTTTGGAAGGAGCAATTCGGGAGAGTGCTGGTTGAGGCGATGGCAAGCGGCGTTCCAGTGATTGGGTCATCGTCCGGCTCAATCCCAAACGTGATGGGAGATGCCGGACTGATCTTCCGTGAAGGAGATGCCGATCACCTCGCGCAGCAGCTTCACAAACTGCTGAACGACCCGCAGTTGGCGTCTCACCTGAGGGAACGAGGGCTTCGACGTGCGTCAACGCTTTTCTCGAACGAGGCTACAAGTGACCGATTACTGGACACCTACAGATCAGTCCTCCAGCAGGTTGAGTTGCAGAAGCTGACGGCAGTTGCCAGACGGCCTGCACGCCGGGCAAGCGCAAGAGACAGGGAACCCCGCGGACAAATCTGAACTCCCGCAGAATCCGGATCATTGGGCTTATCTCGAAGAGAATCATCTTGACCACACGCTGCAGGAACGGCTGTGGCCATTGAGAAGAATCTCCCGTCTGCCCTCGAAAGCGAACGGACACGGCGGGGGAGCGTTCCCCGAACCCGGGTGGGCTGCTGATCAATGACGTACCGATTCAAGAAACGCCGCTGGGTCACGCTCTTTACCCTCGTGGATGTTATTGGAGAAGCCGCCCGGAGGGTTCTGGGGTTGTTCTCGCCTCTGTGGCGCCGCGGTCCCGCTCCCGCTGCAAAGAGAGCGATTGTCCTCCGGCTGGACCATATTGGCGACGTGTTGTTGAGCACTCCCGCCCTGCACCAGCTTCGGGAGGAGTTCCCTCGAGCAAGGATAGCGGCCCTGGTGGGTCCTTGGTCAATGGAGACGCTGGTGGACAACCCCGACATTGATGACCTCCAATCTTACGCGGCGCCGTGGTTTGATCGAAGTGGCTCTGCACCGCCGTTGCTGCCGTCTCTCATCCGAGAGGCGCGCCGACTGAGGGTTCAGAGGTTTGACCTCGGCATTGACCTGCGCGGAGATTTTCGCAACCTGCTGCTCATGACACTCGCCGGCATTCCGTACCGGGTGAGTTATGCCGACCAGGGAGGAGGCTTTCTTCTGAACCGGATCGCGCAGCGCACCAAGTACCAGCACGAAGTCTATCGGAGTTTGGACGTTGCACAAGCCCTTCATCCCACTAACCAACCCGAGACACTTTTCGAACCCGCCCTCCTCTTCCCCATCCCCGCGGAGGCCCGAGGACGTGTAGATCAGTTGCTGTCGCTGCATTTTAGTCATGGGCAAAGGCCGCTCGTGGCGGTCCATCCCGGCGCTGGATGCAAATCGAAGCTGTGGGTTGCAGAGCGGTTTGCGGAAGTGTCGCGCGAGCTGGTTGATGAGAATGGCGTCGATCTCGTGTTTACAGGAAGCCCGGGGGAGCGCGACCTCGTCCGACAGATTACCGATCTCATCCACGTACGTCACCTCGACCTCACAGGCAGTCTGACGCTGAAGGAACTGGGCGCCCTCTTCGAGCGATGCCGCCTTGTTGTCACCGTGGACGGTGGCGCCATGCACATCTCGGCAGCGGTAGGGACGCCAACCGTCGTTGCATTTGCCAGCATGACCACTCTCAACGAGTGGCGTCCCTTTGGGGATCACCATATTCCCATCCGCAAAGAAGTGCCTTGTGGCGGCTGCGAACTGGAGGTCTGTCCCAAATTGGTGCGGTGTATGGCGTTGATATCCAGTCGAGAGATTACTGATGCAGCGACGCATATCCTACGAGGGAGTCGCGCACGGACACGACAACCGCAATGAACCGGAGCAAAACGCTGCTGGTTTGCATCATTGGTGTTGCCGCCCTCTTGCGGCTGTACCAATTGGGCACGAAGAGCTTGGGGGTGGACGAGAGTTTCAGCGTGCTGCTTGCGGAAAGATCTCTCGCGCAAATATGGAGAGGCGACCTGCATCCACCGCTGTATCATGTGATGCTTCATTTCGTCGCAATGATTGGCAGGAGCGAATGGCTGGTGCGGCTGCCTTCGGCCCTTGCGGGGATTGCGACCGTGCCACTGAGCTACCAGTTTCTCGATCGCCTCGGTTTCCCCCGCGCCGGCATGTGGGCCGCGGTATTAGTGGCTGTGTCGCCTCTTCACATTCACCATTCGCAGGAAGCGCGGATGTACTCTTTCCTCGTGCTCTTCTGCACCGGGTCCCTGTATTGTCTGTTACGAATGCTGCAAACACGGTCGACGCGCAGCGCCGTCGGGCACGTCGTGTTCACAGTTCTGGGGTTGTATACACATAACCTGGCCTGGTCTATCGTGGTCGCTGGCTGGGCGGTGGTAGCCGTGACAGAAGGACGACCGCTCCTCCGCTGGCGAGGGTTCCTTGCGGCACAAGCGGCCATCCTGTTTTGTTACTTGCCGTGGGCGACCGGACTGTTCCATCACGCCACGTCCATCGCTTCCAGCTCTGCCGGTGGAGACTGGGGCCGTGCCTGCGCCGCTGGCTTTGTTGCGATCACTGATTTCCTGAGCGGATTCTCGTACTACCTGCAGGATAGCTCTCTGCACACATTGTGTCTGCTAACCGTCTGCCTATCATTCATTGTGTTCCTCCGTGCCATGACTTGGCGCCAGCCCAACCGGCTCTTCCATGCCGCCACACTGCTGCCCTTCGCGATTCCATTTGCCATGAGCATGGCGCTGAGTTGGAAGACCGGTATGAGCCATTCCAAATACTTCTTTCCGGCCTTCGTGCCGTTGATGTGGATTCTGGGGCTGGGACTCGAACGAATGCAGAGGCGACGCTCTGCGGCGCTTCCCGTTTACCTCGGCATGGTGTTGATTCTTACTGCCGCGTCCTACTGGAAGTATTACGGTCCCGACCAGGCAGGCAGAGACCCGTGGCGGAACATCTCCGCATACATTGAGCGCCATTGGCAGCAGGGAGATATTGCGGTCTTCAACGGTCCCTATAGTTTCTATCCCTTTGCGTACTACACACATGGCAGCCTTCACTGGGAAGGAATGCCAAAGACGATACCCCCTTCGATGCAAACGGTCGCTGCCGATTTTGGCCGGACGGAGATTCAACGAGTCCATCGGGTCTTTCTGGTTATCTCTCCAGGGTCACAGATGGGCATTGATCCCAGAAATCACGTGTTACAGTGGCTGAAGGAGAACGCTCGCTGCGACACAACGAAACACTTCGGAGCAATCACTTTGTATTCGTTTGGGGTACGCAAACCATCCTAAGTTATTGAGAGTGCACCCATGAAATATCTCATCACCGGTGGCGCGGGATTCATCGGCAGTCACATTGTCGAATACTTATTGAAGGAAGACAACGATGTCGTCGTGCTTGATGACCTCTCGACGGGAAATATGGATAACCTCGCCCCCGTTCGGAACCACTCGCGCCTTCACACCGTTGAGGCCGAGGTGCTCAATGAAACGGTGATGGACCGACTGGTGTCGGAGTGCGACCGCATCATCCATCTGGCTGCAGCGGTGGGTGTACGACTGATTATCGAGGATCCCGTTCACACGATCACCATCAACGTGCAGGGAACCGAAATGGCGCTGAAGCTGGCGCGTCGCCATGCGCGCCCCGTCTTTATCGCGTCGACTTCGGAAGTGTACGGAAAGGGGTTACACATCCCCTTTGTCGAGGAAGCCGACATTGTTCTCGGGCCCACGTCGAAAAACCGATGGTCCTATGCTTGCAGCAAAGCGTTGGACGAATTCCTGGCTCTTGCATACGTGCGCCAGTTTGGCGTCCAAGCCTTCATCGCCCGCTTCTTCAACACGATTGGACCCCGACAAACGGGGCACTACGGGATGGTTGTTCCACGCTTTGTGCGTCAGGCTTTGAGGGGAAAACCCATTACCGTCTACGGGGATGGCAACCAGACGCGCTGCTTCTGCAACGTCCTGGACGTTGCGCCAGCGGTCATTGAAATGATGGACACAGAGGAAACTGTCGGCGAGGTGATCAATCTGGGGAACGATGAGGAAGTAACCATCAACGCACTTGCGGAACGTATATTGGGAATTGTTGGCGGCCCGTCCAGCATTGTTCACGTACCTTACGAGGAAGCGTATCAGCCCGGGTTTGAGGACATGGAGCGACGAGTGCCGAGCATTGAGAAGGCGCGGCGGCTGATCGGGTTCGAGCCGAAGCTCAGCCTGGATGATACACTCGCACAGATCGTCGAATTTGAGCGGAGCCGTTTGCATCAAGAAGAGGATGTCTGAGCAAAGTGAATCGATCTCCCAAGCGAGTGCTGTTCGTAACACCCACCTACCCGGACCGCCCAGGGGGCGTGCGCGGCACCTTTATCAAGGACCTTGCCGATGAACTCGTTCGCCGTGGCATCGCCGTGGATGTTCTGACCCCGAGAATTTTTGAGGATAGCCCAGCGGTCGAGGAAACCGACGGCGTGAACATAACACGGTTCTCTTTTCGGTCGGAGCAGAAGATACTCGCCGACTATTCCTCCATTCCCGTCAAGCTGATGCTCAGCTACATGCGCTGCGGCATCAGAGCTTTACGGAGGGCGCTTCGAGAGGGAGAGTATGACATTCTTCACGGTCACTGGGCCATCCCGACGGGGCTGATGGCCGCCTTGGGGAGGCGGCACCGTGGGATTCCACTCGTCATTTCCACCCACGGATCTGATCTCCTTGTCTGGGGGATGAAGCCTGGTCTGAAGTCTCTGCTCCGATGGACATTAAGGCAGGCCCAAGTCTGCACAGCCAACAGTGAACCCCTGCTGAACCTGACGACGGAGCTCGGAGGCCGGACCGTTCCTGAGAGCCTGATCTTCGAGACAGGGGTGGACATCGCCCAGTTCCATCCGGCGTCGGATATTGCAGAGGCAAGAGAGGCCGCCGGTTTCGAGGGCACTGACCTGCACGTGCTATTCGTAGGCAACCTCATCGGTCGGAAGGGAATTGACTTGGCCCTTCAGGCCCTTTCTCAACTGGATACAAGCGAAAGTCGGGTCAAATTCATCATCGTCGGCGGGGGCAAGGAGAGAGACGCCCTCGGAGATCAAGCGGAACGGCTGGGCGTGGCCTCGCAGGTACAGTTCGTGGGCCCGCTATCGCATGATCAACTCCCGCCTTATTTCCGCGCATGTGATGTCTTTCTGCTGCCCTCGCGCAGCGAGGGGATGGGAATCGTCCTGCTGGAGGCCGCCGCGTCGGGAAAACCCGCAATTGGGACTTCCGTGGGTGGGATCCCCACCATCATCAGGAGCGGGGAGACGGGTCTCATCGTCCCTCCCGAGGACTCCGACGCCCTGGCGCTTGCGCTTGCACAGTTGTTGAGGGATAAGGAAATGCGGTTGCGTATGGGACAACAAGCGCGGCAGCTCGCGGAGCGGGAATACAGTCGCGATGCACAGGTCGGGAAATTGCTGACTGTCTACAGCCATGCCCTGTCTTAGCGGTGCGGAGATGAACCAGATTACAGGTGGAATCGACTCATGAGTTCCGAAACACAACAGTCATCAACCCTCGATGTCTCCTTGGTTATCCCCATGTACGATGAAGCGGATAACATTCCCGACATCGCGGCTCGCTTCACCGAGGCTTTTGATGAGAAGCCGTTTACCTTTGAGTTGATTCTGGTTAATGACGGCAGTCTGGATGAGACGGAGAAAGTCGCCCGTGAAGCGTCGGCCCGGGATGCACGCGTCCGGCTGGTCTCCTACCAACCCAACCGTGGTCGGGGCTATGCCCTGCGGGCCGGAATGCGCGAAGCGCGGGGCGGGATTGTTGTGACCACCGAAGCCGACCTCAGCTACAGCTCGGAATGCCTTCTTCAGATGATCGCCAAACTGCAAGCGGAGCCGATGACCGACATGGTGGTCGCGTCTCCTTACATGCCCGGCGGAAAGGTGGAGAATGTGCCTCCATTCCGCGCGTGGATCAGCCGAACCGGGAATAGAGTTCTGGGAATGGCCATGTCGGGGCGCGTGTCTACCATGACGGGCATGACACGGGCCTACCGTCGCCACGTACTGCAGTCGCTCGAACTGGAGTCCGATGGGAAGGAAATCCATATTGAGATACTCTCCAAAGCCTTCGCACTCGGATTCCGCGTCGCCGAAGTCCCCGCCACCCTCTCGTCTCGGAAGAAGGGCAAGTCGAAGTTCAAACTGGGCAACACCGCACGCTCTCACCTCGTTTTCTCCCTCTTCGAGCAACCCATGCTGCTCTTTGGACTGGTGGGACTGATCCTGGGGCTACTTGGATTCCTGGGAGGTGTGTACCTCGCCATTCTCCGTTACACGGGCAACCTTACCCCGGGCCGCCCCTTGTTCTTCCTCGTGTTGCTTCTGATTCTCGGAGGCATTCAATTCTTGAGTTTCGGATTCATCGGCACACAAATCGTTGCGCTGCGGAAAGAGGTTTACAAGATTCAGAAGCAGTGCAAGCACTTGCTAATCTCAGGCCGAGACGAAGAGAGCGGCCCCGAGGATGTGTGACTGCCCCTCTGCTGAGCCGTCACCAACGCGACTCAACAACGGACGGCAGCGTGCTGGCCATCCAATACAGTCGTTTCGCTACGCTCTCATTCCCCTCGTAACGGGAGCTTTGCTCGCCCAAGCATTGCAACCGTCTCCTTCGGCTGTCCCGGCTCCCGCGCAAATCCTCCCTTGTTTGCTTCTGACCATCCTCCTCTGGAGTGTCTTCGCTGGGTGCGCGGTCACCTTTGGGAAGCACTCCACTCAGCAAGCAGCACGGAACTCCTCGCTGAGTTTCCTGTGGATGGCACTGGCGCTGCTGCTGTGGATCGCGGCGCAGAGCGTGCCCAAAGCTTTGGTGGAGCCGGGGTCGGACGATCGTCTCAGTTCCATGCTATTCTGCCTGGGCGTTACATCCTTCATTTTCTTCGCCGCCGCCAATGTCTGCTTCTGTGTCCGACAGCCCGCGTTGTCAACGTTCGGCGATCTTCCAATGGCGGCTCAACCCGTGCCAAGCAGAACATGGCTGGGTCTGGCGCTCATTCTGGTGTGCGGATTAACCTACCTGAGCGTTTCGGCAATATCCCGCCACAACGCATGGCTTACCTTCACTTCAGACCTCGGTGTGATGGATCAGACGCTCTGGAACACTGCCCACGGAAGACTGCTGGTTCACTCGGTCGACAAGGCCCGCCCGGAGTTCCGCCCCTTCAGCGGCCGTGTGGAACTGATGTACCTCCCCATCTCCCTGCTTTACTGGATCTACTCAAACCCTCGCACAGCCTTGTTCGCCCAGGCCCTGTTTGTCGCCTTGGGGGCATTCCCTCTCTTCCTACTTGCTCGCGAGAAGCTGGAAAGCAATGGCGCGGCATTAGTGTGCTGCATCGCCTACTTTCTGCACCCCGCCATCCAGGGAGTCTGTCTGCATTCCATCCACGGTAACACTTTGGCCATCCCGTTTCTGCTGTTTGCGTTCTATGCGATGGAGAAGAGAAACGGCAGGATGTTTTTGGTGAGTGGACTTCTGTCGCTTGCTTGTCGTGAAGACGTGGGTTTTGTGCTGGCCTTGATGGGACTTTACGCGGCGTGGCGATGGAGGGGCAATGCTTCATTGACAAGAAGAGGACTATGGGTCTTCGTCGGCTGTATTCTCTATGTGGCCGCGGCGCTCATTGTGCTCCCGAGGTTCTCTCACGTATCCTCAGGACTCGCCGGTGAAACCCAGCAACGGGAGATGCTGGGACACCTCAAGACCGGTATGTTGGGGATGCTGAAAACCTTCGCGCTCAATCCACGACTCATTGTGGTAGAGCTGTTCACCTGGGAGAATGCCTTGTACCTCTTTGCGCTGTTGGCCCCTCTGGGATTCCTGTCGTTGCTTACGCCCTCCGTGCTGCTCACCATCGTGCCGGCTCTCTTTCTTCACCTGATCAGCGGTTGGGTTCTGATGAAGAATTACCAGACCCAATACCCGGCGACATTTCTGCCCGCCATTCTTGTCGCAGCCCTGATGGCCATGTCGGAGGTGATCCGTCGGCTGCGCATGTCCACGCGAAGAATGACTGTCTGGCTTGGCGTACTCCTGATCGGCTCAGGGGTGTTCTACCAGAGAACGTTCGCGCTCCCTGCCGTCACACGCGGATTCTGGGACGCTGAACACATCCGCGCCATGGCCGGGGCTGTGAGGCAACTCCCAAGGGATGCTTCCGTTACAGTTTCCCAACATCTTGGACCGCGCGTCTCACGGAGGGAGCGGTTCTACGGTGAGGAAAGCCCGGGACGGGCGGAGTACGTCATCCGCGATCTACATGAGCCCTTCCTCTGGGAGCCGGTATTGGGAGATTCGGTTATCTACCTGATGGATCCCTGTCAGCACCTCATCTTTTCCGACAGGGGATATGGCGTTATCCGTTACTCCGATGGCGTGGTGACCTTGCGGCAAGGAGCAGACCACGCACAGGGACTGAAGACTCTTTTCACGCTTCCCGCCACACCGCGAGGCGCAACAAGGTTCTCGTCCAACGGTCTGGAGTTGCTGGACGCTCAACTGATACCCAGAAGAGCTGCGAACGGAGGGTTCATCGAGGTAGCCCTGAAATGGCGGGCGGGGACTCCCCGGGAGATTGTTCCGGAGATTCGGCTGATATGTCAGGGCGACAATGACGCCTACTCCATAAACCACCTTCCTGCTTTTGGCCACTTGCCGATGACGCTGTGGAACAGTTCCCACGCGGTTGTTGATCGCTTCTACCTACGCGTCAATCGGAAGGAACTCGACAGCTCGTACCGTCTCTTCGTCGACGGGGTAACAACCGACACCAAGGTCGGGGAACTCTCGGCGATCCCCACTTCTGCCTACCACCTTGGGGATGTGCGACTTGAACAGTAGCGCCTTCCAGTGGGTGTCATGCCGATGAGAGTGGCCATGGTTACCGGATCCTATCCTCCGGTTCCCTGCGGAATAGGGGATTACGCCGAACGGCTTATCCTCGAACTGCGACAGGCTGGGGCGGATGTTGAGGTCGTAACGACCCGGTGTAACGAGGCGCCGGCACGCGTAGATGTCTGCCATGAACTGGAGAACTGGAAACTGAGAAACTGGCGAAGGGCAATCGACTGGATTTCCAGTCAATCCTTTGATGTCCTCCACTTCCAGTACCCCGGCAAAGCGTACGGACATCTGCCCGATCTTGCCGGACTCACAAGAGAAGTCAAGAAGCGACTCCCAGACTTGCCGGTGGTTGTCACGGTGCATGAGTTTGGCGTGACGCACTTCCTGCGCAAACTCACCGTGGCATCGATCGTTACGTTTGCCGATTCAGTGATTCTAACGGCGCAATCAGAACGAAGGCTGTACGATCGGCTGCTGCCCTGGGTGCGACGCAAGATCAAGGTTATCCGCCTCTCCCCGTCAATCTCCGTGGCCGAGTTTGGTCCGGAGCATGAGGCGCGTCTCAACTCGCGATACGATATTGGCCCCGACAACATTGTCATCGCTCATTTCGGGTTTGTGCAGTCAAACAAAGGCGCGGAGGAACTCCTGAAAGCATTCCGCGCTGTCAGCCAACGACATCCGCAAGCCCGGTTGCTCATGATGTCTTCATTTGAACCTGCCTCCAATGCGTATCACCGTCGGCTGGCCGACCTGACAGATACGTTGTGTTTGCGGGACTCCGTAATCTGGACCGGCTTTCTGACCGCAAATGAGGTGTCCCATCACCTCTCGTGGTCAGACATCGCTGTCTTTCCTTTCACGGACGGAGCGACCATGCGGCGGACCTCGTTCATGGCCGCCATGTCGCACGGATTGCCCACCATCACCACTCAGAGAGACGCGGATATGGAGGAGCTTGGCCTCACCGACAGAGAAGACGTGTTACTCACCTCAGCTCCTGCGGACCCTAGAGATTTGGCGCAACACATGACTGCGTTGGTTGATTCCGCCCCGCTTCGCGCCAAGTTGAGGGAAGGTGCGTTGCGATGGGCGTGTCCGCTACAATGGGATCATGTCGCAGCGAGAACGCTGGAGGTGTACCACTCTGTTGTGCGCTGATCGTCCCATCCCCAAGGTGGATCGCCCCTGCGCCGTGTGCTCGTCACGGGACGCCAGGATCATCCGCATGGAGGAAATCCAGCCGGTTGTCCGCTGTCTGCGTTGCGGTTACATCTACTGTAATCCAGTGCCGTCAGAAGTCGATCTTCTCGCCTATTACGATGGGAGTTATACCGACTGGGACCACTGGGAACAGACCTTTCGTCACGACCGGCAGTATGTATTCACTGAAGGACTGCGTCGCATCTGTCGGTATCAATCCGAGGGCAAACTGCTCGACGTGGGTTGTTCGCTGGGCATCTTCCTCGAAGGCGCCAGAGCCGAGGGGTTTGAGTGCCATGGGGTGGAGGTCTCAGAGCCAGCAGCGCGCTTTGCAGGAGACCGACTGCGCCTCAATGTCTTCCAGGGCACGCTTCACGAAGCCCGATATCCCTGTGAGTTTTTCGACGTTGTCACCCTGTGGGACGTATTGGAGCACGTGCCTGACCCGCGAAGCATCCTTCGAGAGATTCGCCGTATTCTGAAACCACGCGGTCTCGCGGTCGTCCGGGTACCCAACGTGAACTTCCACCTGTCCAGATCGCGCATCCTCTCCGCAATATGCCCTCAGCGAGATCCCGGTCTCGACACGCTCAACCACCTCAATCACTTCTCAGCCCATTCTCTGTTGGCCCTCATGCGGCGGCAAGGCTTTGAGAGGCCCGTTCTGCTGCCCGGCACCCCCAACATCTACGGCAGACCACTCATCGACTCCGCCAAAAAGCTCTACAATTCCCTCGCGCAAATGGCCCACTCCCTTCTTCACCTGGAAATCGCCACCATTATCGAGGCGTATGCCTTCCGCAGACCGTGAACCTCCGGCTGTTGCGCACGCGGCGCGAGCAGGCCTCTGTCGTCCGCGACGAGCCCTGCGTCACGGTGATGGCGCGTCCGGAGGACGCCTTCTACTTCTGGCAATAGAGGCAAGGTCTGTCTTCATAAAGACAATGGCCAAAGCGCCGGGGAGGCTGAGGGTTGTCATGACGATGTAGGTACACAGACAGAAGAGCAGCGCGAGATGGTTGGGCAACCCCTGGGCCGCCAGGAGCGCGGTGACCGTTACCTCTCTCACGCCCAAAGCATTCGGAGTAAGGGGAATGAAGCTGATAGTCGACAGCACGGGATGGAAGTAGCACAGATAGACAAAGGAGAGCTCCACTCCGCTGGCCTTCATTATGAGCCAGGTCAGGCAAACAAAACCCAACTGAAAGACAAAGGAAACGCCGAAGACAGCAAGCAGGAGTCCTGAATTCCTACCGAAGTTTTCCAGGCATTCCGCGAAGTCCCTGAGAAGCCTCCTGAGCCGGTCGGTGGTCCATCGTGGTACGCGACCGATAAGGACCATCTTCCTGAAGAGGATCGTGGCGGTGAAGAAGACCAGACAAGCTACGGCTCCCCCAAGCAGGATGAGAGCTCCCGTGGTGGTGATGGCGTCCATGCGCGTCCCGGGCTGGGAACCGACGGAGTTGGCGATCAATACGGACGCCATTAACCCGATCGTGATCATGGCGAAGAACCCCGTCGCGCGCTCCATCAAAATCGAGAGGGATCCTTTGCCCATGCCTCCGGCAAAAGGCGATACCATGACCGTTCTGAGCGCGTCACCACCGACACTGCTGGGGAAGAAGAGATTGGCGAACATGCCCATGAAATAGAAGAGGATCAGGCGAGGATAGGGGACATGATTGCTTCCAGGACCTGACTGTGACTTGAGAATCAATCCCCACTTGGTGGCGCTGAGAACCTGTAACGCACCGTAGAGCAGCATGGCCTTGCCAAGCGCGGCCAGATCAATTTGCCCCAGCGCGTTCCAGACTCGTCCGAGATCCGATCGGTAGGCAACGAAGCCCACAAGCGCACATGCTGCCAGGACTCGGATCAAAAGCGCCCACGGGAACCGCGGAACATCCTTGTTGGGTATGTGCTCGTTCATGCTCGATCGTTCACCTTGTTGCCGGACGTGTTCCATGAATCAGCCGTTGTGTCGAGATTGGTTCATCCTACCCTACCGACCCTTGTTTCCACGGGGGAAAGCGGCCAATGCCGTCGGTATTCCCCATCCCCCGGGAACACTAACACGGACGTTGTCGAGGTTGATGAAGAACTGCGTGGAAGGGCCTCCGTCGAGATTGAGTGCGTCCACGCATCCGAGTCCTCCCTGAGATTGCGGTCGGGCGAGAATCTCGGCAAACTCCGCAAGGCTCAGAGCAGTGTTCTCCGTTGCGGCAAGGACGACCCTATCGTGGGAGGTAATACCCACGGCTGACCGAAATGCCTTCCCGGGCTTCAGGGATGTAACCTCTCCCTTCACAACAAGGCGAGGCCCGCTCTGCAGCGCGTAGCGTTCCGGACCCGCTCGGTAGTCCCTCTGATGGACGATGCGGGGGCCGCTGTCGCAAACAAGAAAGACCCCCCAGTTCGCGGGATGGATGGGGTTGTTGACTTTGTTGTCTGTCACCACCAACCCAAGGGGCTTCAGTTGTTCATCAAAGAATCCCCCGTTGATGACGATGCGTGCACCGGTCTTCCTGGCGTAGGTTTCTGCATCGGCGACCTGCGCCCCGATGCTCTCGGCCCTAAGCACCCTCAAATCCCATTGTTCGAGGTCAAGCTCGACGTAGTGCAGCTTGCCGCCAATGAGTGTCCCGCCGATTGGGACAGCTCCGTAAAGGTCACCGGCCGGCTCGGGTTTGTGGGCTCTGCCCGAATCATTGAGATCGGGCGCGCGAAGGCTCCTGACGGCGAGAAGGACGCCGATGGTTCCACCGATGATCAACAGACGTGACAGGATTCTCACGGCGCTCACTACTCGTTGGGTTCCACAACAATTACCGGTGCCAGATTGTGCTCAATAATCGTCAAGTCTGAAAGCCGGGGAAGCTTCTCGGGGGTCAGGCAAACGTCGTCGATCCAGACCCCCCCGCTGGTCGTGTAAGTCGCGATGTAGAACCTCAGCCATTCAGCTTCCGGGGGAGCGACAAGGTTCCCAGAGAACACGCTCCAATCCCAATGGCTCCGCCCCTCCTCGGCCATCAACTCATGCCCGGAATACTTTCTTGACAGATCATACCAGTAGGCGGTAACCAGCAGCGGCCGGTCGTTCGTGTCTTCCCCTCGCGACCAGAACGACAACCGATACTTCTCCCCCGAAACCACCCGAAACGCGCCATTGCCGGGAATGCCCAGACTGGCGGCCTGTCCTGACTTGGGGGAAAGGAGCTGCACAGATACGGTTCCGGTGCGGGCTGCCCCCGTGACAGCCTTGACTGCATTCCTGCGCTCGAATGGCCAGTCGACAAGCGACGAAGTCTTGGCATCCAGATCCTCAAAACTCCCGTTGCTCAGCCAGTTCCCGCTCGCCTGCGGAGCGCCGTAAGATACGAGCGGTTTCTCGCCGTTCTCGAGGAGGTCAAAGTAGACATGGAACGTGCGGTCTGAAACCCCACGCGTCACGCGGAATTGCAATTTGCCGCGAGCGTTGAAGGTGGGATCAAAATCGGGATTTGGCGAAAATGCGAACGGCACTTCAGGTGCGGAGCCATCACTCAGACCTGCTTCGCAGATGCGGATTGAGCGTCGATCGAAGGTGCCGGGGACCCGATACTCCTTGAGAATGCGTGTGAAATCGGCGTCGATTTCAGCGTCAAAATCGTAGGATTGGCACCGAATTCGCACGGAGGCATAGTAACGCCAGTTACGGTTCCATTCGTCAACGGAGGTCTCCTGTGGTTGGACGTATCCAGCACTGGCAACAAAGCAAGCAAACGTTGCCGTCCAGACGAGGGTCGGCGCCATGGGACCTCGACGCATTCCACCATATCGCATACTGCTGACCATCTCTCGTGGCAGGTTGAGCGAGAAAACAGAAGGGCGTGGGACTCGGATCGGCCAGAGATTCAGCATCGCTGACTTCCGGGAATCCACGCCCTCCGCGGGGGTTGCTGTTGCGGGGAGACTACTTCATCTCCAGATTGGGCCATACCTGCCCCAAGCTGATGATGAATTCCGGGTCGTCACTAAATCCCGTCTGAACCATCCCAGCGCTCACGCAGGTCTTACGGGTAATCTGGTACTTGAGCAGCGCAGCCCAGGGGGTCTCTGCCTGAACGTTATGCCGGGTTCCCACTTCTCCCTCGAAGGACAAGCTGGTGCCCAGACCGGCATTCAGGCCTCCGAAGACGGTCACGTCCGACTCGTCCGCCGCGCCTGAAAACTCGTCCCATCGAATTCCCAAATGTCCACGCACTTTCTTGGGCTGTTTCCCCATCTTCTCCTCACCAATGCTTAACGTCTTGCTGAGAACAAGGTAAGCGCCGGTCTGGTCCATGGAACTGACCCATATCCCCCCAAGAGCAATCGCGGGTGATTTCTCGTTTTCCGGCTGCAGCGAGTACTTGAGTCCTGCCGTGATGCCAGAGTCATCTACGAGAACGTCGGACTGGTTCACGTATCCGAGGGACAACTCCAGCTTCTCCGACACGATCCCATTGCCTGAAACCGCCCACCACTTGCCGTCCAGGAGCGCTGTGTCCTGATTCATCGTCGACAGCCGGGCCTGAATTTCATCAGGTTCTGCAATGTCAGCGGTGGGGTTGAGGGTGAGTCCTGTCTGCCCGTAGAAGTTCGGGTCAGCGAGGACCGCGCCGGCTGTCAGGGAAATGGCCAGCGCTATCAAGAGCATTTTTGGCGCCATATTTCTATTTCTCCTTTGCTGAGTTCTGCACGCCTTCGCAGGGCGCGCCGGGTATAATGTTCTATTGTGACGTTGCTCTGTTGATCGGCTTTGACCTCAGTACGTCATTCCGGGCCGAAACCATTGACGCTGTTTAGCTGGCAGCACCTCCCCTCGGGCCCCCCGGCCCTTTGGCACGAATTCCAGTTGACATCGGTGATTATAATGAGCGCGTAGTAGAAAGTCAAACCGCCGTCGGGGGGAATCCCCCGATATTGGGAACGCATTTGGTGCCGGTCAACGATGTGGGGGCGAGGGACTGCCAAGGTCCTCAACACGCAATCCCGGGGATTTGGGCGCCTTCCGTGGAACTGGTTTGCCTCCTGCTCCCGGCAGCTTCGGCGCCGTTGGAGAGCCTGTCGACCCCGATTGGGCCGTTCCATAATGGGAAGATGGTGGCAGCTTCACCGAGCCATCAGAAGGCATGGCCGTCGTTGCCGGGGAAGTTCCCACCCGGATTTTGCGCGTTCGTGGACGGTAGAAGTCCCTGGAAACGACTTCCCGCCGTTCCCTTCCCGCAGGTCCCGAGGGTCCTATAGTCCGCACTATCGTCGTCCGGAATCCAGGACGACCTTCGTCATCCACAACTTCTTCCCCTTCAGGGATTCCCGGGTCGTCCGTCCGTTCCTCGATCGGTTCCACACGAACGTCCTCGGTACACTGCAAGGAGACCTTCTTCTCCTGCGATTTACTGCCGTAAAAATCGCAGTAGACACGACTCCCGCCAATGTAGACGCGGATATAGATCGGCAGAGAGGTGTTGTTCCGAAATCTCAGGTCGGTATTCCCGAAATACACGGTGGCGTCCCGGCCTCTCGGGGCGTAGTCGATGGGACGGCTGTGGTGTGATCGAGTCACTATTTCGATCCCCGAAAACAGGGCGGTATTGTAGATAGTCGTGGCGACCTGACAGATTCCACCGCCAACTCCCTGGACGACCTCGTCATCGGAAAATATGGGAGCCGGCAGATAGCCATACCTCTCCAGCCGGGGGCCCACACACCGGTTATAGGAGAAGGTCTCCCCCGGGCGAATCAGTTCCCCATCGATAGACTGAACGGCCAGTTTCATATTCTGGGTCCGGCTCTTTCTCGCGGGGTTGAAAGGAGTCGAGTACCGACTGATCACCGTCTCAAGAGTGGCAAGATCAGCTCGGCGCACGCGCGGTGGGGATGGGCGCATGGCAATGGCCATCTGCTTGGGCACACGCCCCCGCTTGCTGTGGTTGATCAATGCCGTCGTCATCCCTTTGACATCCAGCTTGCGGCCTTCCTTCCCGGGGGTGAGTTCAATGCCACCGTTGCGCCATGTGGCCCCTGCATCAATGGGTTCTTCGTCAATCTCGGCGGCAAGAGCGGTGAACCAGGCTTCGGTCGCGTCCGTATTGCACGAGTATTGAACGGGGACGGTGATACCCCGGGTCATCAGGGCGAAGCGATCCCGCAGCCGTGAGGTCAGCGGTTCTCGCCGACCGACAGCCACCGCGTTCGCAATGGTCGCCTCATAGTCGTACCCGATGCCGAGGTCTGGCCAAGCTGCAGCGAAACGGCGCGCGTCCTCGACGAATTCGACCTCCGCCTTGGACGGGGTCGGCAGCGACGACTCGAGTCGACTCTTTGCCTCGGTTGGGTTCAGCCCCCCCACCTCGATGGACCGCACCCGCACCCCACCGAGAATGTACTTTGCCCGACTCGGACCGCTCCTGGATACATATCCTCCCAGAACGGCCGCCAGCGCCACAACGAAGCAACCGAAAGTCAGTAAGGGACGTCGGCGTCTTGATAGTCCGCAAGCAATAGCGACGCGACGGGGCAGTGCAGCCGTCGGGCGCGGAGCGTCTGTTTTAGTTCTTTCGGCGCCAAGTCGTTCCATCCGGATGGTCCTCCAGAACAATTTCCATCTCGTGGAGGCGCGCCCGAATAGCGTCAGCAAGCTGGAATTGCTTGTCTTCTCTCGCCTTCTCACGAATTTCCACCAACAGATCGAGCAGCAGGGCCGTCTGATCTTCCCCATGTTTGCCTTCGCCCTCGACCACGGCAAACCCCAATACCAACAGAGAACGCTCCAGGGCGATGAAAGCTGCTGCCGCTTCTGCAGAGCGGGACGGAGATGGAGCGGTTTCGGCGAGGTACTTGTTCGCCTCAGACACAAGGTCAAAGAGCGCCGCCAGAGCAATGGGGGTATTGAAGTCGTCACCCATCGCGCGCCCGAATTTCCGCTCCGCATCTTCCGCTCGGTCCGCCAAATAGCCGGAGGCAGCGGGGCTGCCGTCGCTTCTCGTCTCCCTGCCGAGATCCCGGCGTAGGTTCAACATTCCCAGTTGCATCCGTTCCCAGGCCGCCTTCGCTTCTTCGAGTCTGGACGCCGAGTAGTCAAAAGGACTACGGTAGTGCGTGGAGTAGAACATCATTCTCAACGCATCAGGAGTGGCCTGCTTCAGGATTTCCTGAACGGTGATGAAGTTTCCGAGGGATTTGGCCATCTTCTTGCCATCGACAAACACCACGCCTCCATGCAACCAGTAACGCACAAAGGGGGGAGAACCTGTGTAGGCTTCCGACTGGGCCACCTCGTTTTCATGATGCGGGAACTGCAGCTCAACGGCGCCTCCATGGATGTCGAACCCATTCTGAAGGTATTTGAGGGACATAGCGGAGCACTCGACATGCCACCCCGGGCGGCCCGGACCCCACGGACTGTCCCAACGAGGTTCGTCCGGCTTGGAGGATTTCCAGAGAGCAAAATCGAGGGGGTCATCCTTACTTCCGTCGACCTCAATCCTCCCGCTCGATTGCATCTCCGCGGTGTTTTGATGGGAGAGTTGACCGTAGTCGGGGAACCGACTGACATCGAAGTACACGCTGCCATCCCGCACATAGGCTGCTCGCTTCTGCACCAGTGACTGGATCATCTCCAGAATCTCCGGCATGTGAACGGAGACACGCGGGTACTCGTGTGCGCGCCGCATGCCGAGAGCGTCGCAGTCCTGAAGGGCCTCGTCGGAGTATTTTCTCGCAAGATCCAGAGGATCCACCCCCAACTGCTTGGCGCGGTTGATGATCTTGTCATCGATATCGGTCACGTTCTGGACGTGGCGCACCTCGTAACCGAGTCGCTCCAGATAGCGACGGATCATGTCGTAGGAGAGGAAAGTCCTCACATGCCCCAGGTGCAGCGCGTCATAGGGCGTCACGCCGCAGACGTACATGGAGACTTTCCCGATCTCTCGCGGGACAAACTCTTCCTTCGTGCGGTGGAGCGTATTGTATACAAGCATAGCTGATGAGTCCTCCAGACTCCCTCGTCAGATCGGGGAATATCCGAGCAATCGGTCACGCAAACCGGGTGGCGACAATCGGGCCCCGTGGCCATTGGCTTCCTCTACGATCGGTCAGTCTCTTCCAGGAGGGCGATCAACTCTTCTGCCGTCGCGGCATCTTTGGGATAAGCGTAGACGTTGCACACGAGGTGTGGCGGCGGGATTGACTTCAGCCGCGGGGGTCGGATGTCATGTCCCTGCAACTGGCTCAATATTCGCTTTGAGACGACGTCCGCGTTCGCTCCAGTGTGTGGAAGAATAGCGCCAAATCGGCCCTGACCGTAGTAGGATATGCGGTCGACGTCCCGAAGCGACCTCTTCAGCAGATCCGCGAGACGTTGCAGAAGCTTTTCCTTCTCCCTTTCCGTGACCTTTTCCACAAGCGGCGCCCATTCCCTGACGACAAGAACGATGAAGGAGAACTCAATCTCGTACCGCCTCGCCCGCGCCACCTCGTCCTGTAGCAGCCGCTCGAAGAAGGCACGGCAGTAAAGTCCAGTGGTTTCATCAACCATCGCCGAATCGTCGAGCTGCCCCTCTTCGGCTGTCAGGCGGGCCTCCATGAATTCAAGCCTCAGCACGGCTTCGTTTCGTTCTTCCCGAATCAGCATCTGTTTCATGTTATTCAATCCCCGTCCGATCAGGTAGGACACGTAATTGACGGAGATGTCCAGCTTGCGCGCGATCTCTGTTTTGGTATGCTCCTGATAGAAGAAATGATAGATAACGGAGCGCTCCAGCTTCCGCAGCCTGCGGACTGCCTGGCGCAGAACCATTCTCTCCTCCAGCGGGGTAGCGAACCCCTCACGGACGTCCGCGATGCGTTCGGCGATGGCAGAGATGGAATCGTCGCCATCGTCCGAGGGACTACCTGCGTCCAGCGACGCCACCTGAAAAATCGTTCGGGTTGTTGCCACCTCGGCAACGTCCTCTTCCGGGATGCCCAGCTCCTCAGCAATCTCCTCGGCGGTGGGGGAACGTCCCAGTCGCTGGGACAATTCATCCGCGGAACGGTTGACCCGGAACCGCAACTCAACCAGCCACGCGGGTTCCTTGATCAATCTGCCAAGGTCGCGAAGGTAGTGCCGAATCTCGCCGGAGACCACGTGGGTCGCATACGTCGTAAACTTCACGCTCATCTTCGGGTTGAACTGATCGACGGCTTTGATCAGACCAATGTAGCCTTCCTGGACGAGATCCTCCAGAGGCTCTCCCAGATTGGCGTATCGTCGTGACAGCTTCTCGACCAGCGTCAGATGCTCAAGGACAAGTTCGTCGCGCAACGCCGGGTCGCGCGTCTCAACATACTCCCCGAATCGGTTGACGGCGCTGACGTTTGTTGCCGTCGTGGCTTGGATCATCGAGCGACGGGCCAAGGCGCTACTCCTCATCGACCTGAACCAATGTTGTCGAGCGCCGGTGTCTTCGGCTTCCGGAGCTTTCTGCGCTCGACGTTTCTTTCAGGAGTATATGCAATGAATGGGGCGTCGGTCAAGCGGGAAACGTGTCAATACTGCGCCGTAGCTATGAATCAGGGCAGAGCTCCGAGTGCGTCAGGAGGGGTGTCACGGAGTGTTCCTCAACGACATGCCCTTGGGAATGACGACAAGACCGGACTCGGTGACGGTAAAACGCTTCCTGTCGATGTCGGAGTTGTACCCGATCTCCTCTTCCTCGGGGATGGCGACTTGCTTGTCAATAATGGCGCGTCGGATGCGGGCATGACGATGAACCTCCACATTCTCCATCAGAATGGAGTCCTCAATGGTTGCGTAGCTATGAACAAACACGCTGGGCGAAAGGATGGAGCGACGAACCGTCGCACCCGAAACAATGCAACCGCTCGACATGATTGAGTTGAACACGTTTCCCGTCCTGCCTGTGCCCGGTTCCTCGAAGGCCGTCTTGGCCGGAGGACGCTGATGCTGGTACGTGCGGACCGGCCACCCCTCGTCATACAAATTGAAGAGCGGGTCGATCTGCACCAGATCCATGTTGGCGTCGTAATAGCTGTCCAGCGTGCCAATGTCCCTCCAGTACTTGACGGTCTTTCGGTTCTCGTCTTTAAAGTTCCATGCGTAGACACGATCGGTCTCAATCATTCGAGGGATGATGTTCTTCCCGAAGTCGTGGTCGCTGTCGGTTTTCATATCCTCGATCACGCGCTGCACAAGCACCCCGCAGTCAAAGAGGTACACACCCATCGAGGCGAGACAATGCTCGGGGTCGCCTGGCATAGGCTGCGGGTTGAGGGGCTTCTCCTGGAAGCCGGTAATGCGACTGTCGTTGTCCACCTGGGCCACACCCAACCTGCGCGCGTCGTTCACCGGGGCCTCCACGCACGCGACGGTCAATCCTGCTTCCTTGTCTCGATGGGCGCGGATCAACTCCCGATAGTCCATCTTGTAGATGTGGTCCCCCGAAAGAATCAGCACGAGCCGGGGACGTTCCAATTCCAGTGAGTAAATATTCTGAAAAATCGCGTCGGCTGTTCCCTGATACCAGCGCTCGGTGTAACGCTGCTGCGGAGGGATCACCTCCAGGAATTCGTTCAGCTCGCTGTTGAAGACACTCCATCCCATCCTCAAGTGGCGCGCCAGCGAGTAGGACTTGTATTGCGTTAGAACGTTGATCTTGCGGATACCGGAATTGAGGCAGTTTGACAGAGTGAAGTCGATGAGACGATAGATGCCCCCAAAAGGCACCGCGGGTTTGGCGCGGTCTTTTGTCAGAGGATGGAGACGTTCGCCCTGCCCACCTGCCAGAACCATCGCTATGGTTTCTTTGAGTAACTGACGTGTGCTCACTGGGGCCAATAAATCACACACCTTCCGTTTCGCCTCTGGACAGGGCCTCTCTGAGTCGATCCTTCAACTCGGTCAAATCCGAGGACTTGATAACGTAAGCGTCGGCGGCCCAGCTCATGAAGCTTCCTTTGTAGCTGGAGTAGGCCGTGTTGATGATTACCGGTGTCTTGTGGTGCGCTTCCAGGATCCTTCCCAGCGCCTCAAGACCATCCATCTGAGGCATGTTGATGTCCAGCACCACCGCATCCGGTCGCTCTTCCTGGGTCTTTTGGAGCGCTTCCCTCCCGTTCTCAGCCAGAATCACGCGGTAACCCTCTGCTGTCAACTCACGTTCATACAGGATACGCTCGTGCTTGTGGTCCTCGACCACCAGAACTGTCTTCACGGTAGCATCATCTCCCTTGAAGTATGTGTCTCCCACCCGTCTTCCACTCCATTGCATGGACGGTCGCTCTCTTGAGCCGCAGTTCTATGGCGTTCCCTCGACTGGTTGCGTGTAGGGCACTTTCAGGATGAACGTCGTTCCAACTCCTTCTTCACTTTGCGCCTCGATAGTGCCGTGGTGATCGTCCATAATCTTTCTGGTCACGGCCAGCCCGAGTCCGGTTCCCTGCACCTTGGTGGTGTAGAACGGAGTAAAGATATTGTCCCTGACATCCGGCGGAATTCCCTCGCCATGGTCCGTGATACTGACAACAACGCCGTCTTCCTCGGACGCCGTAGCCACCGTCAACTCACCTCCTTCGGGCATCGCCTGGAGTCCATTCCGAATAACATTCAGCAACCCCTGCTGTATCTGGCGGGCATCCACAAAGACTTCCGGCAGGTAGTCGTCCAGTTGCTTCACCAGCGAGACGGGGTATTTCTGGAAGTCGGATCGCGCCATCAGGCAGGCATGTTCCACGATGGAGTTAACGTTTTCCAACCGACACGCGGGCCCGCTGGGACGTGTTAGGTCGAGCATGTTCCCCAAGATCCCCTCCAACTCCTCAACCTCTTCGACGATGATGCTGGCATCGCTCTTAACGCGACTTACGTCGTCTGGGTTCTTGAGCATCGACCGGGCAAATCCTCCGATGGTGGCGAGGGGATTGCGGATTTCATGACTCACGCGTGCTGCCATCTCTCCAACGGTTACGAGTTTCTCCTGCCGCACAAGCTCCTGGTGCGCCTCCCGCAGTCGTTGGTAGGCTTTCGCCAGTTCATCGGCATGATCCTCAATCTGCGCGTGAGCGATGGCGTTGGATATAGCGAGACCGGCCTGGTTACAGAGCGTCGTCAGCAGCTTCAGATCCTCTTCCACAATCGGTTCCTGGTTGAAAGCATTATCCGCGAGCACAACCCCCAGGATTCGGCTCCCTGCAATGAGAGGCGCCGCGGCAAACTCCTGCGTTCGCAGGACGTCTCCGTATGGGTAACACAGGTCACGCCGCACCGCGTCGGTGGCCACTCTGAAGGTTGTGCTCTCCCGCATCACGCGGGAGAGGATCGCTGAGGGCGACTCCTTCAACGAGAAACGCATCCCGCAAACCAGTCGCTGAATATCCGTCATCTCGATCTGTTCAGGAGCGAAGGCCTCCACGAGGTCCTGGAGTCCGCGGTGTCGCTTCCCGACTTCCGCCCAGATGCGATGCGCCTCCTCAACCGTGACCGGCCCCACGGCCATCTCTCCTCGCAGGTTCTCCCCCTGCTCATCCGGCAGCAACACAAAACCCCGGTTGAACCCAAGAGCCGGGCCGGCCGTGATACAAGTCAACAGAGTGTAGAGCAGCCTATCCCGATCCAGTGACCGCTGCAGGAGTCCCCCCATGTCGTGCAACAACGACAACTGGGCGATCTGTCGAGCTCGCTGCGTGACATCACGGATGGTAATCAGTAACCGGCCCTCATTCGATGTCCCGAGCGGGGTCAGACGGACATCCGCCACGCACTCCTCACCGGTTCCACAAAGGTAGGCTACGTCCCCAAGCCAGAGCGGTTGGCCGCTTTCAATGGTCTGGCGAATCGCGTCCAGCAGTCCTGCATCGTGCAGCAGAACGGGGCTGAGAATACTTTCGAGGGGCTGCCCACGGATCTCGTCTTCTTCGGATCCCACCTCCTCACAGAATATCCGATTCGCGAGCACAAGCCTCAATTCTCGATCCACCACTAAAACGGCGGAAGGCAAGGAAGCCACAATCGTTTCGCTAAATCTTTTTAGAAGCACCATTTGCTCGTACAACTGCGCATTCTCGATGGCCGTGGCCATCTGGTCGGCGACCGTTTGCAGAACGCTCACGTCTCGGGAGGCGAAGGCGTTCTCTTTCTGGCTTTGGACATCGATTACGCCTCTCACGATGTTACCAATTTTAATCGGCACCGACAGCTCGGATTGCGTCCGCTGCTCTTCCGGAAAGGCGCAGTAGAACCGCGGCTCTTCCTTCACGTTGTTGGAGAGCAGCGCTTCTCCGGTCGTGGCCGCCCAGCCGACGATACCGACATCAAGGGATTGACGGTAACCCTCCTGCGCGGCCCTGCAGTACCCGCCGGACTGACTCTGAAGCGCCACCTCGTTCGCGCTTTGATCGACGAGAAAGAGAGCAACATCGAAGTAGTTGAAATTCCGTTGCATTGCCGTTACCGCAGCGTGGATGTAGTCGTCAACGTTGTGATGGGCGAGCGCGCCTTCCCCGATTTCTGCCAGCATCGCAAGCTCTTGCGTTTTCTTTTGCTCCGCCTCGAAAAGCTCCTTGTACCGTCGCTGCAACGCGGATAATTCTTCTGACCGCCGCTCCAGGTTCGCCTCGAGTTGCTTCAGGTAGTCGAGGAGTTGAGCGTGAGCCCCGGGATCGATTCCGCTCTCACCGAGTTCTGTTACGTAGTCCGTAGCGTTGTCCATGATGTCAACCTGTGCCAGTCGTCTTGTCGTCCCTCAGGCGGTTCATTCCAGCTCGGCCTCCCGGAGAAATCGAGTCGAATTCTCCGGAGCAACGGGATTGATGTAGAATCCGGTTCCCCACTCAAAACCGGCTATTCGTGTTAACCTCGGCACAATCTCAAGGTGCCAGTGGAAGTCGTGCTCCAGAGTTAGCCAGTAGTTCACGCGCGTCGGTCCGGTTCCATGCGTGGTATTGGGGCAGGTGTGCAGAATGTAGTTGTAGGGAGGGTCCTGCAACGTAACCGCAATGCGCTTCAAGGTCTCCCTGAGAGTTCCTGCCAGACTGCGCCTCTCGTCGTCTCCCATCAAGGTGAAATCGTGACAGTGGCGTTTGGGGTATATCGCCAGCTCGAATGGGAATCGAGCGGCAAAGGGTGAAAGAACGACGAAATGCTCATTGTCCAAAACAACCCGGTCTCCCATGACCAACTCCTGTCGAATCACGTCGCAGAAGATGCACCGCTCTTTCTCATGGTACCACTCCTTGGCGGAATGGAGCTCTTCCTTCACACGCTTTGGCGTAATCGCCAACGCAATCAGTTGCGAATGCGGATGAGCGAGCGAGGCTCCCGCGGCCGCGCCGTAGTTGCGGAAGACCATGCAATACCGGAAACGCGTGTCCTTCTGCAGGTCAGTAATGCGCTCTCGGTAGCTCCGGAATATATCGAACAGCTTGCTTTCAGAGGCATCAGATACCTTCCAGCCGTGGTCCGGCGACTCGACGATGATCTCGTGAGCGCCGACGCCGTTCATCATGTCGAACATTCCCAGTCCCTGCCGGTTGAGCTCTCCCTCGATCGCCAGTGCGGGGAACTTGTTGGGGATCACCCTTATCTGCCATCCGGGCGAGTTTGGGGCGCTTCCCGAGCTGCGAATGGCCCAGACTTCTGGAGGGGTTTTGTTCTCATTGCCCTCACAGAAAGGGCAGAAACCGGTCCCCGCGGTAACCTGCTCCGGATTGAAATCGTACGGTCGCTGACCCCGCTCCGTGGCGATGATGACCCACCGATCCACCACCGGGTCCTTACGCAATTCAGGCATGAGACGCCCGCTCCAATATGCAAGAATAAAAGCAAGCCCATTATAGCAACGTGTTTCGGGGGGGTCAATTGACGGGAGGAATCATCCATACCAACCTGTCGGCGTCACGCGAGACGAAAATCCAGCGTGGAAGGATGCGATTCATTCCGCACTTCGAAATCCGCATTTTTGGAGGAACGGGGGGGCAAGTCAGATTTGTGATAGTGCTTGTTCGCTCAGCTCCGAAAACTGTTCGGAGGAATCCCACCGAACTCGTTTCGGTCGTGCGACTCGTAGGAGCGGATTGTTAGGTCTGCGCTTCTTCTACCAGCCAATCCTCCAAATCCCCCCGGAATGAATCCGAGGGGGGGGGCGTCCGTTATTGCCTGCGTAGAAGGACGCGTGATGCGTGTCAGTGCCCGATATTCCCGGCTGATTCCGCCAGATTTTGATCGTGAACAACGGAAATGAACTTAAGGTTGAGCGTTGTCGCATAGCCCTTGCCGTGCTCGGTAAGGGCTATGGATTTTCCTATTGCCCTTGACCCCGAACTCCGTGCAATCCACGTCCGCAGACAAGCAACATTCGTGATCGGGTCTGATAAGGCCATCGCCGAACTGATGGTAATTGCTCAACTCAACGACACAAACGGTGCAGTCGTGCACTTTCATTTCGGGCCGATCAATGATCCAGTTGCCTATCGCATTCTGGTCTTTCGTATGTTCCAGCGTACTGCGCGTCCTCAGGGCAAGACCGATGGTAGTGAGCGTCAGAGAAACGCGTCATTTTATGAATGGCAAATCCGCAGCGACACGGTCATCAATATCGCACCGACGCTGGAAAGCCACCGCGATGGACACAAGAAACAAGTGCCCCCACCTCTGCTCAGGACCGGCCCACAACTGGTCCGCTACACTTGCCAGACTGGAGAAGAGCGGTCCGAACGGGCCGGCGTGCGTCCGTTCTGCAATCCGTCTGGGTAGGTAGCGCAACAGACCGATGCCCCCGTCTCTCCGCAAGTTGTAGCCATACCCAACGCGCCCCACCACGCGCAGGCCGAGTTTGTGTCCGAGGGTCCGCAACTCTCCGTATGCGTACTCGGTTTCCCAACCATACTCCCACTTACCTTTTCTGATCAGGGACCGCTTAACGAACGTGTATGGATTGAACTTCTGCGGCACATCAATAACCAACACACCTTTCGGCGTGAGAACCCGCATCTGCTCTTCTATGAACGGCATCGGGTCGGTGAAGTGCTCGAGAAAGCCACAACTAAAGACGAGGTCAAACGAGTGATCTGCAAAAGGAAGCCGGGCGGCGTCTCCAACGAGAAACCGGGGGCGGTTCGGGAGGTGAGAAGCAAATTGAATGGCAAACCGAATCGCCGCGGGAACCAAGTCCAGTGCGACGGTTTGCACACCATCGATTTCAGCGAGAAAGTAGGACTGAATTGCCGTGCCGCAAGCAACCTCCAAGCACTTGGGGCAGGACGTAGAAAGTCTGCCCAAGCACCGGCCATAGAACGTCTGCAAGTCGCGGGCATGCTCTCGGCGTCGGGACAGAAGGCACTCTACGCTTGCAGAGTCGCTCTGCTTGCGCCAGACGGCCTCGTAGGCCGCCGTCAGCGGCATTTGCTCCGGCGGTCTCATTCACCTTGCCCCCTCTTGGGGTGAGGCGCTTCGAGACGTTGCACCGCGGCGAAACGGCTCAAGAGTTGCGCGAAAGGGTTGTGGCGTGGGGTCTTACGTCTCGACACCATCCCTTGCCCCATTCTCATGATTTCCCGGAGCACTAACACTGCAAGGACGGCCAGCAGAACACACCGGGAATGGTGTTTGCGGAAATAGCGAAGCGTGCTCTCGGATGCCGCATCGCGAGTCATCGAGCGAACCAGCGTGCTGCTGCCTCCAGCGAGATGTACAATGTGCGCCTGCGGACAGTACCAGACCTCCCACCCATGTGCCCAAATTCGACGGCACAAGTCGTAATCCTCCCAGTAGAAGAAGAAGCCATCGTCAAAACCGCCGAGAGCCTCCCACGCCGCACGGCGGACCATCATGCACGCACCAGATACGACATCAACGGGAGTGGGGACAAGTCGCTTGGGAGATGACTGCGAAGTCAGACCGCTGACTTCGGCCAGCCAACTCCAGAAAGTGGGGAAAGCCAGCCCGTTGGGCTGCCATGCGCCATCGGGGTAGGTCAAGCGCGGACCGGATACACCCGCCGCCGGTTGACGTTCCATGAAGGCGACCAACTCCTTCACCGCACCCATCGTCAGTTGCGCGTCGGAATTCAGCAGAAGCAGTAACTGTCCTCTGGCTCGCCCGGCCCCGATGTTGTTTGCGGCTGCGAACCCCACGTTCTCGGAATTCTCGAGCAGTTGCACTTGGGGGAACTCCGCACGAACCATGTCGGTTGATCCATCGGATGAAGCGTTGTCGACCACGATGACCTCGGAATCGAAGTCAACAGGTTCAGCAAAAAGAGATCGCAGGCACTCTCTCAAAAGCTGAAGCGAATTGAAAGAGATAATGATGATTGAGAGCTTCATCCGAGGCCGTCCGTCGGTTTCAGCGGAAAGGTTCTGCGTCTGAACTTGAGAGCCTGCTTCACCCGGTACAGCGCCCAATACCGCCACCCCAACCCCCGGATGAGACCTTCCCGATTCGCGAGAAACTCATCCTGTACGCTGCTGCTCAGACCGCCCCCCTTGAACCTCGCCACGACGGTGCTCAGACGGGTGGGCCTGACCACCGGGTCAGCGAAGCACCTCAGATTGAACGCCCAGTCCGCGCAAACCTCGTATTGTGTGTCGAACTTGCCGAACCGGTCGAAAAGACTTCGGTGGTAGAAGATCGCCTGGTGGCAGATGTTCTGCCGGCACAGTTTCAGCTTGGAGAATCGCCCATCGTAACGCTGCCCCGACTCGCCCCAGATTACGTCCCCGTATAGGAACAGCGGGTGTACTCCGCGTTCCACACTCTCGAAGCGGAGTGGAGATCCCGATCCCTCGGGACGCGTTCCGCGTTCCGCATTCCGCATTCCGCATTCCCACACTCTTTCCAGCACGCTCTCATCCGCCAGTTCGTCTCCCGCCCCGAGGAAGTAGAGCCACTCTCCCGTGGAAAGGTCAATCCCTTTGTTGATGGCATCGTAGACGCCGTCGTCCGGTTCGCTGATCCAGCGGTCGATCACATATCCATGCTGCTGCAGCAGTGCAACCGTACCGTCGGTCGATCCGCCGTCGACCACGATGAATTCCCTGTCCGTGAAGCTCTGGCAGGCGACGCTCTCGATCGTCTCCGACAAGTCAAGGGCGGCATTGCGGGTAGGAGTAATGACGGATATCTTTGGCAATTCAAGCGAACTCCAGGAAGTTGGGCGGAGCGTACAATCTGCGTCTTCGCAATGGTTCCGGTGACTGCGTTTCACAAAGAGCACGCAGTCGACGCATGCTGGTTGCAGCGTTGAGGAGAAAAAAAGGCTCAGTCAAAGGGCCGATGGCTTCGGTCCATTCCGGTGGGTCCTGATGGCGACGCATGGCAAACAACTCAACCAAAGCGGCCGCCACTGACAGCAGCCGTGGGTCGTCTGTTTGCGGCCGAGGGAGGTCGCTCAGTCGAGGGTGTTCGCGCAGCAACTCCTGCGCCAGAACGCGCAACGTCAGGTTCTCCCTCTCAATGGCAGCTTTCGCCATATCCTCAACAGCAACCATATTCAGACTCCCACAGATCCTCAAGCGCATACTGAGCCTTCAACTCGCTGCCCGGAATGAGGTACGGCTGCACCAGGACCCATACCTGCTCGCGAGTCAGCCCTTGAGGGATCTCCCGGAGAAGCCGCCGTGCGTCCGAGATATCGACATCATCTCTCCACGCCGACAACTTCATCGTCAGCAGTTGCTCCACCGCAGGACGGCGTACCTCAATCCCGGGGGCGGTGAAGACGACCGGTCCGGCACTCAGACCAACGAGATAGCCCTTGACGGCATCGTTGAGCCAGTTCTCCGGAAGCCCCAATCCGTCGGCAACGATCTTCACCAACTCACATGCTTTTGCAACGGGTAGAGGGGCAAGAATTGCCGCATCAACGTCACGAGTGGACGCGCGCTCCCCAAAGGCAATCCCCATCAGCGCGCCGCCCACAAGCACAAGCTCAACCTTTTCATCCCGGGCCTTGGCAAGTTCCCCAAGTCGCCCCAATGCTGCCGTGATGTCCTCTGCGGTCATCGTCTTCATAGGATCGTATTTTACACGCTTTCTTTGCGACGATCCACCGTTTCCCCACTGCCCGGTCCGCCATCCGCCCCACTCCACAGTTACCCAATCATCCGGCTCCCCGCTTCCTGGAGAATCCCCTCCAGTTTCTCACGATAGTCGGATGATGTATACCGACTCAGCCGCCGCTGTCCTTTTGAGATCAGGTCGTGGCGCAGCGTCTTCTCTCTCCAGAAACGTTGCAGTCCGTCGGCAATCGATTCCACGGACGCGGGGTCCACCCGCACCGCCGCGTCGCCCACCTGCTCACGGATGCCTCGCAGGTCGGACGTGACCACCGGGCAGCCGGAACTCCATGCGTCCAGGAACGGGAGATGGGTGGTGCCGAAGAAGGTCGGCATGACAAGCGCTTCCGCCGCGGCGTAGAGTCCGGGCATGTCTCCTTCCGGGACATACCCAAGGCTGTGAACCTGTGATCGGATACCGAGGGTGCGGGCCGTATCCATTACCTTCCGGTACGTTCCTGCTCGCAGCCGGCCGCCGTGCGACCCGCAGAAGACCGTCTCCACCTGCAGCCCGCGATCCCGCCGCAGCAACGCCAGCGCCTCGACAACCCGTTGATGGTTCTTGTGCGGCCAGAACTGCGCCGGGTAGAAGATGAAGCGCGGTGGAAGCCCATACAGCTCGCGTACTCGTTCCCTTTCATCTTCCGACACCGCACTTTCTCCCGCGTGAACCGGACGATAGGGCAGCACTTTGATGCGGCCCGCCGTCGCGCCGCAGTCGCCATAGAATTCGAGGATGTCTTCCTTGCCCGTTTCGGAGTCGGCGATGAGCAACGTGGCATGGCGGATGCCGTTGCGGTAACGATACTCTCTTCGCTCCCATTCGCCGTCCGCCGACACTTCGGGGAACTCGGAATGGCGGCGGTGGTTCAGGTCGTGGATGGTGAAGATGTAGGGAACACCCGACTCAAACGCAAGCGTGCTCGACCACGGGAAAAGCATCAACTCCGCGCCGCACCGCGCGAACCACGACCGTGCAGGATCGGGCAGGACACTGATTTCCGGCACGCCATCCGCGCTTCTCGAACCCGCTTTCGCGAACTGTCGCCGCGTCCACCATTCCGCAGCGCGGTCCTCACCGACGCACCGTTGCACCGCCGCAGCCAGTTTCCACTTCAGCGTTGGGGGGAACAAGGGATGGATCGAGCAACCCGCGGCGCCTGCGCGCACCACCTCTGGGTGCTGCAGGTCATTGGCGAACACCGCCAGCTCATGCCCGCGCCCCTCCCGCACAATCTCCATGAGACTGCGCAGCATGGTCAGACTGTACTGATGAATTCCTCCCCCCGACCCGGAAAGGACGGGGACGAAACCGAGGTGCATGAGCCATCCCCACCGACGTGATTCAGTTGGGTTCAGAAGACGTTGCCGTCAAACGTAAACAGAAGGTCCCCACGAAGGAGCTTTCCGGCAAGCTGTAATTGGTTCTTCGCCCATTGCTTCAGATACTTCTTCGGATCGCCTTGTCGCCTCCATTCAAGACCTATGCCGGTTCTCACGGCCCCCAAGTGGAAGTTGGGGTCTTCATCTGCGAGAGAATTCCTCAATGCACGCCGGACATCGTTGATTTCCCTCAGATACGGACGGTAGACGTACTGACGCAAAACTGGCGTGAGCCGAGCTTTGTAACGCCCGAAGTTGCAGTCATACACCCAATCGTTGACGCGTCGGAGTCCGTGGAAGTGGAAATAGACCAGGGTGTCATCGTCAACAAGAAGCTGGGTGCCATCGTGTTTGAAGCTGAACCTGGCGGCGTTCCAGGGCGCGATGCCACTCCCTTGCCCCTGCAATACGCGAACACGAGAGAAACGTTCGAGCCAATCGTCGAGGTACTTCTGGTCGGCGAATTTCCCGTCCTCTGGTTCATCCGAGCACCACTCAATACACCGCTCCCGCCACCAGTTCAGGCATTCGAGTCCTGAGGCATCCTTGCGAAAGGAAAGAAAGCTCACGTTGTAGATTCCGTGAAGATGTGCGGAGTCCGCTTCAGGGGTGAAGTTATGTGGAACGATGGAGATGGAATATCCGGAGAAAGATTCCAGCAAAGGACTGGGATCCGCAAAGAAATAAAGGTCAGCGTCGAGGTAGGTGATGAACTCGATTTCAGGGTCCTGCCGCAGCACATACAGGGGAAAGGATGGGCTGCAGGTGAAATAGTACTCGATCTTCGACCGGGACGGCTTGACACGGAGGAGGTCGGCGTCCCCCGCCTCGAAGTCCTCCAATCGTACGGGAATCAGGCTGGACAGGTTCAGCTTGTTCAATACCTGGTAGGTCCTGTCGTCAAAGCAGAGAACCCACAACCGGAAGGGAATCCCTTTCTCCTGCAGTGAGCGATGAAGCGCCAGTCCCAGGAGTAAGTAGTTGGAGTCGAAGTAGGTGCAGAATTGATACATGGCTGGCATCCGCAGCTCTCACCGGTCTCCGAAGAAGCCGACCACCGCCTCTGCTACTCCGCGCACTGCTTCTTCGGACAACTCAGGGTAGATTGGGAGGCTCAGAATCTCCTGCACAGCCTTTTCGGTCTGCGCCATTGAGCTGGCGCAACGGAGGTCAGCGTAGGCTGGTTGACGGTGAACGGGAACGGGATAGTGGATCAATGACCCGATCTCATTCTCCTTGAGGTACTGTCTCAACTCATTGCGCGCAGCAGAACGCACAACGTATTGGTGATACACATGCTCGCCGTCCGCGGGAGGGATGGGAAGCCCAAGTTCCGTGGCGGGGAGCTTCTCGTCATAGATTCCCGCCAGAGACTTGCGGAGCTCATTTTCGACATCGAGGTGTTTGAGTTTGACACGAAGGATTGCCGCCTGCACCTCATCCAAGCGGGTGTTCATGCCGGCAATGGCGCTCACATAGCGTTCCTTCCATCCATACTCTCTCACCAGACGACACCGCTCGGCCAGTTCGGCATCGTCGGTGACAACGGCGCCACCGTCTCCAAGTGCGCCAAGGTTCTTCGTGGGGTAGAAGCTGAACGCGCCAATATCACCCCAGGTTCCTGTGGTTTTCCCCTTCCACTTCGCGCCGTGTGATTGGGCGCAATCCTCAATCACGCGCAAACCGTGCTTTGCGGCGATGTCGGCAACGTCGTCCATGGCGGCGGGATGGCCATAGAGATGGACGGGAAGAATGGCCTTTGTCCGTGGCGTGATAGCGCCCTCGAGCAGTGCGGGATCGAGAGTAAACGACTCAGGAAGAATGTCCACCAGAACTGGAGCAGCCCCGCAGAGATCAATCGCCGCGACCGTTGCCACCGCTGTATGGGAGACCGTGATCACTTCATCGCCCGGACCCACATCGCAGGCGCGCAAAGCCAACTCCAGAGCGTCGGTTCCACTGGCAGCGCCCACTGCGTGCTTCGCTCCGATGTAGTTGGCGAACTCGACCTCGAAGCTCTCCACTTCCTTGCCGAGGATGAACCAACCACTGTCCAAGACCCGGTCAATAGCAGCGTCGATCTCTTCCTTGTGTGCCAGATAATTGGCTTTAGGGTTACTCGGAAGTAGCAATTGCACCACTCCTTCAAATGTAGTTGCTGAGGTTCGCTCGGTAGAATTCCAGTGTCCGCCGCAGCCCTTCCGACAGGGGGACTTTGGGCGTCCAGCCGAGGGTAGACTGGATGAGACTGAAGTCGGCGTAGTAGTCGCCGATGTCAATGCGTTTGCGGTCGGCCGGGAACGTCTTCACCACGTATTCGCCGCCACCATTCACTTGTACCAGCAGGTCGGCGAGGTCTTTCAGGCTGACGACGCAATCTCCGCCCAGGTTGAACACCTGCCCATTGGCTTCCTCTCGTGTGGCCGCCAGTAGCATCGCGTCCACGGCATCGTCCACGTAAGTGAAATCCCGCAACTGATGGCCCTCCCACACCTCGAAAGGCTTACCTTCCACCAGCAGGCGAATCCAGACCCCGAGAAAAGTCTGCCGGGCATCTTTCACTCTCATTCGCGGGCCAATGGTGTTCGTGAGCCGCAACGCGCTCGCCCGAAGTCCATACACGTTGTTGTAGAGTATGTGATACCACTCCCCGGCCATCTTGTTGATGCCGTTCACATCGACCGGTCGCAGCAAGTGCTTCTCATCCACCGGCAGATACTCGGGTTTGCCGTAAATCTGTCGGGTACTGGCGAAGATGATCTTTATGTCGGGATTGTGCTTGCGGCAGGCTTCCAAAATGGACAACTGCGCATGGCAGTTGATTTCCAGGTCGGTGTAGGGGTCCTGCATCGAGTCGAGGTGACTGGTTTGACCGGCAAGATTAAAGAGATAGTCCTGTCCCTGCACAAGATAGTGCATGCTGTGCTCGTCCCGGACGTCCGAGATGTTCACCCGAACCTTGTCTTGGATGCCATCGATATTGAATAGATTGCCGCCGTATTCCGGGATCAGACTGTCCACCAGCGTTACCCGCGCCCCCAACTCCACCAGCCGACGCGCCAGGTTGGACCCGATGAAACCGAGTCCGCCGGTAATAAGGAAACGATTCTTCTCTACGCCAGGAAACGTCACGGATGTATTCTCCCTTTGAATGTCACTGGACACCTTGTCTTTTCGCCACGTAGACATGTCTTTCATGGAACAGCATGCTTCGGTAGGGAATGTCCTCGACAATGCTCCATCTTTCCCCGTCCGGGGAATAGGTCAACTGCGTGACCAAGTAGTCGGCTTGGTGAATCCTGCCGGGAATGAACCGAGAGAAGAAATCGTCCACCAGCACGTGTGGATCGACCGTCCCAACCTCCGCCAAGTATTCGTTAAATGCTCCGTAATAGCAATCCCATGTCCGAGAACCGTGGATTCGTTGTGGGCTGATCCCTTGTGTTCGCAGATGCTCGCCTCCAAGCCATTGGGCCTCCTCGGCTTCCAGCAACCCCCTGACCCACATTGCCGATACAACGAGAACAGCGCAATGAGCGCCGATTACCCATCGCCGCCAGGGCATCTTCTGACCGTCGAGAAATCGCGCAACCACTACCAGAGAGTACGGAAGAAAAATCAAGAGGTACTCATCACCAATCTTAAGAAACATTAGCTGGAAGAATAGGAGGAAAAGGGTTACCCAGTCAAGGAGACGTTCGTGAGGGGAGAGGTTCATCCAGCCAGGGCCATCGATGTAACGGATGATGAAAACGCGACCGAATAGAATGCCTCCAACAAGCAGAAACGCAGTGAGAACCCCTCCCGTCGCGGCACCAAGGGGTTTTAGAATCTCCAGATTCCATGGCAGATACGGCATCAACCAGCTTCCATTTAGCCCGGTCACACCGTAGACCAGTCCTGCCGAAACCAGCAGGACGGGTACCGCGGTTGCCATGACATTTATCGGAGTGCAGCATAATGTATCTGCGTCCGACTCTCTGCGGTATCTCCGTCTCAGGAATACGAGGAGAACAGCAGCGGCAAGCGGCATTAGGAAGAACGCGAGATAGGGTAGGATAACGGACAATCTCCAAAGGATGCTGGGAACGAGATTCCCAACGTCGCTAATGTACCGGACCTGGAGAGGACGAACATAGTGAGCCATGGCCCAGTTTGGTTTCGTCACCCCGGACCAGAACTGCCAAACTGCAGCGATAGAAGGCAGAGCAATGCCAACAGCAACGAAACTCCAGTTCCGCCGGAGCTGCCTTGATGAAAGGCATAGAATAAGAATCCCCATGATGAGCGCCACGCCAAATTGCCGCACAAGAATCGCAGCGGCAGCCGTCACAGAAGCCAATAGCATAGTCGGGTAACTCTGGCATCGAAGGGCGCGCGTGTAGAGCAAAAGGGACACGATCAAGCAGCTCAGAAACGGTACATCGGTCATGAAGGTGTAGCTAAAGCGCAGATACAGTGGGCTTGACAGCAGAGCCAAAGCCACAACGCTAGCGGAACGATCAGACATGCGATGCTCTCTCGCCAGACCATAGATGCCGATGATTCCCGCCAAGGCAAGGAAGA
>MNXM01000297.1 GCA_001872605.1 Armatimonadetes bacterium CG2_30_59_28 | reverse complement strand
CTCAGCAGAGTCCGAAGCGACCTACCTGAATGACGATTGGGATTCTTTCTGTCGGTTCCGTATTGAATGCGAAACAGAACGTCTCTACCCGTACCGGGAAGGGATCTTAAACGCCTGCTGGAACTGAAAAGGGGAGCGGCCACCGGGTTACACCCGATTCATTTGAGCAATACGAACTGATTGTAGCTTGGCAAACTATAATCGTCCTTACTTCAGTGTCATATAGTCGCTACGGGCGAGGGGGCGCTTTCACCCGTAACGAGTATAACATCGGCAAGCGCGGTCAAGTCAACTACCGATGCACGTCCGGGTTCGTCTGCCGGACCACCGTCCGAACTGTGAAGACCCCGTCACCGCTGAGGATGCCGCCGCGGGCGAAGAGGCGACCGTTCTCCCAGTTGGACAGGCCCAACTCCGGGCGGTTGAGGGCGTACTGACCATCCACCCAGCGTGTGAAACCGTTGCCGACGAAAGGGGCATTCACGGTGTCGTAGAACCGCTGCCAGTTCTCCTCGGATTCGGTGATGAAACTGACGACGAATTGAGGGCTGTACTGGTTGTAAAGAGCCACCGCCTCGTCCATGTCTTCCACAATCTTAAGTGTGACTTCCGGGGTTTCTTCCCATTCCCATTCGTGCCCGAGTTGACTAACGGGAATCGACTCAGCCTGAGGTTCTTCCACGTCCCCCTCGGCGCGGCGGACCGCCACTTTCGTCGCAAACCAATCCTGAGGCACCGCCGACTCGTCCCCCTCCGCAACGTGCAGCTTGCAGCCATGGCCGCGTTTCTCACCGGCTTGTTGGAGGCTGTGCAGGAATCGAGGGACGAGGTCGTCCACGCGCTCACGCGGGATACAACACGTGTTTAGAGTGTTGCACACTTTGCGATCCAGGGAGTGGAGTACCGCCGCGGCGAAGCGGTCCGCGTCAGCAGTTGTATCGGCGACAATCCAAGCGCCGCCGGTGCCGTGGAGGCTCACGGACACACCCGACTGCCGCGCCACACTGCCAAGTTGTGCGACTGCGCGGCCGGAACCGCGGGCTACTGCCAGAGCGAGTCGCCTGTCCGAGAACAGCGCCCACCCGGACGCGTGGCTGGCGCTCTCCACCAGAGTTGCCGCCCCCTCCGGCAGTCCGGCTTGCTGGAGAGCGGGATTGAGGGCGTGCTTGACGATTGCCTTGGCCGTGCCGAGAGCGTCGCTGCCGATTCGGAAGACCACCGTGTTGCCCCCGCGCAGCACGCCCGTCGCGTCGGCGAACACGTTCGGGCGACCCTCAAAAACAAAGGCTACGACACCCAGCGGGGCAACTACCTGTTCGACTAGCCAGCCGTCATGCTCGATGGTGTCCAGCACCTGGCCGCGTCGGCCTGGAGCGTCACGCCACTCGCGCAGTCCGACAACCATTCCGTTGCGCATTTTCTCTGTGGCCTTCAGCCGCGTCGTCGAGCGGCCACGTTCCTTTGCCCGCGCAACGTCCTTTGCATTCGCTTCCTGGATTGGCGTCCAAGACTCGTCCGCGTCCAGCCGCCGGGCAAAAGCCTCATAGAAGCCGGTGATGGCCTCGTCCGTGACCGAACCCATCTTGGAGAAGGCGAGGGACGCTTTCTCCACCGCTTGACTGGCAAGGCGGTACTCGTCCGACGGGATGTGCAGCAGGTCGCCGTTGGACTCGACGACGATCAGTCGATCACCGGGTTTGAACGCCGAGGCAAGCTCCTGGGATACACACGTCACTTGGTTCCCACCGTGCAGGAGAGGCATTCCGGCAGTAAGTTTTTTCAGCGTTTCATTCGAGTTCATGAGGGGATTATAGGACATTTGCACTTGGCTGAGAAGCTGAGGGTTGGGCGTGAACCCCGCCAGCGCCTTGTGCGCGTCAGTACCCGCGCTGGAGGTGCAAGTGACCGCTTGAGTGTGGGAACATAGAATTCATGGACGCAGGAATTCGTACCTTGCGGGAAGGAGACAAGGCCATGAAGATTGGGACAATTCGTGCTGGGGGCGCGTGTTCTTCGACTTGGAGGACACGAAAGGCGAGCGGTTCTACAGCCTCGGCGCTCCGTGTGGCGGGTGGAGTGTTGGCGACTGGAAAGGCCGAACCTTCATCAACTTCGACGGGTGGAACGACATTTCGGTAGACCTGCCTATCAAATATGAAAGCGGTTTCTACGGACCACCCGAGTGCGGCGGGACCCATACCGGCGGTGACGGCGTTGTGGACTACCCGATTCTCTTCAAACGCCTCGTGGTGGAGCTGCGTGATCGAGTGGTGCATCTGACCGACCCCATCGAAGTCTCGGACAAAAGCATCCGGCTGCGGGACTTGAGTGTGGGGCATGAGGGATGAGTGACAAGTGACGCTAAACTCTTGTCACTCATGACTCTGAGCAGAGGGCTCGCTAACTTTCAGGGACCTCCTCCAGATATACACCGTCGGCGCGAAGTTTCTTCCGCAGTGATTCAATATTCACCGCGTGCATCGGCTTGCCACTTTCAAGCGCCATCGCCGCGGCGGTGCCGACCCCTTGCCCCATGACCATGCAATGGGTCTGCACGCGCACCGAGGAATGCCCTTCGTGAGTGGAGGAGGCGCAACGGCCCACGACGGCGAGATTGGGTATCTGCTCATTGAGGCATATCCCGAGAGGAATGTGATAGCTCTGCCCCTCCGGCACCATGTTGGACGCGTTGCGATCCATCCACGTGGTGTAACCCGTCCCTTTGGGATCGTGAATGTCGATCATCCAGATCCCGTGCCCGAGAGCGTCCGGCTGCTTCTGCGCGCCCAAGACCATCTCCTTGTCGAGGGTCTTCAACCCACGAATTCGCCGCGACTCTCTGATCCCCAGGCTGAAGCCCGTCTGCTCGATTACGACCCTTTCGAGTCCGGGCACGCGTAACCGGAGCCAGTCCCAATACGCGTGAACGTATCGGCGTGATTCGTTGGTAAGCCGTGTGAGTTCCTCTTCGTCCAACGGGTTCCCTGCGACCGGACACATGTTGGGTATGCAGCGGTTCCTGGCGTGCCAAAGAGAAAAGGCGGGACTGTACGGCGGAAGCTCCCCCGCGACACTGGCGGCGCGCATCTCGGTCATCATTCTCTGCTTGTCTTCGTCGGGGAGGGATTGCACCTTGGCTTCGTCGATGCCGCACACGCGATACATCATCGTCATCCCCTGGACTTTACCGTCCCCCTCGCGGCCAAAGTCGAAAGGTACTCCCGCGTTCGTTGCGAGGTCGCCGTCCCCGGTGGCGTCGATAACAATGGAAGCCCTGAGAGCGCGGAGTCCCTGTTTGGTGTGAACGAGAACACCATGGATCTCTCCATCCTCCACGAGAGGCTCTCCTGCCGCGGTGTAACAGAAAGTGCGGACCTTCGCTTCATCCAGCATGTCCTGCAGGACGATCTTCATGCCTTCGGGATCGAACCAGTGAGTTTCGTGGACGCGAGGGAAGCTGGGGTATTGCGTGGCCCACCCTCGCTTTTGGGCCCGCTGAGTTACCTCCTCGACAAGCCCGTAAATGACCATCTTCTCGCGATCACTGCGATGCCAGATGTTCACCAGAGCAGCGGTTGCCATGCCGCCCACGAACGGCCACCGTTCGATCAGCGCCACCGACGCGCCGTGCCGCGCGGCGCTGCAGGCCGCGGCAACACCCGCCGCGCCACCACCGCAGACTAGGACATCGGTTTCCGCCAGCACGGGCACTTTTCGGCTGGGTATGAGAACTTCCAACGATTCACCTGCCTGTTGAGAATTGAGGATTGTGCCAATTGATGGAGTGCCTTACAGAACCGGACGCCGGTTTTAGAGAAGTCCCGACCCGACCCCCCCGCCTCCCTGCACATTCACTCCCCTCTATCCGATTGAGTGCAAACGCGCCGAGTCACCGCGGTCAACGGGTTTTGCGAGTGGAATCTGCCTCAAGTTGAACGTTCAAGCCAGGTTCGCCACCGCGGTGAAGTGGCCCTCCACGAACTAACGAAGAAACGGGTTTTCTACCTTTACCTCGTGGTACTTCTGCCCGTGATTCATATCTTCCGAAAGAACTTTGCTGCAGTCGCCGCGTTCCGCCGCGGCGATGATCGACGAGTCCCAGTAGGCGATTTCATAGCGTCGATGGGTCTCAATTGCTCGCCGAACGAGTGGAAGATCAATCTCGACAGTTGGAAGGATACCAAGGGTGGCTATGATGTCCTCGGTCTCTTCTGCAGACCTCAGTTGCCTCGTCTTCCGGGTAACAGTTACGAAGAACTCCCCCAAAACTTGTGTCGACAACACCCCCTGCCCGGTTCGGATTGCACGGCGCAGAAGGTCTCGAGCAATCTGTTGCTTTGTGGGATTATCGTCGTCATAGCCATAGACCAAGACGTTGGTGTCGAAGAAGACTCTACCGCTCATACAAATCGTCCCTCGTCCAATTCATGGGACCCAGGCTGCCACTGTATTGCTCAAAGGTCCTCTCCAATTCTTGCAGGGCTTTCCGTTTAACCGACACCTCTCTCTCCGCCACAGAATGCAGGTAATCACGAACCATCTGGGTCAGAGTCGTGTCCTTGTCGATCGCAATCTTCCGGACTTTCTTGATTACCTCGTCGTCCACGCTGAGTGTGATGTTTTTCATGGTGCTTTTCCCGTCTCCGGAGAATGTCTCCGCAAAGTACTTACCCATAATAAGGGTCAGCCTTATTATGGGTAAGTACCCTTTTCCCTGTCAAGGCGTTCGGTGGACGGTCACTTCCCCCACACCTCCACCTCTGCCAACAACAGTTCTCTGGCATCGGACTTCCGGGGCGGTATCGTCAACCGAAGGTAACGAGCAGGAATTGTCGCCACCGCGACATCCTGGGATGCGACCTCCTTTTCGCCGGTCTCGTGGGGTTTGAGTGACGCGGACATCTTCGTCCACTGCTTGCCGTCCGCGCTGGTCTCGAGGGTTGCACCCGGAAACTCGCCTGCGTAGAACAACTTGAAATTGCTCAGCGGGAACGGCTTCCTGAAGTCGAAGGTCACCGTCACCGGGTCGTTGCCGAAAATCTCATCCACCCAGTCGACGCGGTTGAAGTCCCTATTCCAAACGAGCGGGCCTGCGGAGCCGGGGACATGCTTTTTCCTAAGCGCCAGGCGGTTTGTCAATGGCCCCTCCGCAAAGGAATGGCGCGTCGTATTGCCTGCGGACTCGATCGTGTATTCTCCACCGGTATCTTTGTTGTAGCGGAAGCCTTCGACGAACTCATACCTGTCCCAGATGGCGTAGTTGTTGGTGAGGCAGACGCCCTGAGGATCGCTGACCTTCTCCTTCGCCAGTTGCGGAATCTGAAAATTCCAGATTTCGTGCCCCGTCTTCCCGCCGAGGTCGACGTACAGACGCGTGAGGAATTTCCTCCAGTTCGCGTCGGACGCCGTTTCGAGGGTTAAGGGGCTCCAGGCGAAGTAGAGCGTCTTCCCTTTGCCAACGCTCTTCTCAACGATCGCTGGCTGTCCGTCCTCAAAGGTGGCGAGCGCCCTTGCGGCGGAGTCGGTCACCTTCACATCGAACGCCTTTTCCCTGTCGACGCACACCGGCAGCTCCGAAACTACGTCCGCGGCTAATTTACTCAGGACGATCCTCGCCGTCTGTTTTCTCTCTCCCATCACCTGCACACCGAACAGCTTCTCCCGAATGCTGGTCAGGGAGTTGGCGGCGACGTCGTTGGAGAAGGCGAGTGGATCCATGCAGACGAGTGTCCCGCCGTTCTCGCAGAACTTCACCATTTCGTCCGCGATTTCCCGCTTCAGGTACTGTGCTCCCGGGACGTAGAGAACCTTGTAGTTGTCGAGCCGTTCCCGCTTCAGGTCAAGCAGTCCGTCGCTGAGGAAGCGGAACCATCCTCGCGCAACCGGCCCGAGGTGGGTGAACAGAGAGTATGCTCTTCCGCCGGTATGCACGCCGAACTTCTCCGACTCCGAAGCGATGTAGATCGCGGTTTCCGTCTTCGGGAACGGAAGCAGCGGCATATTGCGCGTTAGTTTGGCGACTTCCACCATGTAATCCCACGCGAGTGGATAGCCGGATTGCAGGCTGGCCGCTGACGGTGGAGTGGGTTGCCTCTCTCCCATCGAGGCCGGCCAGAAGTCGAACCCCGTCCCGCCACCGCGGAAGATCTGGCTGTACAACTCCCGCAACTCATCTGCTTCCATCGCACCGGTCGGGAAACCCGCCACCAGATCGTGCGGGCACACCATGATGTACTCCAGTCCCGAAAGGTCCTTCGCCAGCTTCGTCACAAACATGTAAGGCATGCTTCCGGTGTCAGGCGTGTACTGCGCCTGGAACGGCCCCATCTCGGCGTATTCGCTCCAGTACTCCACGTCGATGACCGCGCCGCCGTGGCTGTCCTCGGCGATGACCGGCATGTCGGGGAACTTGGCCTTCACTGCTTTGGTCATCTCCCGATTGGCGATCCGCAGTTTGTCGTTCAGCCAGGTCATGTAGGCGCGCCGACAGTATGGCAAGTCGGGGTCACCCGATTTCAGCCTGTGCGGCAACCCGAATCTCCCGAAACCATAGTCGCGCTTGATCTCCTCTTCCAGCAGCTTGAACCGCGCGTGTTCCGGCTTGGCGGGATCATACACGGAGTTGAAGAAGCCATCCAGTGTGCTCTGCTGCCGGGCGATCTGCTCATCCCCCGCGTGAACGGCCCACAGGTCTTTGCCGTACTCATCGAGCGTTCCCTTCACGCTCTCGATGAATGCGTGCCGGTTGATGGGATCCGCCAGAATACCCGAGCCGGCGTAGTTCGCGCCGCGGGTGCCCTTCTCGTCAACGCCGATGATGTAGTACGGTGCGTACAGCGCCGGACCGGCCCAGGTGTTCTTTCTGTTCTCCTCGACGTGATTGGTGAAACCTTCTCTGATGTAGCCGCGCAGCACCACACTGTCTCCGTCGATGCACGGCAGCTTCGGCGAGTAGCCCATCAGCAGGTGCATCCCGCTGTCGCTCAGCGTGTGCCGCGTCTGTGCATAGGAATATTCGTGCCCTCCTTGCAGCGCGTGCAGGTATCCCTCCAGCGGCATCCCCCACACCATGTCTCCGTTGAGCCGGGGGGCCTTCGGCTTGCCCTGCCTGATGAGCGATTCATAGACCGGGTTCTTCACATCGTAAACACGGAAGAACGGACGGATGGACGGAACCTGGTTCTCGCTCCGGAAGAGCACGCGCCCCTTGAGGTCTTTCACCTCGAAGACGAGTAACTCGTTCTTGTCACCGAGGACTTTGTAGAACTGCTCCACCGAAGACAAGCCTTTGCCAACCTTCTTCTTCTCCGACACTCGATCCAGCACTCGCCCACCGGAGCGATTCTCGATCGTGAATGTCAGGTCGCCCGCCTCGCCGGCATTGTCCACCGAGTAGCCGATCCGATTGGCGCCCGTGCGGAATCCGAACCGCGACATCTCCCCGCGACTCGTGGAGATTACCTTCACCGTGTCTCCCGGACGCGGCGCGAAGGTGAGAAGTGCAAACCGGCCGGGTTGCGTGAACCCACCCTCCAGCGGAACGAGCGTGCTCGAAACCTTCACCGATCCTCGGTGATGCCGCCCTACATTGATTCGCCATTGTTCTCCCGCGATGCTCCCACGGCCAAACTCCCCAATGGGAATCGCTGCCTCAAGTGTCCACGCTCTCTCCTCGAGTCCGGTGGCGAGATGCAGCTTGGGATTCCACTGACCGATTCCGAGGTACTGATCCGCCGTCACGCCAGCGCTGTTCACTGAGAGGTAATAGGTGGGACTCGTGCCGGTTCCAAGCGCGTCGACGAAGAACTCGATGCGGTCGTCGTTCCAGTCGGGCTTGTCGCGTCCCTCGGAAAGATGGGCGAGTCTGGAGAGGTCCGCTTCCTCGCACCTCACGGCGAAATAAAGGTTGGCATCATCGAAGGACACTCGCACTTCATTCTTCTGCGGCGCGGGCGTGGTCTTCCCATCATTGATATAGAACGTGTCGAGCACCGCCGCATCCTGCCAGCACGCGTCATCCAGCTTGCCGTCGATGGATGGCTTCTGCGCCGTGCGAGGCACTTTGAATTCCTGGAGGTTGCGCGCCTCGGTCTCCCGCGACTCCGGATTCGGTTCGCTGGCACTCGCCTGGCTGCCGCGCTCTACCTTCACTTCATCCACGTAGAAAGTGCGCATCATCGTGTCGTCGTGCAGGATGCGGAAGACCACCCACGCGCACTTCGCATCTTTGCTGAGTTGTCCGGTGATCTTGCACTGCTGCCATTGCGGGCCCAGCGTGTACATCTCGCGAACCTGGTCCTTGGGTGCCACATCGCCATCGGTCGTCCAGAGGAAGATGGCGATGTTAATGGTCTCGTTGGCGCGCAGATACGCGGAAGCCGTCAACGTCTCCCCCGCCTTGAACGGCCCCGCGGGCGTTTTGACGTAAATGCCCGACTGGTTGGGTCCGTAGGTATTCACCGCGAGGCAACCCGTTCCCCGGTATGGATTGGCGGTGACGACGCGATAGAAGTCCCGCGGCCTCTCCTCCGTCTCCTTGGACGGCCGCATATACAGAAGGTGTTGCAGCGCCTCTTCCGAGTCCATCGTGGAAATCGCTGGAGGAACGAGGTTCTGCACCGCGACTGATTCGGGTTGCGTCGGCGGCACCACCGATCGCTCCGTCGCCTTCTTCGCCAGCCAGTCTGTTCGCATGGTCTTGATCTGTGCGAGGGCGTCGGCGTTGTTCTTCCGGTTCCCGAAGTCGAGCAGCACAAAGTGCATCTCCCTCCGGTTCGGGGCGAAGGTGAATACGGGGTCGATGTGGTAGTCGCCCACGTGCACCTCGGCCGTGGCCGCCTGCTGCGGAACGTAGAACAGCCCGCAACCACCGGTTGCCTTGTTGTCGCCGTAGGTCGGCGCGCCCAGGTCGAAGTTCTCGTCACAGCAGAAGAACCAGTTTTCTTCTTTCTTCAACACGACTGTGGCGGGAGACTCCCCTGGCTTCGTGACCACCTTTCGCTGCGAGGTCACCAGCGCGCGGGACAGCTTCTCGCGCGGGGACATTGTGTTGGGAAAACACTGGAAGGAGACCTCGGCTGTTTGCAGAGGTCGCAGGGGCTCTACCTTCACCGCCATCCGCAGCGACTCTTCCCCGTCTGCCGCGAGCAGTACGACACTCACCTTCGCCTGCTTGCCTGCCTGGGTCGCCTCGATGCTTCCTTCCCCGTCGCTCGCTACCGCGGTGAATTTGGTCTTCTCGACGAACCCCTCCTTCTTCGCCGGGCCGCTGAAGCTGAAGAAGACTTCACCGTTCACTCGCACGGTGAAAAACTCCGCTCCATACCAGTTCACCTCGCTGGGACGCGTCATTCCAATCGCCTCGCCATTGGTCATAAATGCGAACACGGCCCGACCGGTGTCGATGGCGAGAGTGCGTTCCATAAGCGCCGCGCCGTCTCGGCCCTTCTGATCCACATACCCGGAATCCGTTACCCGCATCCCCGCCACGATGGGGCACATAGTGGTGAGCAAGAAGACGGTGAGCCACGCTAATGCAGGAAGTCGCACTATCAAAGACCTCATGTCATCCCCCTCTCTTCTTCGCAGTCCTCCCCGTCATTTAGGTATTGCTGCCGGGAAGTCAGTCCCTTATACTCCTCCGGTCAGCAAGACGTCAACACCGTTCTTGATCTTTGGAGTTTCAGTCCATTATTTGCGCCTTTCGGACTCTGTGAGTCCGCGCACGGTGTGCTTCTGGCCTGCCGGGGTGGTCACGGAGCATGTCATGCCTCGCCGATCATGATTTGACCTGAAATTCCAGCGTAGGAACTGGTTGGACGGCGGACTCGCAGCGAGTCCGATGTGACCTCCTCCTCTCTCGCACCCATTGCGGTATCGTGATGGGCACCGGGAGTTTTGGCGCGCTCATGTGGGGCGTTGACCGGCTGTGCAGGGCGATCGCACGAAATCGCCGCCCGTAGCTTCATGCTGACGACAGCACCTTCGAGAGGTAATCATCGTCCCAGGCCGCTTTGAGGCGCTTCGCCCCGATGCCGACCTTCGCGGACTTCTCGTGCTTCAGGAGATTCATGGTTAGGCGGCGGATGAGAGAGAGGTTTTGCGCGGCGTGGCCGGTGCGGACGCGGCACTCATCCTCGCGGAAGGCGACATCCAGGAT
>MNXM01000062.1 GCA_001872605.1 Armatimonadetes bacterium CG2_30_59_28 | reverse complement strand
CTGAAAAAAACTAAAGCTCCCGCAGAATACGCAGAAATCGCAGAAGAAAAAGAGGGTAGCCTCCATCGTGTAGCTGCCTGTGTGAGCTACCGGACGCTGAAGCGATCCGGTGTCCTTTTGTGGGGGAACTTCCAAAACGATGCACCAGTTCAGAACCCAGAACCTATACTGAAGATTCCGCGTATTCTGCGTATTCTGCGGGGGAAAGCCTTTTTTCAGTAAGGTCATGGATAAGGCGGTCAGCAATTCCGCCCACACCGACACACACCCCGGCTGCGCCTACTCCGTTGCAGCGGCGGTGGTGAGAATGCCAACCAGCTCTGCCTCGGAAGGGACTTTCCCCGCAACCTTCACTTCGCCATTGATGGCGAGCGCCGGTGTCACCAGGACTCGGAGCTTCGCGATTTCAACAAAGTCAGTGACGTGTTCCACTTCTCCCGCAACACCGGCGGATTGCAGCGCCTTTTTCGTGCGCGCCTCAAGCTCACGGCATTTGGAGCAGCCGGATCCCAATACTTGAATATTCATGAGTTGCCTCCCCTATAGAATCGCGGTGAACAAGTACCCAACGAGTAATATCCCCATAGCCACGACCCCGACGAAACCGCCGATGAGTCTGGGTTTGAGCACTTTCCGCAGGATGATCATCTCCGGGAGCGACAGGCCGATGACCGACATCATGAAGGCCAACACGGGGCCCAGCGCCGCGCCCTTCTCCATCAGCGCCTGCACAACGGGGATGATCCCGGCGGCGTTGGAATACATGGGAACTCCGAGCAGAACAGCCAGGGGGATGCTCCACCACGTGTCGCTTCCCAGGAAGGATGCCAGCAGACCCTCGGGCACGTATCCGTGAATGCCGGCTCCGACGGCGATCCCTGCCATGACGTAGGGCCACACTTTCCCCACGATCTCTCGCACAGCATCCAGGCCGTAATCGATTCGTTTCTCCCAGGACATCCGCTCATTGCTCGAGTTGGCGGTATTGACCCCGGTGTCCAGCTCATACACCCAGTCCTCAACAAATCGCTCCATCCGCAAGCGACCGATCACCCAACCGGCCACGATGGCAATGACCAGACCCGCCGTCAGATAGATTGCGGCAACGCGCCATCCGAACATTCCGAACAACAGGGCCAGGGCGACCTCGTTGACCATCGGCGCGGAAATCAGGAACGAGAACGTCACCCCAAGAGGGATGCCGGTCTCCACAAACCCAATGAACAACGGAACCGCCGAGCAGGAACAAAAAGGGGTCACGACGCCCAGCATGGCGGCCAGTACATTCCCCGCCGACTCCCGCTTGCCAGACAGAATCTGCCGCGTCCGGTCGGGCGTAAAGAACGAACGCACGACGCCCACGCCGAAGACGACGAGAATCAGCAGCATGAGCACCTTCGGAACCTCGAACAGGAAGAACGCCACACTGCTGCCCAGGTGGCTATCGAGGGAGAGATGCAACACCGAGGTTGTGAGAACATCGGCCACCGTTCCCAACCAACGGTAAACCAGCGCCCACAAAAGGAGCGCGGGCAGCAACCACCAGCGTCGTTGTTGCGTCGTCGGTTCCACCGGGGCGGGTGGCGCTGAGACAGATGTCTCGGTGATGTCTTCCATGGGTATGCGTCCTATCTCGTTCCTGATCTGCTCGAACTCAGAGTTCGCGAACTCAGAGTTCGCCTGCTATCCCCTCAAGTCTCAGCGCGGCCAGCCCCGCGTGATTGACTACCTAACACCTTGTCAGCGCGCTCAACATCCCGCACCGCGCGCGGGCAAGAGTCAACCGTGTTTCCCAATACCTCCACCAGCGCCGTATTAAGTTCCTTGCCTTGCGCCAGTCGATAGTTCATCCGCGCTCCCGCTCGTTCGTCCACGACCAGCCCCAGGTTGCGGAGCACCGAAAGATGGCGGGAAACGTGGTACTGCGGCATTTCCATGATCTCGGTAAGCTCACACACGCAAATCTGCTCATACCGACTCAGCAGACAAATGAGCCGCAGCCGAGTGGGTTCGGCGAGTGCCTTCAAAATCTGTGCGAGTTCGGAGCATTGCATTGGATGATACCTCAATTTCGCACTTATGCACATAAACGCATAATTGCATGATTATTGCCGATTGAACCCTTCGCTCGGACAAAGAGGTGATCATGCCGGAGAATCGCAGGAGGTACGCACTGGGGAGCAGGCAAGGTTCCGGATTGAGTATCTCGGAACGCAAGCCTTGCCCGTGGACTTGGTCGCGATGTTGTTCTGCTCAGGTAGGTTTGCTGATCTCGATCTGGAGGGTCTCAGGCGTCTCCACGTCCCGCAGGACGCCAACCATCCCTGCCAGAGCGCCGATCATGAACTGCTGGACAAATGGCGTGAGGCTCACGGCTTTCCCGTTGATCTTCAGCGTCATCCCGTCCCCTTCGTAGAAGGGAGCCGTGGACGCGGGTTCGCTCAAGTGAGTCGCGATGATGAGGTCCGCAAGACCGACCACGTCGTCCAGGGCGAACGTCGGGACCGGGACATCATGGGGCGCGTCCGAGACGAGGGCGAAGAGCTCCTCCGGCTTGCAGAGCAGCGAGTCGCAGACCTCGGAGCGGAAGACCTCGATCTTCGGCTTGTCCTCCCCCTTGAATCCTTCGGTCAGCACAATGTCCACACCGCTGAAATGCTCACGCACCATCCGGTTGAGCGACATCGGTTGCCGCAACCCCTTGATGATGGCGCACTTCTTCGGCGAGAGAATCCCCACGGCCTCCGCGCCCGCCTGCGCGTGCCGCCACGTATCCTTCCCTTCCCGATCCATGTCGAATCCGTGGACGTCGTGCTTGAGGGTTCCGACGCGATAGCCCCGGCTTTTCAACTCCGGGATCAGTTTCTCCATCAGCGTGGTTTTGCCGCTGTTCCTGCGTCCAACAATCGAGAGGATTGGAGCCATCACTCTACCTCCGGGTAATCCAGCATTTGGGTCCGCACGTGGTCGCCTGCCTGCACCGTCGTCACATCCTCCGGCAGCACGATGAGGCTGTTCGCCTGAGACATGGTGCTGAGCCGGCCCGACCCCTGCGGTCCGCAGATTCGGGCATGGTAGACGGTTTCGCGCAGGGTTGTGTGTGCCCGGACGAACTCCACCTTACCGGCACGTGACTTGTAGTAGCCGTTGATGACCGCGGTGACTTCCGCCTTGCGCAGGGCGCGGCGGCCCTGCATCTTCAGCAGCGCCGGTCGCACAAACTGCTCAAAGGCGACGAGCGCTGACACCGGATTCCCCGGCAAGCCGAACAGGGGTCGCCCACCGAGCCGACCGAAGACGAGGGGCTTTCCCGGTTTGATGGCCAGTCGCCAGAACTTGATTTCGCCCAGACGACTCAGAACCTCCTTGACAACGTCGAAGTCTCCAACGGAGACGCCGCCGGAGGTGAGATAGAGGTCCACGCCCTCTACTCGTCTCAGCGCGGCTTCAACCTCGGTGACTGTGTCGGGCACTCGAGGGTCAACGCGAGGCACCCCGCCGTACCGTCGAACCATCGCCGCGAGGGCGGGTGAGTTGCTGTCGCGGATTTTCCCCGGGGTCAGCGCCTCTTCCGGCGCGAGGAGTTCGTCGCCGGTGCTCAGTACCGCGACCACGGGCTGCCGCGCCACAGGAACGGTGGCAAAACCCAGGGAAGCCAGCACGCCGATCTCTGCTGGCCGGAGGACCATTCCACTTTGCAGGCAGACATCACCGCGACGAACATCCTCTCCGCACCGGCGAATGTTGACGCCCGGCTGGACGGGAGCCTGGACCGCCACCTGACCATTGCAGCGAGACGTCTTCTCAACCATGACCACCGCGTCGGCCCCGGCAGGCACGGGCGCACCCGTCATGATACGGACGGCTTCACCCGCCCCGACCGCGCAGCGCGGCACACCGCCCGCAGGAAGGTCCTCAAGAACCCGAAGGAGGGCGGGGTGCTCTTCACTGGCACCCGCTGTATCCGCAGCCCGCACCGCATAGCCGTCCATTGCCGAATTGTCGAAAGGTGGCAGGTCCTCCGCAGCGCGCACGTCGTCTGCCAGAGTCCGACCGAGGGACTCTTCCAGTGGCACTTTTTCGGTTCCCACCTGGGAAACCGAAGCCAAAATGATATCCAAAGCCTCTGTAGGGTGCAGCATCGTCTTTCTCCTTGAGCGCCTACCGATACGGCTGCCGCCCTGCATTTTCCAGTTTCCTGTTGATTCCGTCAAGCGGGAGAATCGCGTCGGAGCATGGGGAGCTCACATCCGCGCGGCAACGGTTTGCCTGCCCCGCTTCTCGGGGGATGTGTGAGCGTATCTTACTTCTGGCAGCCACCGTTCACCGAGCGCCCGCCGGGAGGCAGTTGTTCTGATTGCTCGTGAACTCGACGATTGCCGTAGTCGCTGCTGCATAGAACGATTGGGGGGACTTGTCGCCAAGCCGCGAGGCGAATTCCGGGAGCCAGCGCGTAAGGTGCTCGCAGAGGAACCGCCGCTGCCTTTCGACCCATACCTGTGCATCCGCGCCTTTCTCTATCGCCAGCGATTCCTGTCTACACAGATAAGCCATGAACTCCAACTCCAACCCCAAGTGGTCCGGCGGGTCGCAGCAGTTCGCCGTGTGGGGTTGTATTCCGGCTTCGCGATAGGAGTGGAGAACGGCAGATGTGGATTCGCCCCACAGGAGGCCCTTCACCTCTACCGTCTGCGCGACGAAGGGGGTGTCGGGGATGCCCGTGGATTCGACCCACGCCTTGTCCAGGTAAACCGACTCGTACGGTGCGACATAGTCGGCTCCGGGAATAGAAAGCAACCGGGAATACTGGTTCCGAAGCATTTCGCACACCCGTTCTGCATCGGAATTCTTCGACCTAAGGTACGCGATCCACGCGGCCAGTGCCGCAAAGGTGCCAAGGATCGCGGGGGAAGGAACCTCGCGTTCCACAAACCGGATCGCCCGCTGGAGATTTCCCGAAAGAAGGCTGTCTGCCAGTTCCGGCGTCGGCTCCCGAGAGAAGACAGAAGCGAAGAACTCGAAGACTTCAGCCCGACTCTCGGCATCCATCTCGTTTACACCTTGTATACCTTCACACAGATCTCCTTGTGCAGCGCCATGCCCGAGAGAGGATCGCTCTTGGTGGGCAGCAATCCACTCCCACATGAGCCGCGCCCTTTGGCATTGCTTCCCATCGCCCAGTGCCCGAAACCGTGTTGCCAACCAACAACCTCGGGATGAATCCCCTCCGTCACCCTGGCAGTGGCTTTCGCTTTGCCGTGGGGTGATTCGACCCAGATCTCGTCGCCGTCTTTTATGCCCAGCTTCGCCGCGGTCTTGCTGTTGATGTGCAGCGGGTTGGAAGGTTTCAGCTCCAGCAGCCACGGGTTGTTTTGAGTGCGCGAATGGGTGTGGGAGGCGTCTTTCCAGTTGACAAGGTAGAGTGGGTAGTTCGCGTCGGGCTGCCAATCCCGCGGCTGATACAGCGGCAAGGGATCAACGGGCTTCCCATTGGCATCCTTTTTCTGCGCCAGGGATTCCGCGTAGAACTCCGCCTTCCCGCTCGGGGTCATGAAGCCACGCACGTTCTTTCCGTTGATGACGGAGCCGATCTGTTTCCCGCCTTGCTCCTTGGGTTTGTCGTAAATCGTTGTCCCCACGATTACAGCCTTCGCCATTTTGTCCGCCGGGATCTCTTCCTTGTATTTCTCGTAGCGTGTTCCCTTCTTACTGACCCAACACGCTCCGGGAAGTTGTTTCAGTTCCGTGAGGGTCATCTTGGGCTCGCCTAACTTGAGCTCTTTGCTCAGGAACTCCTCATACCACTCGGTAAGGCCTTCGACGGGTTTTCGAGACATGGCGCCGACATTAAAGAAGTCGTTGCCATTCTTCTCTTTCAGGCCAAGTCGTCGTCCCAACGCGGCGACAAATTCATATTCCGCCAGTTGCCCGAAGATCGGCTTCACGACTGGCTGACGCAAGCCCAAAGCTGGCCACGTCACCCAGTGGGTATTCAAGTCGTAACGTTCGAGGTAGGTTGTTCCCGGAATCACAATGTCCGCCATTTGCGCGGTTTCCGAGAGGAACGTATCAACCACGACGACGTACTCCATGTTTTGCAGGGCCTTTTCAACAGTGTCTGTGCCTGGAACCGACATCATCAGGTTCTGGAAAATGACCATCGCGATCTTCGGCGTGTAGGGGCCTTTGCCGTCGGCCATGCGGGAAATGGACTCGGTGTAAATACCGGAACCATGGCCAAGCGGATAGACTTCAGTGCCGCGGTCCAGGCGTGGAGACCTTGATTTGTCCGCTTGCAGCTCGATATGCTTGTTGCCCTTCTTATCGGGAATCATGAGTGTTCCCGGTCGGTCGTAACCGCCGGTCAAACCTGCGAGCGAAGCAATAGCCCTGCCTCCTTGCACCGCGTTTGAATGCTGGCCGGGCCCGCTCCACACATCGACCACCGCCGGCTTTGTGCTTGCGAATTCGCGGGCGATCCGTTCAATCGTTTTCGCGGGTACGGAGGTGATCTTCTGTGCCCACTTGGGTGTTTTGTCCTTAACATACTCGCAGTATTGGTCAAAACCGACGGTCCATTCGTTGATGAATGCCTCGTCGTAAAGTTTGTCCTTGACAATGACGTGACCCATCGCCAAGGCCATCGCTCCGTCTGTGCCCGGGCGGATGGGCACCCACTCATCCGCTTTCGCTGCGGTCCAGCTAAAGTTCGGATCCACCACGACGAGCTTGGCTCCGTTCTCCCGGGCGCGGGTGATGATGCGCGGGAGGTAGACCCACTTGATCGCCGACAGGGGATTCCATCCGAAAAAGAGCATGTATTTCGACTGGATGCAATCGGCCAGGGGGCGGTCGTCACCCATAACGGTCTTGTAGGATGCCTTTCGCGACACGTCACAGAGATTGGAGTGGACGCTGTAGTTGGGTGTGCCGTAAAGTTTGCAGAAATCGCCCTGAACGTGGGTGAAAGAATGGTCTTCGGAAAACCAGACGAGTTTGTGGGCCTCTCCCCCGTCACGGAGGGCGCGCAGCTTCCCGGCGATTTCGTCCAGCGCCTCATCCCAGGAGATCTCTCGAAACCTGGGGTCTTCGTCTCGTCCCTTTTTAGGATTCGTCCGCTTCAGCGGCCGCTTCGCCCGGTCCGGATCGTACAGCGTCATGATCCCTGAGTTTCCTCTGGGGCAGACCGCTGCGCCTTCCTTCAGCGCATTGGCGAAGAAATCGTCAGAGATATTGCTGAAGCTGTTCGGGTTGTAGCAATTAGGCTCGATCTTGACCACACGACCGTCAACCACGTGGGCAAAGATGCCTGTTTGACCCCCGCACATGTTACAGCACGAGGCAATCCACTGACCTTCCCCTCCCGTGCTCCAATTCGCCGGCCCGCCGACTTGCGCCTCGGCTGCCGTCGCAAAACGCGGACCCACCAGCGCGCCGCCAGTTAGTCCGGCTATCTCCAGAAAGCTTCTGCGACTAATCGTTTCCATTCTCATCACTCCTTTATGTATACTCGTTACGGGTGAAAACACCCCCTCACCCCGACCCTCTCCCCCGATGGGGAGAGGGCGCGAACCCAAAGGGTTCGAGGATGAAGAGGAAAGATGGATTTTCATCCGTAACGAGTGTAACGCAGACTAATCGTTTGCGGTACGGGTTACAGCAGATAGTAAACTGACGGACCGGTGCCGGCTTCTTCTTTCAGACGCATGGATTTACGGGTTCGAAGGAGTGTCTGAAGTTCGCCCTCGGGATCGTTCAGGTCGCCGAAGTGAATGGCTTTGCCGGTGCAGGTCTGTGCGCACGCGGTCGGTTCCGTATAGTCGCCGTTCGCATCCTGCCGGTGCATGCAGAAGGTGCATTTGCGTGAGAATCCGGCGCGAGCATCGTCCCCGACTCGATACCACTTCTTTCCGAGCTCAGGGGAGGGCATTTGTGACACCGGGTTATCTTCGGGATAGTAATTGTCGGCGGCGTCAAAAATCGGAACACCGTAGGGACAGGCAGTGACACACTTCTGCTTGCCTTCGCACTGGTCATAGTCAATGAAAACGATGTTGTCCGGTCGTTTGACGATCGCGTTCACCGGACAAGACTTCAGGCAGGCGGGGTCCGCACAGTGCATACAGGGACGGGGGAACCATCGCATCTTGACTGCCGGGTACTTCCCTGTCTCCTCCACCAGCACGGGGTTATACTTCATCCCCGGTGGAGTCTTGTTCTCCGCCTTGCACGCGGCCGTGCAGGCCTCGCACCGCACGCAGCGTTGCAGGTCAATGACCATACCCCACTTGCGTTTCGGGTTCCCGGGGCCAAGGGCGGGTGTTGCAGCCTGAGCTCCCGCGGGAACAATCTCCCATGCCGCTCCAGCCACAGCGGCGGCAGCGGCCAGTTTTCCAACTTGGCTTAGCCATTCCCGCCGTTCGATTTCCTCTTCATAGTTCATCGCGCTCGCTCCTTCCTGATGATCTTGGCAGTCAATACGCCGGCGTGTTTTGCGGGTGTTCACCGCCCTCACCGCCGCGCGGATTCGGTCGGGTTTGGGCTGGATACCTTTTTGTCATGCCCTTCGGCCTACCATGCTGTTTGGGCATTGACGAGAATCTGGTTCCGGTCCTCGACGCCGTCAAAGTTTTTGTGGACATAGTTCAACTGCAATTTGGCGTGGAACTGTTCCAGCAGATAGTTGAAGCCGACAACAGTATCCTTCTCTTCGGGGTTGACGCCCCCATTCCCGATTTCATCGGGATCCCAGGTGTCGTACCGGGCGACTGCTTCCCACTTCGGGTTGAGCTGTTTCCCGACGTGGAAGTACCACCCGGTGCGGTCAAAATCGGGCCCGCCAGCGGCTGCCTGGTCGGTTCCTGTCATATACTCTGATTTCAGGGTCCAACCTTCGTGTTGATAAAGGGCCTCTCCCCCGAGCCGATTCCGAGTGAGTGAGGTGGCGCCGGCCCCGCCTCCTGCGAAGCCTGAGATCCCCAGTTGCAGACCCTCGGCTCCAGGCGGCCGCACGACGAATCGTCCGGTAATGTTCTTTGAGTCGTTGCTGTCAGTGGTGTTTTGCAGCTCACCGGCGTCATTCACCAGGCCGAGTGTAAGATCCGCCTGCTGGAACCTGCCCTTCAATTGAATCCCCAACGAGCGCACATCTCCATATCCGATACTGGCATTGCGAGCGCCAGTCATGAACAGGGCGCGCTCCACTGTATCCAACTTAGCAGAACTTTGGAGACCTTCGAGGCTTAAGGGCAGCTTCTCCTGTCCGATGTCCACTGTCCAGTTGTCATTGATTTTGTACGCCATGAACGCGTCCTGAAGTATCGTCGTCCTCTGGTTGGCACTTACTGGAGGACCCGCATTGAGCAAGAGGTTTTTCGCCGGGTCGAACATCACAGTCCACCCCGCGCGCTCGTTGATGTCGCCGCTCACCTTCAGTTCCATGCGGCGCAGCCTGTAGCTTTCGTGAGCGTCTGGTCCGCTATCACTGGTGATCCAGTTCTGCATCAGGCCCCCCAGCTTAATCTTCCCAAAGCCGGACTCAACCGGTTTCGGCGCTTTTGCCTCCATCTCCGCCTCTTTCTTCTGCTTCTCCTCCAGGGTATCGATACGCTTCTGGAGGTCGGCTACTGCTTTTTTCAGTTGGTCGATTTCATCCTGCTGTGACCATGCGGCGCGTCCGCCGACAGCCAGCAACAACAAAGCCGCAAGCACGGCAACTGCAGTTCGTGTCACCTGATCTACTCGTGTAATTGACAATTCCTTACCCTCCTCTGTTGTTGCATCTGCCGCAGGTTGGACCGGAAGTACTCAGGTTGCCTTCCCTCTTAGCCGTGCGGGAGACTGCGATACTAATTTTGAACCTCTTAGACTTCTCCGGCTGGATTCTATCAACAACGATATCAGACCAGAGTCATGACTCACGCGCTCATTTCGCTATGTGGGCAACCCTCCTTGCTCTCGCGTCCCGCACAAAACCCTTTGTGCCTATAATGGTTGGGACACCTCCTATGCTGTAATTAGTGTAGCAGACAAGGAGGAAAGGAACGATGGAGAAGATGAAGGAAGTAGAGATTAGAGAGAGAGGAGTGGGTGAAACGGAGGGAGGGCGTAGCCCGACTGGA
>MNXM01000017.1 GCA_001872605.1 Armatimonadetes bacterium CG2_30_59_28 | reverse complement strand
AAGCTCCCACCCGATGGGGACAGGTGTACGTGACGTAATGAAATACGGTTGTAGTACTAACCGTCCCCCGAAACAAGTTCGGGGGGATTCTGTCTGTCGCCTCCCGCCGTTAGCGTGGTCCTAACCATCCCCTGAAACAAGTTCAGGGGGATTACCGAATCAATCGGGTATGTCCGTCTTCGTTTCAGCAGGGACAGTATTTTTGACGACCTACTTATACTCCTTCCGGTTGAGAATCCGCGATTTGCGTTTGATCTGGATTGCTGAGCAAGAATAATCGAATTCACCGAAGAGCAGATCAAGCCATTGTCGCGCGAGAGTATTCACGGCCACCACCCTCTTGTTCGCCGTCAACGAAAACCCCGTTCAACACCCCGACGGTCGACCTCTGGTCGGCAGCCACATTGTCAAGCACCCGGAAAGCTCCGGGTGTAAGTAAGATTTGTGATGCGTGGTGGTAATCAGCCCCCTGGGGCCGGGCAGGCATAAACTCACTCAGGACCGACGAACCGCGAACTCCGTTACACAATCGTCGCACTGCTCACCCGCGAGCATCTACGGGAACTGCTTCGGTCTCACCCGGAGAGTAAATAATCGAACAACTCAGGAGAGGGACTATCAGAAGAACTGGAATCGTGAGGGGTTCCAGAGGGTGCATCCCGGAATTACGGAGATTGTCGTAGGATAAAGCTCCAGCTTTGTCAATGGATACGGCGGCTTTGTCGCCGTATCCATTGACGACAAGCGCGACCCACACAATGGTCGGCGCCTTTGGCCTTATGCAGCCGCGAAGGCTCAACGACACGTGTTGCTCCATCATCTTCTCTGCACCGCCTCCGCTCGTGGGATCACTTCCCAGGTTTCCGCCGGGGTCGTTACTCGAAGGGGGGGCACGTTTTTCGGAACCGCTCTGGTCATCTACCTGGAGGAACTTCCCCGCCCACACATACTCCCCGCTTGGCGTCATCCGAAACCTCTCCCGCGGGACGTTGAGTTTCCCTCGAATCCGTTTGACGTTTGCGGGGACTTTGAATTTGATCTCATCCCACGGCACCGCCCAGGGGATGTTGTCGGGAACGGATTGGTCTTTAACTGTCGCTTTGAAGTAGCGGGCAAAGGCGGATAGGGTTGGTTCGATGGTCGCCGCCTTGGCGTCGGGGGTTTTCTGCTCCGCCTTCCACTGTTCAAGTTGGTTCATGACATCGACGGACACCTCCCATGCAGACTGCACGCGGGAGTCGGACCAGAGGGCGGTCGTCCATTCGTCGAGGGTCACGGGGCCGCCGGATTTCTCGTGTTCCAGCCACCATTCGGCTTTCTCGGACAGCCACCAGGCGAAGGCGTTGAGGAACTCGGCGTCGTAGGCCGGGTGGCCGCACTGCCAGCGGCCGCCGACTTTCCATTGCTCGTCCCAGCGGCGTTTGTAGACCGGTTGCTCGATGCGGCGGACGTGCTCGTTGTCGCGAATCAGCGTCAAGCGGTCACGCCACATCGTCCGGCGTTCCTCCGGCCAGTCGGTGGGGATCAGAGACGCTGCATTGTCGAAGTTGCCCTCCGCCTGCGCATAGAGGCAGAAGGGCCGTTGCTCGCGCGCCATACTCATTGGCGTGTGTGGTAGGGCGAGGTCTCCGTCCCCGCCGAGTTCCGTCTTCCGCAACGTATCAGAAAGCGCTACACGGCTGGGACGGAGACTCAGCCCTACGCCGCCATCCGGGACGTGCTGGGAAAACGTGCCCGGTTCCACCAACCCATACGTCTCGTAGATGAGCCAATCCATCTCCTCCTGCAACGCGATCATCTCCGCGCGGAGGGTTTCGCGGATTCCGACGGTTCGCTGGAATGCGGCGCGGAGGTCGGCGGCGGTCCCGAAGGGAAACCGAGGCTCCCCTCTCCCGTCGGTGGGAGAGGGGTTGGGGGTGAGGGCCGCGTGTGGCGGAACATGACCCGGGAGAGAGGCGTTCCACTCAAGGTAGGCTTCGCCGGGTTTCTCGAAGAGCTTCTTCATGGCGAGGGGGGGCAGTTGCTGCCCCCGCTCCCAGCATTGTCGCGACAGGTCGGTCAGTCGCTCCGCCAGTGCATTGCTCTTACCCCGGAGTGCTTGCGCTACCAACTCCGGCACGGGGAGTTGTTGGACCTTGTTACCTGCAAACTCGAAGTAGGTGTCGGTCACGCCTTCCCCGGACTCGCGCTTGCTGAAACAGACCTGCTTGAGCCAGAAGAGCGCGGCGGAGGAGTTGAGGAAACCCGAGAGAAGGTGGTGGTCGCACTTGTCCGCCGAGTGGGAGAGCTTGATCACCTGCGGATGCCGCCCGAAGACCCGCTCCTCAGCGACGTAAACGAAGTGGTTATGTGTCGCTATGTGCGCGAGTGTGATGAACCGCGGCGTCGAGTACTTGTTAGCGTTCATCCGCTCAAACTCGTACCAAACGCGCCCCAGCTCCTTGAACGTCCTGCTCCCGAAGCTGTGGCGATTCTCAAGCAACGTCTTGAACGGCTGCAGATACTTCCTCTCGCCGGTGCCCAATCTGCTCTCAGGGAGTGGGGCGCAGTTTCGATCATACGGCAACAGAATCCTCCATGGCGGGTCACCTGACCAGTTACGGATTTCCTCTCCTTGATGGTATGGGGGCAGCAAATCCGGGCTGAGTTCGAGACGGCGAGCAGCATCCTCGGTCAACAGGAATACGTCGTCGGCGTTCGTCATGGTGCACACACCGACTTCGCCCTCGATCAACTCAAGAAGCCTCACCACCGACTTATCCAACTGCGCAGTCGTCTGCGAACTGGTGGACTCAATGGCCCAGGGGTGTTTGGCCATGTTGCTACGTTGACGGTCGGCCACAACGACTCGCGCATCGGCGTATCCGGGCTGGTCATGTCTTTCAGCTAACGTGCGCCACAGCGGACTTTCCGCGGGCGGAGTGCGGAGGTCCCCGCCGCCGGGCAGGATGGCGGCGACGCGGACGGGCGATTGCGGGTCGGGCTTCTGGTTGCGTCCGAAGACGATGCAGGTGGGCGTGCCGTGGCCGGGGAACATCAACCCGGAGCAGTCAATCACCTTCTGCAAGTCCACCGTCGGGAAGAAGTCCTCTACGAGCGGCTTGCCGAACTCGCGCTTGGCGAAGGCATTGGACACGATGAAGCCCAATTGCCCGCCAGACTTGAGCAAGCCAAAACTGAGGTCGAAGAAGGGACAGACGAGGAGATACTTGCCGGAGCAGACGCGCTTCCAGCGTTCGCGGTAGAGTTCGCGCTTCACGGGGTTGCGGGCGGTGACGAAGGGCGGGTTGCCGACGATGAGGTCGAAGCCAGCGTAACGGGTTGTAGGAGGGGAATCCTTTCCGCGCCTTCCCTTTCGGGGAAAGGATTCCCCTCCTACATCGTGGGCGAAGATGTTGGGGAAATCGAGACGCCAGACGAAGTTGAAGGGGCTGGTGAAATCGGCGCCTTCGAGCCGACGCAGTTTGGGATAGAAACTGCTGTCGAAGGGGCGCGCCGCCAACTTCTCCAGGTCTTTGCGGTCGGCGGCGACTTTGTCTAACGCTTGTTGGATTCGACCTTTCTCCTCAGCGACGCGCTTGCGCTTCTCCGAGGGTGAGGAAATCTCCTCGAAGAGGGACAGCATCCCGCTTTCTTCGTTGACCAACTGCTCTATCTCCTGGCGCAGTGCGTGTTCTGCAATGTCCAGGCGCAACCGCAGAATATCGAGCCGTAGTTTCCGTTTTGTTTCTGCCTTTGAGGCGCGATGGAGGCGTGCCCCCAGCTTCTGAATCTCCCGGAAATGCTTCTGGTAGTCGAAGCCGGAACTGTAGCGCATGAACACCGTCGGCTCAATCCGCACCGGCACACCGGAAACCATATCCAATAGACTGTCGCCTCGTCGGAAGTTCATCTCCAGGTTGGGCAACTGCGAAATGCGTTTGATGGCTGAGTCAAACTGCGAACGGTCGGCAGTGAAAGGATCGAGCCCGATGTCGTAGTCCACGACCAGACTGAGCCACAGCCGAAGGCGGCAGATCTCGATGGCCTGCTGCTGGATGTCAACCCCGTAAAGGCAATTTTCCACGATGTCGGCTTTGGTGGCGTGCATCCATTCCGCGCCTTCTTTCCGCACGGGGTCTACATAGCCGTTTGCCGCCGTTTCGACCACCCGTCGCAGGTTGACCAACTCGTGCAAGAGACCAACGGGGAAAGCGCCGGAGCCGACCGCAGGATCACAGCATTTGATCTTCCGCAGGATGTCTCGAAGAGCGGCTCCTTCAGCAGGAGGCAGCAGACCTCGCAGACGCGTGATCTCTTCCGCGTCCAGACCATCCGTGGCGTCGATCTCCATCACTGCGCGGAGGCGTGAGTTCCAGTTGTCGCCGACAATATGAGTCAACAGGTATTGCAGCAACGCTTCGCGGCAAATGAAGTGGACCACGATGCGCGGCGTGTAGTAGGAGCCGGTCGCCTTGCGCTTATCGGGCGCGACCGCGTCGGGATCGGCGGCTTCCGCATGGAGCACGATGGACTCGAACACCTTGCCAAGCATCTCCGGATCCACGGCGACGTCCTGGTTGAGCGGCGTGTCTTCGCGCACGGTGAAGTTGAAGGCTTCGAGGAGGTCGTCGAATACCTGGGCGAAGGTCGCGTTGCGAATGCGCAGCGGGGGGTTCTCCTTCTTCCGTCTCGGTGACGGCTCGAACTCGTCATCATCGAACAACCCGCCGTTGAGAAAAGGGATGCCGTCGAGTCGGTTGCCGGGGCCGGGCGCGGAGGCAAGTGTCCAAAAGAGCGTCTCCAGAAACTCCCCGTAGTAGGTGAACTCTTCGGGACGGTCGCGGTGCAGCTCGAACTGGGAGAGCAGATAGCCGCGTTGCTGGTTGAGCCAGCCGCGGTTCTGGAGGAAGTAGAGGAAGAGCAGGCGTTCGAGAAGGAGTTGCGCGCGGCTGTAGGCTTCCGCCGAATCGAGGCGCTGCACGGTCAGCAGATCGGACTGGATCAACTCGAGGGCTTTGTCGAACCGCTTGAAGAACGCGCGAGTGAGCGGCTCTTTGTCGAATGCCTTTGCCCATGTTTTGATCCAGGCGTCAGCATCCTCGCCGTCGTCTTCCGGCCAGCGAAGCGCGGGCAGGTTGTATTCACACAACGTCCGGACATAGCGGTCGCCCTGCTTCCAGCCAAAGGTGGCCAGGCGCGCGGTTGTCGCTTTCTCCCCCCGGAAATGGGCGAAGGTGAATTGCTGGTAGTCGGCAGTGGCGCAGACGAAGAGGAGGTTGTCGTGCTTCCATGCGGGGAGGCGCGCGTCGCGGCGACCCGAGGGGACGAGACCGCGCAGGATACTTCGCAGTGCAGTTGCGTAGACACGCGGTTGGTTGAAGAGCGCGAAGAAGATTCCCCAAGTTTGGTCTTGGTGTCGCATGCTGCGGAGTTGACGAACCGAGCCACCGTCAAGCTGACGCTGGGAATCTTCCGATAGCCGCAGTTCCTCGCCAGTCCACTCGAAGGTCATGTCGTCGAAGCTATCGGCTTCGATAGGCCAGTCGAGTTCTTCCTGGAGGTATTTCACCAGAGCGGGGAAGGTTTTGACCTGCCGCAATCTGTCGTGATCGGTCTGTGCCATGCTACCTCCTCCAGCGTTCGCTCAACTCCATCAACACGAATCCCCCTCACAACGATCAGAACCGGGTGAGCCCCGTCGCCACCCGCAAGGCTTCTTCCAAACGCTTCATTGTCGCCTCTCCCACGCTGCCGTATCGGTACACGATTCGTCGCTTGTCCACGCTCCGAAGGTGGGTGAGCATCACCTTTGACCGCATCGTAAGCCCCCCTTCGGGCGGCTCAATGAGTGCCTCGAACGCAAACACGCGTTCCGTCTTCTTGCTCGTAATAGGAGCGATCAGGATGACAGGGGAATGCTCAATGACAGGGGATGGTGAAATTACAACGGCAGGTCGCTCGCCTGCCTGTTCAGACCCGACCGTGGGATCGAGTTGTGCTCGAACGACGTCGCCGCGTCTCAGGTTCATCGTCAATGGCACGCCACACCTCCATATCGAGTGGTTCAAACTCCTGCTGGATCTCCAGCATCACATCCGCCATGACCTGGCAACCCTCAATGACATCCTGCCGCAACTGCTCTCTCCGTTTCTCCTCCAGCCACTCCTGCAGGATTTGTGCGATCACCATGCTGCGTTTCCCCGCCGCCACCGTTTGCTCGAACTGTTCGAGCGTGTCGGGAGGCAAAGCGTAAGTACGCTTCTGCAATCTCATTGGTATTCCCTCCGCGCCTTACAAATGCACCATACTTATAGCACCGTCCATGTGGCCGTGTCAACCCAACTCCATCCAGGCCTTCAGCAGAGGTTTCACCCCGGCGGGGGCCTGGAGCCTTTTCAGATGGCTGTTCTTGAGGTGTTTCTCCACCTTCTGACGAATTTCGGTCAGAGTCTCGTGGGCGAATTCACAGCGACGCAGCGTGTCCGCATCGGACTGGATGACCTTGTGGATTTCCGAAGCCTCCTCCAGAATCTTCTCGCTGTCGAGATGATACAGCAGCCAGTGAGTTTCTCCGGCTTCTTCCGTCCAGCGCTGCTCTTGGTTCTGGCTTTCCGTCGAGTAATCATAGTCGGGTCCAGGTATTCGGTAGCAGAAGAAGACCGCATTGGCTTCTTGGCCGGGATACTCCTTGCCGGAGAAGACGCGCCCGGGAAGAGCTTGCAATCGGCCTTCCAGGTCGGGAATATTCTGAACCAGTCGTTGATACTCCAGATGCATTTCCTCGATAGGAGTGGTAGTCCCTTCGTAGCTGGCGTTAAAATTCTTCAAAGCTTCATAGTCGTCTGCTGGCGTGAGGAGTTTCCTCCCCTCGATTCCGAAAACCTTCGAGATGCGGAGGGTTTTGTGAGCCACTCGTCCGTAGAGCGCAAGGAGCGTCTCCAGTTCTTCGGGGGGCAGGAAGTTCCAGTAGGCGGTTTTCCCTCGAAGCTTTTTCTGTTCCGGGTGATCCTGGAGTATCTTGTCTTCGATGGCCGGGTTCAGCCGGCGATCCACGCGACCAATACGCTGCATGAGTCGCACCGGGTTCCAGTGGAGATCGTAGTTGATAAGGCGTGTGGCATCCTGAAGGTTCAAGCCTTCCGAAAGCACGTCGGTGGAAATGAGCACACGGATTTCTTCGTTCCCAGCGGTCTCAAGCTCCGAACTGGATGAGCCGTTATAGTAAGGGGAGAAACGCCGAATGGTTATACTGCGGTCGCGCTTGGTGCCGCTGTCTATCTGCTCGAGCCCAGCGATGCCGTTGGCCTTGAGTTGTTTGGCAAGGTAGCGCGCCGTATCAGCGAATTCGCTGAAGATCAGCGCCTTGTGTTCTTTGAGGATGGGATCGGTCTTGAGCAGCCGCGCCAGGGCTTTTAGTTTGTCATCGTTCTCCGGTTTGAACTTCCGAAGCTCATCAAGAAATTCTCCAATCTGGTCGAGGTCGAGGAAGGTGTCGGCGAGGATCTCCTCCACGCGGTATTCCTTGCGAGACAGAAGCTCGATACTCTCCAACATCTCTTCGGATACAACGTCATCTTCCTGTTCTTCCGGCTTGTCTCCCCACAGATCAAGCTGATGCTGGTGGACATAACCGACGAGTTCAGAGTGCTGCTGCTTCCAGCGTTCCAGCCGTCGCTTCTCGGAATCGGTTTCGCTGTGTTTCGTGACCCAGACAAGGAGTTTCAGGAGCAGTCGCTCGCACGAGGTTTCGAAGGCGTGCGCGGAGCTTTCAAAACGCTTCAAGAACTGCGTGCGAATCAGAGTGACCACTTGCTTCTGCCGGTTTTCAGCGAAGGGGTCAATGGCCTTATCGTCGCCTCTGTAATAGGCCAAGGGATAGTAGATGCCCAGGACGAAAAGTGGGTTCTTGTTCCCCTGTGAATCCTCGTTGTCGAAAGCCTTTTGCACCTGGTCCAAAAGACGACCATAGGTTCTCTTGATCGAATATTCAGCCACCTTCGGCGGCTCTCTCTCCGGGAAACTCGCGACGGTCGCGCATTGCTGCTCCTGGCTCTTCTTCACGTAGGAGCGGCTGCGCTGCACCACCAGGGAACGGAACAGGCTGTCTTCGAACAATAGACGCTCGGATTCGGCCATATTCGTTTCCATGGGCTGGGATTCCTGTCCCTCCTTGTCCACCGCCCGCAAGAGAGCTTTTTCAAGATCAATGAAATGCCTCCTGAGAGAATGGATTCCCAGCCGCCTTGCGAAGTAGTTCTCCTGCTGGCGAGTAAACAACTCCGCCATGTGCCGGAAGTCGTGGAGGCTGTTGTTCACTGGTGTGGCCGTCAACATGAACATCTGTTTGGGGCCTTGGGGACCGTCAAGCAGGTCGTAAAGCATCCGATAGCGGGAAGGACGCCGCTCGCCTTCGCCTTTGATGCCGGGATTGCGGAAGTGGTGGGCCTCGTCAATGACAATAACGTCTGCCCACTCCTTGACTCGCTCAAACCTGAGGGGAAAGTCTCCGCCGCGCCCCAGGTCGGTGTGGTTGAAAATGGCGAGGTTGCTGAAGTCACCGCCGCGGGTGCCTCCGATGTTGGGGAGGTAGTCTCGCAGCGCGCGTTCCCAGACATCGGCCCGCGCGGATTTCGGCACGAACAGAGCCACACGCTTCCGGTCGTGTGCGACAAGCCGCTCGATCAACATCATTCCAATGAAGGTTTTGCCAAGACCAACGCCGTCGCAGAGGAAAGCCCCCCGGTTTTGCTGGGCAATCTTCATCAGCGCCCGGTATCCTTGTTGCTGGTACTGGTCAAGGACAGGATACATCCACGAACCACCGTTCTCTTTCTCTGCCAACTCCCACTCTCCGGCGGTCATCTCGTGACCACGGAAGAACTCCTGTAGGGACTTGGCGTAGACATCGAATGGCGAATACTCTCGAATATGTCGTTCGATGGTTCGGAGAACATCGGGTGTCACGTCCTCGGCCTCGTTCCAGTAGTCTTCGTACCACTGCTGGAGGGTGCCCACCTGGCTCCCGGTAATCTGGACGTTCAGCTCGACATTCTGTGTCAACCCAGGATAGGTGAAGTTGGAAGACCCGACGAGTGCAAAAGAGCCGACGACGGCCTGGCGGGCGTGAGTGATGTAGGTCTTGGCGTGAAACTTCGCCTTGCGGTAAACCCGGCAGTTGATCTTGCCGGTTCGGATCGCCTCCACGATGGATGGCACTCCAGCGAGAAAGTCGTTCTTCTCCTTCTCGGTCTCGATGCTTTCGTCGAGGCAATCGGTCGCACGCTTGAGTCCCTCCTCGAATGCCGTTTTCGTTCTCAGTGTGACTTCATCACCCATCAGGAGCCGAATCCGGTCAACCTGCTGCCAGGCGTCCCCCAAGCCGAGGAGCGACCCGATCTCAAAGTAGCCGGTGGCGATGTCAATGGCACTGGAAAGCTGACACCAGTCGCGCAGATACTGGAGAACTTTCCATGTCTCGTCACTGTTATCAACGATGAAGACTTCGCTGCCGGTTGTCGCGGTGGTTGCGGACATTCAATACTCCCCCTCAGTCGGCGGTTCCCTGTCTGCTCTCGAATTCACTCACTCGGTCACTTCCCAGTACCCGGACTTCTTCGACCCGACTCGACGCAGCAGCCCCTTTGACTTGAGCGCCCGGACGTGTCTCCTCACGGTGGTCCGGCTCACGCCGAGAGACTCCGCCAGAGCCTCGAAGGTTGAGTTGGGGCTTGACTGCATCTGGCGAAGCAACTGCATTGGTAGACTGGCCAAAGGTTCATTTATAGGCACAAAGGGATTTGCCAAACTACAGTAACACAATCACCGCACCCCGTGCCTTCGTTGCGCCCCGAAAACTCGTCCAGCAAACGGTCCGCGGTCTCTTTGCACCATCAATTGAAGATGACGACAGGCACTAAATCAGAAGACGCGGAGTTGTAGTGTCCCGCACCTGCCCACAGGGACAGACAAGGTGAGAGTCGATCTCATATTGTCACTTGGCGTCGGTGTTAGCAAGGACAGGAGTCTCGCAAAACTACTGCATCCGTTCGTAAATTCTTCGACATTAGACGCCGGATCGCTTCAGCGTCCGGTAGCTCACACAACTGACTACCGAGCGCTAAGAAAGGACATTTTTTCTCCCCTTTCAACCCGTGTTCGGCACGAACACGGGTTGAAAGGGGAGAAAAGGATGGTAACC
>MNXM01000018.1 GCA_001872605.1 Armatimonadetes bacterium CG2_30_59_28 | reverse complement strand
CGTTACCACAACTGCCACCTGGTGCAGGAATGGCTCAACCTTCATCCGCAGGTTCATCCGGTCTGGTTGCCGAAGCGCAGTCCTCAGTTGAACCCGGTCGAGGACCTCTGGCGTTGGCTGAAACCGGCGATCGCTGCCAATCGGACGCATCACGACCTGGAACCCCTTCGGCAGGCATGCCGAGCGGAACTGAACGCACTCACACCGGAGCAAGCGCTCAGGAAAGCCGGGCTCCTCGGCGGAAAGGGGGGACAGAATTTGTGACGATCTACTTATCCCAATCAGAGCCGTTCCGCCGCGTCCGAATGAGAGAGTGGGGTTTGCGACGCGGGATAGTCCGCCATCTCATGTTCGCGATTCGGACTGATCGAGGACGCTCACACGGAATGCTCGGTCCGGGCAATCACGCTTTCCTGAAGCTCTTTGGGGAGTACCACGAAATACTCGCTGTACCCGCCAATGCGGACGATGAGGTCTCGGTGCTTTTCCGGCTCCTTCTGCGCGGCGAGCATCTCCTCTTTGCTGATGACGGAGATCTGAAGCTGGAGTCCGCCGTTGGAGAAATAGGCGCGAATCATGTGGACCAGCGCACGCAGCTCCTGATCTGACTCCATTGTCTTCTTCAGTAGTCGGATATTCAGAATGGGGGTGCCCGCACCCAAATGCAGCGGCAGCCTGGTGACAGAGTTCAGAAGCGCCGTGGGGCCGTTCGTGTCACACCCTTGCATGGCGCCGACCGAATCGGTTAACGGCTCATACGCCTTGCGGCCGTCGGGAGTGGCTCCGACGATCTTGCCCGCTCCGCCATAGGTTGCGAACAGGATGCAGGAAGCCAGATATCGTCCACCGCGAGGCGGCTCGTGGGAGTAGAGCGTGCGCCAGGCGTGGTCGATAACGTCAGAGGCCAGGACATCCACATAGTCGCTGTCATTCCCAAATTTGGGCGCGTCGAGAAGTTGCTGGCGCAGGGGCTCAGCACCCTCGAAGTTGGTGGAGAGGGCCGCCATCAGTTCCTGAGCGCGGACGGAGCCATCTTGGAAGACGCACTTGCGAATCGCGATAATGCTGTCGATGAGGTTGGCGATGCCCTGATAAGAAACCACCGACCAGTTGTACCGCGCTCCCCCCGCCTCAAATGACTTGCGGCGCCGGATGCAGTCACGGGTGAAAAAGGTGCGCGGCATTTTGGGGTCACCCTCCGTGAAGCGTCTGCGCAGTTGGGCGTTCATGTCGGTCACAAAAGTGTCAGTCATGTACTGAATCTGACGCTTGACGGCCTGGTAGAAGCCATCGAACGTACGGAAACCAACAAAGTCGCCGGTATGTGGGCCCGCTTGACGCCCCTCCATCGGGTCGCACCCGTCGTTCAGCGCCAGCTCCAGCGCCTTCGCAAGGTTGAGCATCCCTTCGAGACTGCCAACGTTAGAGAGACCGGCGATCATTGTCTCGGTGCAACCACCGAAGCCGATCTCTCGTGAGTCCTCCCGTGAAAGGCCGAGGTCCATTTCGTACAAGGTCTTCACGTACGCGTCGTCGTTGTAGAGCGCCGGCCGCCCACTGCCCAGTCGCAGGACTTTCAGCGCCTCCATGACCGCGCTGTCCGGGGTTTCGCGGGTGATGCGGAAGGCGACGTTCGGACGACGCACTTTGTTGCGCCCGCACGCGCCGATGCACTCCAGCGTGAGAGCGTTGCAGCCGTCCCTGCCGTCAGGCGTATACCCACCGATCTGCATGTTCCAGCCGTTGAGCCGCTCGAAGTTCTGCCATAACTCATCCAATAGCTGACGAGAAAAGTCGAGGTCGAGGGTTCCATCAGTTCGGTCCCTCTCGAAGAGCGCCCCCAGCACCTGATCGAAACGACCAATGCTGTCGCAGCCATCCAGCATCCACGTGAAGTTTACGGCGAGGAGCCCCTGGAGAAAAGTGGATGCGGGAACCATGAAGCATTCAGCGAAGCTGTCCGCAATTCTCTGAAGTTGCCTGCGCCTCTCCCCTGACGCGCCTTTTGTCGTGATGCAGAGACACTGGAGCGTCGTATTGTAGAACGCGTGGATACCAGCGGCGTAATCTCTGAGAGAAAGAAGCAGATTCAGTGTCGCCGGATCGGCGTCCCGTTCCTGCCGCGTCAACTCAATCTGCGCATCGAGTTCGGCCTCCATTGAGAGAAAGCCCTCATTCACGACGCGTCGCATGTCGGGGTTGCTGTGAGTGTAGCCGCCGAAGTGGGGCAGGCGCTGGCTCAGGTCTACAACCAGCGCGTCGATGAACGTCGCGTGTTGCGGGAATTGCCGCTTCTTCTCCTTCGCGACTCCGGGGTTCACACGCAGGCCGCAATGATGATTGTGGTCGCAGATAAAGCTGGTAGCAAACCACAGTTTGTCGGCGACAAAGTCGCGGCTGTCCACCATCGGCTCGAAGGGAATCAGGTAACGGTCATCCGGAACGCGCACCGGCATGTTCTCATACATGCGCCGGTAGGCGCGGCCGTAGCTGCGCGGATAGGGCTTCTCGAGTGCTTCGTAGAACCCGTACGCAGCCCATTCGCCAATTTCCTCCAGCGTCCTCAGGTTCACACCACTCACCACTCTTGTTTCGCGATTTCAAGTCTCATTAACTACGTGCACACCCATATCCCTCAGCCCGGCGACCCAATCCGCCACGGTTCCTTTGTCGGGCGCCTCAATGTCCGGCATGTGTCCGTTGTCCATCCCGAATCGAGTCAACTTGCTGATGCCGAGGCGGTGGTAGGGCATGATTTCCACGCCCTTGAGCCGCGGCAGCGAGCGGGCCAGTGCCGCGGCGCCCTCAAAGTGATCAGGTCGGTCGTTGAGCGTTGGAATGATCGGCAGTCGCAGCAGAATATCCGCGCCCGCGTCGTGCAGTGAACGCAGGTTGCCCAGAATCCTGTCGTTGGGCAGGCCGGTGAACTCCTCATGCCGCGTCGGATTTGTGTCCTTCACATCGTAGAGGAACAGGTCGACATAAGGCAGGACGCGCTCGAAGTTCTGGAAGCCGACGCTGCCGGAAGTGTCGATGCAGCAGTGCAGACCCTCGTCTTTCGCGAGCCTCAGCAGCGCCTCCGCAAAATCAATCTGCGCGAGCGGCTCCCCGCCGGAGAGTGTCATCCCACCGTTGGACGTTTCATAGAACGGCCGATCTTTGAGGACTTCGGCGAGGGTCTCCCGTGCGCTGACCTCGCGTCCCACGATCTCCAGTCCTCCCGCATAGCACTTCTCAGTGCACTTCCCGCAAACCACGCATGCCGACCGATCGAGTACATGCTTTCCCTCCACCATGTGATGGCCATTGTGTTCACAGACGGAGAAGCAGAACCCGCACCCGATACACTTGTCGGGAACGAAGGAAAGCACGGGGTCTTTCGTCATGCCCTCAGGGTTATGGCACCAGAGGCACCGCAGCGGACAACCCATCAGAAACACAGTCGTCCGAATGCCGGGACCGTCGTGGATGGAGAAGCGTTGGATATCGAAAACGCGACCGGTGATATTTTTCATCGATGCTCAAGAACTACTGGAGGGAAGACCGTTAACGGGCCTTCCCTCATCAATGTGCGAACAATGCTATTATGCCCTTATTCATCCAGAGATACAAGAGCATCCCGGACCCGCGAACGGGCCGCAACAATCAGCATCCGCGGGCTAATCCGTTGCGTAGAACCACATCGAGGGTGACATGCTTCGCAGCCACCTGACGTGCCCGTCGGCGAAAGTGCCGTTGCGCTTCCGCCGAGATTCAGTTCACAACCCCCGCAGTTGAGGTGTGTGTCCAGAAAGAGGATGGTGTCCGCAGGGGATGCCCAATCTGCCAAAGGCGACGGTCCGTTGTTCATATCTGAAAAACTGTTGCTGCCAGCGAAGTAGCCATTCACCGGAATCAACGCGGTCGTCGCTGGCCAGGACGACGCGGAATTGTCGCTCCTACTCGGGCACACAAACACCCGGGCACTCTTGATGTAAGGGTAGGCCAGCGCGCCGAAACTCAGGAGAGCCGTCGTATCGCCAAGCGTTTCGTCGATGTAGGTTCCCGGAAGCCTTTCGTCGTAGTCTTGCGCGTACGTCAGCAAACCTAACGCGATTTACTTTTCATTACTCTGACAACTCGCGGTCATCGCCTTCTCTCTTGCCCCCGCCAATAGCGCGGTGATCGCGATGACGACTGACAACTCGATCAACGTAAATCCCTTTGGTTTCCTCACCAAAAACCTCCCAGCAACAAGTTGGTAACAACATGTTACCCACTTCTGCAGAAGCTGGAACACTCTCTCGAGAAAGAACTCACACCTCCGGCAATCGGCCCATCATCAGGAAGTCCCGGTGCGCGCTGACCGTATTCCTACGGGCGACGATACCTGGACTCTTCCTCCCCGAGGGAGGGGACGACGCGATGAATACTCCTCGCTACGGTAGGTTGCAGTTCCACATCCTCATGTCTCCGAGCCAGTTTCTGGCTTGGACCCATTTGACATGACCATCAAAGAAGACAGCGTTGCAGCCTCCGTTGTGCCGGAAAGGCGCCCCGTGATTGTACCAGTTCGTGCTGGCCGTCCCCACCCACACAGAGTAAGTGTCGTTGAGACCATCCCCGTCCGCGTCTCCGTTGATCGGCCATCCGACGGGACTGTATATGTAGTAGCTCTGGTTACTCTCGGTAATCGCCATGACCTCTGCCGGGCGCACGATTTCGCCCATGGGGCGTGGAGGGTAGAGGTCGGCATAGCCGAAACCGTAGGAGGCGCCGTTGCCGTATTGGACAGCATAGCTGATGGTGTAGCTTGTGTTGTCAGATGGGCACTTGAACAACTGCCAGTTCTTCACGTAAGGATACAGGAAATTGTACCACGGGCCGTTAAAGGCAGGTGGTGTGGTAAGCTCGTACCAGCAGGGCGGGGTATACTTCATCAAAGTCCTGAACATACATCATCATGGCAAGGCCGATTTGCTTCAGGTTGCTCTGGCAACTGGCCGTCCGCGCCTTCTCCCGCGCCCGCGCAAACACCGGGAACAGAATGGCAGCGAGAATGGCGATGATGGCGATGACCACTAACAGCTCGATCAACGTAAAACCCTTGTCTCTCCTCATCGGAAAACCTCCTCAATACAACAATCACCTCGATTTGATGAGGACATGTTACCCATCCCGACGGAAAATCTAACAGTTACCGGAAAAAAAATCAGACCCGTGGTAGCGGGTCCATTCCGAAGAACTCCCGGTACGCGCTCACCGCGGCAAAATAGTTCTCGGACTTCACGTCTTCGTGTACCGAGTGGCTGGCGTGGAGGATGTGTCCGCCGGGGGTCCGTTGCCCGAGTTCCAGACAGCGGACAACTTCTTCGCGCACTTCCGCAGGAGACTTGTGGCAGAGCGTGTGTCGTGCGTCGAGGTTGCCGATGATGCACACGCGTTCGGCGACGCCCTCCGCGATCAGTCGCTCCATCGTCATCCCTGCGGCGTTGTCGACTTCCTTATAGCCGTCCACGCCGGAGTTGAAGAAGAAGTCTTCTTTGATGTCCCAATGGTTCCCGTCGGAAGTATAAACCGCCAGCGCGCCCATGTCGTGCACCAACTGCACCTGTTCCTGGATCAATGGCAGGATGTGCTCGTGGTACAGCGCAGGGGAAATGAACGGCCCCTTGTCGCTGCTCACGTCGCCCCCAAGGGCGATCACGTCGTAGCCTTCCTTGATGAGTTGTCGGGTCCGCGCGAAGCCGCGCACCTTCTGAATCTCGAGCCAGCGCCTGTACAGGTCCGGTTCCGCGAGCATCCACATCAGAAGGAAGGGACGATAGAAAGCAACCCCGCTGCCCGCTCCGCACTCCGCCATGAATACCCAGTCGAACCCCTCGCCCTCCGCCAACTGCCGCACACGAGCGCACACCGGATCGGGGTCGGGATCGTCGGATGGAATGGCCCCGTCCCACGCCTCGATGTCGGCCAGTACCTTCTCTTCGTTCATCCGATGGGTGTAGGAATCTGTGGCCGCGGGATTCGCCAACTCCACCAGCTTGGTACGCGGGTTCATTGCGTACTCAACGCCGCGGCGTTCCCACCGGTTCGCGCCGACCTTGCGCACCGGCACATACTCGCCCCGTAATCCCCCGGCCAGCCGCACCATGTCCAGTCCGAAGAACTTCGTAACCTCAAACGCTGCCTGCGCCTGAGCTTCGTTCAGCTCGCGCCAGTCGATCCCCTCCGCCATGGCGTCCCAGCGCATCGCTTCATCCGTGCCGACATTACGACCACAGATGGGCCAGTGGATGGGGTGGAAGGAAACGAAAATTTCAAAGAGCGGGGTTCGGTCGGGAATTCTGCGAGCAAAAGCATCCCGAACTCGACGTGTGCAATCCGTTTTCTCCATCTTCCTCAGTGCGCTTTTCATTCCGACTCCACCTCCGCCGCCTGCATCAACGCGCGCATGTATCCGAGGGCGAATGCAAAACCGCGTTTGAGGTCTGCACTGTCCCCAATGACGCGCGGAGTGTGATCGGGCATAATCGTTCCCTTGTACCCGACTTCCTGGTACGCGCGCATCGCTGCGGCCATGTTGACCTTGCCGTCATCAATGAATACTTCATCGTACACTGGCACCGCGCCGCGCACGTTGCGGAAGTGGACGTGGTTGATTTTGTTCCGCGAGCCAAAGTAGCGGATCGCCCGGATCACGTCCACACCCATCTCGGCAATGGTTCCCTGGCAGAAGTTCAGACCGTTTGCCTCGCTGGGGACCATTTCGACAAGTCTCTTCAAACCGTCGAGGCTCCCCAGCACGCGGTCTTCACCCAGAACGTACGGAACGGGCGGATCGTTAGGGTGACACGCCAGCCGCACTTCCGCTGCCTCCGCCGCGGGCACGACGCGCTTCAGGAAGTACTCGATGCGCTCCCACATCTCTTCGGCGGAGGCTTCCTCCTCGGGAGTCGGCGCGCCTTCCGCTTTGACTCGATCATAGTCGAAGTGGATCACTTCGGCCCCGCCGCGCCCCCGGGTGTTCCCCTGCCAGGTGACGCCATACACCGCCTGCAAGTTGAACACGTATTCAACGACCGAAACTCCCGCCTCGCCAAGTGCCTGCAGCGACCGACAGACATCCTCAATCTCCGCGGCCCGCTCCGGTCGTCCGAGCCTGATGTTCCAGTGTTGACTTCCTTTTTCCTGAGGAAGGAGCGCGACCCCGATTTTCAGGTCATATTGCTTGGCTATCTCGATAGCTGCTTTCAGCTTCTCAGGTTGCACCGGCCCACGCCGGTTTGCGTCCATGTAGTCGCCGGCGTTGACCTTGAGATGCGTGACTCCGAGTTGCTGGTAGTACCGCAGCGTCTCCTCCGGCAGATCGGCGAACTCCGAGTTCGAGTTGATCCCCATTGTGAGTTTCATACTACCTCCCTCTGTGGTAGGACGTGCGCGCAACGGAATCGCGTCATCATGGCTGTCTCAACGCCTTCCCCTCCACCACCAATCGCACCAAGTCCCCAGCGGTCAGGGCGGATTGCTGCGAGATGCCTCCGAACAGAGGGGTGTTGGCGGAGGAGCGAAGCAACATCGTCAACAAATGGCGTTTTATTTCTTCTCCTGATTCGTCCCAACCGGATCTTCCTGGAGAACGCGCGTTCAGTCACACAACGCGAATCTATCATGGAGGTTTCCCGATGGTCAACATGTATCGTGGTCATCCGGTCGCGACGCTTCCCGGCAATTGGTCCACACATCGCGTGAAATCAGGAGATTGTGCAAGAGCCTGGTCACACGCGATGCAAGGGGTCGAGCGCGCTGATGCGGAAAGTAATACCGTCTTCGGCCACGCGGCCGGGGACGGAGCAATTAAAGAGCAATAAGGGAGCAATGTGTATGAGGACAACGTACACCGCGAGGGAACACGGATTGCGAGGGAATCGCCCATGACCGCTCGGTCACCACGGAAAATGAAAACGGGCGAGAGTTCTTTTTAACCGCTGCGTTCTTTGCGGTTTATTTTCGGAGGAGTTGGGACTGAGCCTTGTGGTGGCTTCTCGATGGTGACGTGCTTCCCCGCCTCGAGGCACGCGTTGGTCAGCGTATGGTGCGGGCGGTGCAGGGCGCAGATGTCCGCGGCGTTTCCAGATCGGTATAGACTTCCGGTCGCTTCCCCGTTCAGTCCAACTATCTCGGGACAGACGCCACCCACATTGGCGCGTCGTCAGGGGTAGCGATTTACATCGCTGGGGCAAGCGCCACAGGGAACGTGGTGGAAGACAACCGAATCGGCACGGACGTCAACGGCACAACCATGCTGGGTAACGGGAGGGATGGAGTGGTTCTTGCAAACGGCGCCTCCGGCAATCGGATTGGAGGATCGGGAAGCGCCCGCAATATCATCTCCGGGAATAAACGGCGTGGCGTCTCCATTGGAACCGACGACGGCGTCGTTTTGGGTTCCCCCACACGTAACGTCGTACAGGGCAACTAAGTAGATCGTCATAAATTCTGCCCCCATTTCCTCACCACAGAGATCACGGAGAACACAGAAAAGAAGGCAAATCTTCGCGCGTTTTGCGCCTTCTGCGGTGGACAAGATTATTGATGATTTACTTACATCGGAGTCGATGCGACCGGGAGCGTGGCTATGCCGAACGGTACGGGCGTATATCTGCGCGGCGTGACCGACAACACCATCGGCGGCAGCGGCGCGGGAGAGGGGAACCTCATCTCGGGCAACACTCTCCAAGGGATCACTATCAAGGCGTGGGCGCTCTCTACCGACACCGGCAGCAACGTCATCAAAGGCAACACCATCAGCACGAACGCGGCGGGGACGGTGGCGGGGGCGCTTGGGAGACAAAGGCAATCGAGCCGCCATTTACATCTACGACTCGTCCAACAACGTTATCGGCGGCACAGAACCGGGAGCGGGCAACCTCATCGCTTTCAACACGGGCGATGGCGTCTATATCACTCAACGCAACCAGGCCACGGGCAATTCTATTTTGGGCAACTCCATTTACTCGAACAGTCTCAAAGGAATCAACCTCGGCAAGAGCGCCAACGACCCCGGCGACTGGGACGAAGGCCCCAACCACCAGCAGAACTCCCCGGTGATCACTTCGGTCTCGACTCTGTCCGGGTCCAGCACCATCCAAGGCGCCCTGAACAGCAAGGCCGGAAAATCCTACCGGCTCGAGTTCTTCTCCAACACCGATCCGGATCCCTCGGGCTATGGTGAAGGGGAGACGTTCCTCGGCTCGACCTCTGTCACCACTGACTCCTCCGGCAATGCGTCGTTGTCGGCCAGTTTCTCTGCTTCGGCGGGTACCTTCGTCACTGCGACGGCGACGGACGATGAAGGGAACACGTCGGAATTCTCCCGGGTCCTCCTGCCCTTGGAGATGAACACTCTTGGCGACGAGCAGGACGCCAACCCCAATGACGGCGCCGCCGACGTGGACCTTGGCACACCGGGCCCGCAGACAACCTTGCGAGCCGCGATCGAGTTTGCTAATGCGAATCGCGGGACGGACACGATCACCTTCAACATTCCCGGCGTTACCGGTGTGCCAACGATCTCACCTGCGAGTCCTCTGCCCCCCATCACGGAATCGGTTGTCATTGACGCCAGCACTCAGCCGGTGAGTGGCAGAGTGAAGATTGACGGAACTACCGCCGGAACGACCTCCAGTGGCCTGGACGTATCCTTCGGAACGACGAACGTGCAACGGCTGACGATTGCCAACTTCTCCGAGCATGGCATTCTTACCCGCGCGTCGGGGGCAATCGAGGCGGTGTCGGTCGAGATTCTTACCGACGGAGGCTGGGGCATCCGGGCGTTGGCGGGCGACATCCGCCTCAACGTCAGCGAGTCCGGGGCCGCGCCCGTCAACGATGAAGTGAGCTGCATCGTCGGCAACGGAACTGGGCTATTTCATCTGATTGTCACGGATGACTACGTGGACAACCCCAATGAGGACACAGTAGCAGACTACCCCGGGGGCGGCGTGTATGCGGAGAACGGTCAAGTCTACGCCAGCCTTATCGAGGTGACTGACAACGACAACGCAGGAATCGTTGCACGGGCCCGGAATGGGTTCAAAAGTTTCCCAAAGCTGAAAATCCCAGCAGTTTTTGGACACCTGAGCAGTGGGAGATGACTTCTGCTCCTTGAGCATTGGTGCTAGTGCATCGTTTTGGAAGTTCCCCCACAAAAGGACGCCGGATCGCTTCAGCGTCCGGTAGCTCACACAGGCAGCTACACGATGGA
>MNXM01000218.1 GCA_001872605.1 Armatimonadetes bacterium CG2_30_59_28 | reverse complement strand
CTACAGCCAAACGCGCTTATTTTAGGACTAGTGCATCCTTTCGTAAATTCTTCGACATTAGACGCCGGATCGCTTCAGCGTCCGGTAGCTCACACAACTGACTACCGAGCGCCAAGAAAGGACATCTTTTCTCCCCTTTCAACCCGTGTTCGTGCCGAACACGGGTTGAAAGGGGAGAAAAGAAGGATAGCCTCCATCGTGTAGCTGCCTGTGTGAGCTACCGGACGCTGAAGCGATCCGGCGTCCTTCTGTTGGCAAACTTGCGAAGCGACGCACTAGACAGAAACTAAAGGAGGGGAATCATGACGAACGTCTGGCAACTGCAAACCGCCAAGAACCGGTTTAGCGAGCTCGTGGAACGTGCTCTGACTTCAGGGCCGCAGATCGTCACTCGCAGGGGCAAGGAAGTTGTCGTCGTTCTTCCTGCCGAGGAATGGAAGCGGCTACAGAGGCCGAAGCAGTCGCTCGTGGAATTCTTCCAGAAGTCACCCTTGCGTGAGGTGGAAGTGAACCTGGAGCGGTCACAAGACACGGGCCGGGAGATCGAGCTGTGAGATATCTCCTTGATACTTGCCTCATCTCGAAACTCGTCAGGAAGAAGCCTTCGTCGCAAGTCACGGAGTGGGTTACGGCGCAGGAGGAGCGGGACTTGTGTCTCAGTGTTCTCACCATCGGCGAACTTGTGAAAGGAGTCCATCGGTTAACGGACGCTTCACGGAAGCGGAGCTTGTCAACGTGGATCTCACGGGACGTGATGCAGCGGTTCGGGGGTCGAGTCCTGCCGGTATCCGTTGAGATGGCGGATTGTTGGGGGAGGCTTACGGCTCAAAGAGAGACCGCGGGAGCGCCGTTGCCGGTGGTTGACGGGTTGATTGCCGCGACCGCAATGATTCATCATCTTGCTGTCGTCACCCGCAACATCAGCCACATGGCGGCAGCCGGAGTCCAAGTGCTCAACCCGTGTGAACCGGCGGCGAGATGAGCAAAGGCATATTCTGTCTCCCATTGCTGATTATTGCTGGTCTGACCGCTGGGCATGCCGCCGAGGTGAGACCGATGAACTTTTCTCTGTATAATGACCGGCCGACGCCGACTCGTGAGATTGCGCGTGTCTCCATCCCGGTGCCCGTGGGGTTGATGAAAGAAGAGCCGCCCCAGTTTGTGTCGTTTGGCGCGCGACACCTCTCCGCCCAGGCCAACGTCATTACGCGACACCCGGACGGCTCCGGGCGACGTGTCATGCTGAGTTTCCCGGTAAACCTTGCGGCAAAGAGCAGTCGCGCCTTCACTTACAAACCGACCGGAAAGGCCGCTCGCCTTCCCGCGCTCGCCCAGCTTGACGACAGGTCTGCCACCATACAGACGGACGCTTTCGACCTGCAATTCGACGACGAAAACTGGAGAGTCACAAGCAAGAGCGGGACCGAGCTGGCATCGATCGATCCCTTCGGACCGCAACTCGTGGCAGGTCGACCACCGACGATAACGGTGATCGAGAACGGTCCTTTCTTTGTCTGGTTGCGCTGGCGACAGGACGGCTCCGACTACAGTCGCGAGGTGGACATTCAGGCGGATAGACTGGGGCGAGTCAGGCTCGCGCAACGCATCGTCCGACACCTCAAAGACAACGGTTGGACCCCGGACTTTGGCTTCGAGTTCTCCGCTACGGCGGTCAAGCCTCTCAGCCTGCCGGAGAAAACTCTCCATTTTCTAACTCTGCCCATTGCCGGGCCAATCTCCAAATGCCCCGAACTTGTCGCCGCGCTTGAACTCGCGAACGGCGCGCCGCTCTCGATGGTGAACCCTCTTGCCCTGCGTCAGCATCGCGGGACCCTTGAGACGAGCCGTTCGGGCGACACGACAACCGTGCGGTTCAGCCGTGTCGAGCCGGTCGTGAAGGAGATGGACAACCTGCTCCTCCAAGAGGGGATGTGGCGCACAATCGAGGTAGTTCTCCAACCGGCGCCGCCCGAATCGCTTGCCGCGTCGGTTGACTCGCCGCTTCGGGCAAAGGTTGACTGGCAGCTTTACAACCAGGTCTACCGCACCGGCCCGCCTCTGAAGTTGAAGAGCCCCGTCCTCAAGGATATGGTCGAGAAGTACGTCACGACGCTGCAGGCGCTGTCGATGCACGGCGATGACTGGGGAAGTCTCGGCGGGCTGGAGCGGTACAACCATTGCCAATACATCTGGGAAGACTACTTCCGCACAGGCGATCCTCGTCTCCGCCGCGTCGCATTGGACTACTCGGAGAACTACAACGACTTCTCGGTTTACTGGGGACCGAACCCGGACTTGTACGGCGGCAGCCGCTATCCCGCTAACAACCAGACACAGCCGTGGGCGGGGAGCTTCCGTACTCGACACAACAATGCGGTAACCTTCTGCACCAAAGGCTATCACAGCTTCTGGCTGGCCTATGAGGAAACCGGAGACACGCGCTTCCGGTACGCTGCTGAACAGCAGGCCAGGTGGTCGTCAACTCACGTCCACGCAACGGTCAACTACATGCGCTGTATCGGCCAGGTGGTCGATTTTGTGAAGCTCTACGAATATACTGGCGACCGCTTCTACCTGGACAATGCCAGCAGACTGTGGACCGAGTTCCAGACGTGCCAGAACCCGGACCTGCTCTTCAACGAGGCCGGCGTGCCTTCGACCGGCAACGATCTGTATGTTCCCGACGATAGCTTTGGCTACAAGAACCCCTACGTGAAGTCCTACATCGTTCAGTATGCGACCAACTCGCTGCCGTACCTGCTCGCGCACAAGCCGGAGGACAAGCGCCTGCGGGACACCATCCTCGCCTGCAACGACTGGATGGCGAGAGTGCAGACAGCAGCGGGAGGCTGGTCGTATCCTGGCCCCACTACAGCCGGATTCGGATGGAACATCGAGTATTGCCACGGGCTGATGGCCGGGTACAGCGTCGAGCCAAAGGAGCAGTACATCAACGCCGTCCAACGCGAATTGTCGGCGATCATCGCCTTGTGCGAGGCGTATGGAGCGATCCCGAGCGGCGTAAAGCCCTGGGAGCACATCGCCGGCATGACAAACGCCGACTTGGGCAATATGTACCACCTCAGAACCGACCGCGATCGGAGTAGAGATTTCACGGATGGCGTTCTCCAGTTTGGCGCATCGCCCGATTCAACGGTGTATCTACGGGCACTGCTGCGCGACTATCTTGAGCGCCGCACCGAAGCATCACTCTTCACGAGGAACGAGGCCCTGGACCACGTTCTCAGAATGCCGGCGTCCGTTTCCAGGGGCGCCTACCGGCAAACCGGTGATCCGTCGCTGCGCATCACGGTGTCGAGCACAACCACCCCGGAAGGCACAAAGGTCAACCTAAAGGCAGATGCCGGATACAAACTTGCGGGCAGGGGATTGACGTATCGCTGGGTGCTCCCCACCGGAATCACCAAGGAAGGGAAGGCACTTTATTGCACCTTTGCGCGGCGTGGCGAGTTTGAGGTGAAGCTTCTCGCTCACACAGGAGATACGGAATACTCCCGATCAGTCTTCATCACGACGCCGGCCGGACCGGGTGACATCGGGCTGTCCCGCTGGCCGGACGGAATCCGCGTTCAGGCCGAATCGTTTTCTGAACAAGGGGGAGGAGCGACGACGGTCCACGTCCGCACTGCGGCCGAAAAACTCGGATCCATCGGCGGCGCCATTTCGCATTGGGAGTCCCCAGGATCTTGGGTCGACTGGAGGTTCAACGTGCCGCAAGCCGGACGCTACTTTGTGCTTCTCAGATACGCCTGCCCCGCTGTAAGCCACCGGCTGGTTTCCATTGAAGGCAAGGACCTGGGGAGCATGAACCTGGATGCGACCGGTGGCTTCGGCAGCGCGGTCCAAGACCAATGGAACGTCGAGCTGTTCCGTGACAAAGCTGGGCAACCCCAGACGGTCGACTTGACTGCCGGCCCGCACACAGTACGGTTGGCCAACGTAGAAGGGAAAGGCTGCAATCTCGACTACATCGATTTCCTCCCCGCACCGGACAACCGCTTATAGTGGGATGGCAGAGGGGGAGGTTGGAGACACGCCAACCCCCATTGCGGGGGTAATAAGGCTGACCATCACAGATCCAACTTGCACCCGGTCCCGTTCGCAACCTCAACGAGTATCTCTGAGATATGAGGTTTGAGATTGCCGCCTTGCTGCTGTTGTGGAAGAGCGGAATTGCGCCAAGAGGATGCCCTCGAGACAACCAAAGGCACCTCGGATGTTAGCATGAGAGACCGTATACACACGCCAAACACACCGCTGCACAAAACTGTTCACCTCACCGCTTGGGTGAGTTTTTTTACCGATTTCAGCAGTGAGATGATTTATCCGCTGCTGCCGCTCTTCCTCGGCAACCTGGGCGCGGGGAAAGCCTTCATCGGGCTCGTGGAAGGTGTCGCCGAAGCAACCGCCAGCCTGCTGAAGTTCGTGTCGGGAAAGGTCTCCGACCGTCTGCAGAGGCGCAAGGGACTGGTGGTTCTCGGGTATTCCGTCTCCTCGGTGGCGCGTCCACTGGTAGGACTGGCGATGCTCCCGTGGCACGTCCTGATTCTGCGGGTATTGGATCGTACCGGGAAAGGGCTGCGTTCATCACCGCGCGATGCTCTGATTGCGGATGTTACGCCGGCCGACCAGCGAGGCCGCGCATACGGATACCAGCGCGCCATGGATCACTCTGGCGCGGTGGTGGGCCCGCTGGTGGCGACGCTGTTGATGACCGGTTTTCTCGTGAGGGAGCGTACGGTCTTCCTGCTGGCGGCGATTCCTGCTGCGGTTGCAGTGGGTCTGGTATTGCTGATTCGGGAGACACCCCGTGCGTCCGACGTGAAGGCAGACCGCAACGCGTCGCCGTCGTCTCCATCGTCCCGACTGGACCCGCGCCTGATGCGGGTCATCGGAGTACTCATCCTTTTCGCGCTGAGCAATTCAAGTGACGCATTTCTTCTGCTGAGAGCGGGGGATTTGGGCGTGTCCGTGGCGCTGATTCCTGCGCTGTGGTCCATGCATCATCTGGTGAAGGCATCTCTGTCAACGCCATGCGGCGCTCTGTCCGACCGCCTGGGGCGCGTGCGAACCATTGCCGTGGGGTGGTTCGTCTACGTCTTGGTTTACGCGGGGTTTGCGCTGGCCTCGCAGCCCGTGCATATCTGGGTACTTTTCGGCGCCTACGGCCTATTCTTCGCGCTGACGGAAGGCACCGAGAAAGCGCTCATCGCAGACTTGTGTGAGTCTCACCAGCGCGGGCTGGCCTTCGGGGTCTACAACGCCGGCATTGGTGTCGCCGCACTCGTATCGAGTCTGACAACCGGCCTGTTGTGGCAGGCGTTTGGCGCCACAACCGCGTTGCTCACAGGATCGGGCATTGCGGTTCTCGCCCTTGCCCTGATGCTGTACCAGCAGGCCCGCGCCCGACCACGCGGATAGAATGAAATAGAGTCGGTTACGGGGGAATGATTACACGAAACAGTTAGCGAAACAGAATTTGTCACTCTACACGCACTCGGACAGGATGTACAAGATTGACAGGAGGGGGGAGAGCGACGAGGGAACGTCGTTGCGGTTGCGTGTAGCCTTGCACGCTTCGCCACGTTGACTCCTGCGAGCCATCGTGCGTGTAAGTCCCCGCCGAACTGCCGAAAGGCCAGTGACCGGTCTGCGCGAACTCTGTGAGTTCGCCCTCATCCTGCGCATCCAGTGAATCCTGTCAAGAGGTTATGCCTGAGCAGTTACCAGGGTTTGCGCTATAATCTTCCGCGACATTCGAGCAACCGATTTACGAAAGGCGAACAATGGAATCCATCAAACCATGCAACACCTACCGCGCTCGCGCAGCGGGGAAGAAGACGCTCAAACTGCCCGATGGCCAATCCACCTTCAAGGTCTATTTTGTGGACATCGTGGAGCGGCGGGATCCGGAGCGATTCGAGTGGAAGCTGTGCGGACGCAGTCAGGAGGGTTTCGTTGATCTCCTGAGAAAATCGGGAATTGAGGGGGTCGGCTTTGTGATCGCCTTCCCACACATCACAAAAGTCTTCCGATACGGACCGGCGATGGAGACCGTGATGAACGTCAGCGCGTTCAAGACGGATGGACTGGTGCCGTTGTCACTGGACCGAGGCGAGGGCTACGTGGAGTTCGCCTGCCTTGCCGAAGCCGTCATTGCGGCGGACGAATACCGCTTCTGGGCCGCCGCCGGATCGGTGGAGGAATACCTCACACAGTGGAGCGACTTCGACGACGGACCGGTCGTTGATCACGCGAAGTTGAGGCGATACTGGGAGTCAGTTGCTCCTGATTCGGGCACTTGCGGATCATAATTCGACACAAACAATTCTGCTCCGACCCTTGCTGTATTCTCCCGGTTGCAGTTGCTCATGCCGTATTGGAGTCTCCATGGACGTAGATTCGCCCAGGAGTAAAACTCACGCACCGCAGGACAATCGTCGTAGGTCATCAGAAAGCGGTGTGGGGTGTTGCGGAGAGTTGCCGCGAGCCGCTCATGATCGAATTCGTGCAGCCCGCCTTTCTTCCCATACAAACGTTCCGCAGAGAAGTACGGGGGATCGAGAAAGACGAACACATCCTCCCCCGGCGCGTCGATGATCTCCTGGAAATCGAGATTGGTGATTTTCACTTCCCCCAGCGCGTCCGGCATCGGGGTGAGCCGTTGGATGGATGACGCGGTGAATCGTCGTGTGCTCGCCTGGCTGGAGAAACCTCCGGCGCGCGTCGTGCCTGAGAACGTGACCCGGTTGAAGAAGAAGAACAGGAATGCCTGACGGAAGGGATCGGCCGGCTCCTCTTCGCGAGCGTTCAGGAAATACTCCTTCGTCTCGGCGGGATCGCTGAAACTGCACCGCAGCGATTCCAGTTCATCTTGCAGCCGCGCGCACTGCGCAGTGTCCTGTACGGTGGTCCAGAACGCGTACAGATCAGGGAACAGGTCGTTGATCCAGTATCGTTCGGCAATGCCCGCGCTTCGCGCGGCGAGGAAGACGGAGCCGCCGCCAACCATCGGCTCGCGGTACTCTCCCACTTGCCGCGGCAATAGCGGAAGGATTTGCTCAATGGCTTTGGACTTTCCACCGGGGTAGCGGAGGGGAGACCGGTAGCGGTGCTTCGTGTGTCCGGTCGCGTTCACGCGCCCCAACCTTGCCTCCAGGGGGCGGGAACACTGCTGGTCGCCTCGGTTTGAGGGATCTTCTGTCGCATCCAACATGACGCGCCGCGCTTGTCGCCCGGCATTTTTGGGGGATTCCACCATCGAGATTAGATCACCCCGTTGTCCCCAATCGACTTGTTCTCAAAGAAGTTGTCCTGAAGCGTCGAAGGCATGGACACTTCCAGAATCAGAGCGGGCCCGATGCCGGTGAATGAGTGCCCCAGCCCGGGTGGCATGGGCAGCAGGTCGCCTTTCTCCATGACCCGCTCTTCGACTCCCACCCTCATGCGCAGCGTTCCTTTCAGAAGGAAGAAGGTTTCATGCTTCACTTTGTGGTAATGGTAGGGACAGGTCTGGCCATCGAAGACGAAGAGGAACTTGCCGCAATAGCCAAGCTCAACCTCGTTAGCCACCCAGAACTCGGTTTCCCCAACATCCCGAAAGCGACCCAGTCCAAAGTGCAGCGGCAGCGGGGTTACGTCCGGCATGGTGATTCCCCATGCGGCGATTTGCTCCTTGACGGCCTGTACGGCTTCTTCCCGTTCGTTGCCCTGCAGTTCCAGATGATCGTATTTGCCCATCGCATGTCTCCTTGTGGAACAATCGAGCTCGTAGTCGTTCTCGCTGTCGTCGTCGAGGCGGGATTCGAGTTCTGGGAACTCGCAGAGCTCCCGCACGAGAACGACTACGAGCACGAGCTGGTTGCGGCTCCGCCGACTGATGTTGGACACCGCACCATTCACACTCGCCCAAGAAACGCATTGACATTCTACTCAATACTGCCTATCTTGGGAAACCGACGCGGGTCTATTCTACCCGCGTCCGCTTGTTTCGACAAACGGTCTGTGCACTACTCCGGGGTTATCCCGTTATCCGGCTATCCTTTTCAAGGTAGGTTATGCATGAATCCTTCAAGCTGGGCATCCGTCGATCCCACGACGGTTCCGCACATCGTTACCGACTCTATCCCAGGCCCGAAGTCTGCTGCATACAACGCTCGCGGCATGAAGCACATGACCGGCTATTCCAGCCAGGTCACCTTGTGCCCGGTGGTCTTCGGGAAGGGCCACGGAGTGACGCTGACCGATGTCGACGGCAATGTCTACATCGACTTCTCCAGCGGCATCTACGTGACTACCCTCGGTCACTGCCATCCCAAGATCAGCGAAGCCGTCGCCTTTCATGCAAAGAACCTGATGAACTGTCACGACTTCAACACACCCGTCAAAGTGGCCTTGCTGGAGAAGATGGCTGAGATTCAGCCGTGGGACCTGACCGGGATGCAGTTGTACGACAGCGGCACGACCGCGGTGGAGGCGGGTCTGCGAGTCTGCCGCGCGGCGACGGGGAAGACCGAGTTCATCTCCTGCTACATGGACTTCCACGGCAAGACCGGTCACGCGGTGAGCTTGGCGAACATGAACCCGACGAACGGTCCCGGTCGGAGTCAGGGCTTCTACATGGTGCCGCGACCGTATCCCTATCGCCCACTGTTCACGAAACCGGACGGCACGATCGACACCGACGCCTACATCAACTTCTTCGCTGAATTCATCACGTGCGCCACCACGGGCAATGTCGCTGCGTTCGTGCTTGAGCCGGTTCAGGGGTGGGCTGGGTCGATCTTCCCGCCGGATGATTTCTTCCCCAAGCTGCGCCAGTTCTGCGATGACCGAGGCATTCTGCTGATGGCCGACGAGGTTCTCACCAGCATGGGGCGGACTGGCAAGTTCTTCTGCATCGAGCACTGGGATACGCGCCCCGACGTCGTAACCGTTGGCAAAGGGTTTGGCAACGGGTTCCCCGTGACCGGGATGCTTGTGTCTGAACGGTACAAGGAAAGCATCAACAAGATTTCCGCTTCGACCAGCTACGGCGGCAATCCCATGGCCTGCGCCGCCGCGCTGGCAAGTATCGAGGTCATTCAGGAAGAGGGGTTGCTGGGGCATGCGCTGAAACTCGGTGAATACTTCGACCGACGCATGGCTGCCATGAAGGACGCACATCCCATCGTTGGCGACGTGCGCGGCAAGGGCTGTCTACTCGGTGTGGAGCTGGTCAAAGACCGCGAGACAAAAGAGCCGTTCCCCGAAGCAGGGAAGCTGGTATACCAACGGGCCTTCCAGAAGGGCCTCGCCTGGGTTCCTGCCGGCCACATCCTGCGCATGTCGCCTCCCATCGTGATGGAGGAATCCATCGCAGCAAAGGGCATGGATATCATCGAAGAATCAATCGCGGAAGTGGAGCGGGAGTTCGGTTACTGACCCTGAACAGCCTCTGGCAACTGACAGTCTGCCCACGCTGAAGTATACTGAGCGCAGCTTCCGCTATTGTCGTTTCAGAGGGCAAGGGAGAGAAAAAAATGAGTATCGCAGTAAGCATCCCGAAACCGGCAGAGCTTTCCGTCAAGCTGGAGTTCCGCTCCGAAGTGAACATCACGCCCTTCGCCGCCAAGCAGAGAGTCGATGACTACCTGCTCAATGAAGTGGGTAATCTGCTCCACGCCGACGAACCGGAACTGTTCATGGACGCGGAGGGGATTTTCTGGCGCACCCCGGTCGCGTACTCCGTACCGTCGCGCGGCAGGTTGGGCACGGTCGGTGTCCTGTTGGTGGACGTACAGACAGGCAGAATTCATCGCTCCGAAACCGAATCCCAGGAGATGCTCAGGAATGTTGAGACACTCTCTCGCGCTTCCTCATCTGAAGCAGGATAGGAAATGGATCTGCATCCCTGCCTGCGTGCGCATGGTGCTTGCCTACTACGGAGAGTCCCGGACGGAGGCTGAGTTGTGTGGTCTCCTTCGGTGCACGGCGGCAGGCACAAAGGCCGCCAATGTGCGCCTTGTGTCCGCCTTGGGGTACGATGTTGACGTCAACTACCTGGGTGTCGAGCACGCTCGAGAACACCTCGCCCATGGAACTCCCATCATTGCGTGTGTTCGGACGGGAGACCTGGAGTAAGTAGGTCGTCAAAAATACTGTCCCTGCTGAAACGAAGACGGACATACCCGATTGATTCGGTAATCCCCCCGAACTTGTTTCGGGGGATGGTTA
>MNXM01000217.1 GCA_001872605.1 Armatimonadetes bacterium CG2_30_59_28 | reverse complement strand
GTGACCGCCACTCCAGCCACCGACACACCCGCCGCGCCAACTCCCCCTCTATCCGTCTGAGGGTCTCTCTGCTAAAATACTGACCACAGATCTCCATGCCCTCTAGTTTACCGGATGTGGCTCACGGTGTTAAGTGTGTCTGAGAGTCAGCCATCGGGGGAGAGGGCGCGAACCCAAAGGGTTCGAGGGTGAGGGGGAAAGGTGGATTTTCATCCGTAACGAGTATAGTTGGTAAAATGCCCTGCAGCGCCATTATTGCACCTCGATGGTGAGTCTACTCACTTATAGCGGTTCAGGCAGAGAACGCGCCCATCACCATGAGTCTCTCGATAGGGGCGGTCTCCGACGTGCCCACACTCGCATGAAGTTCGTCCTGTGGTGGGCATATCGGTGATGGCCCCTACCCGAAACCACAAGGGGCGGTTGTCAACTTAAGCGAGTATAGCGTGTCTCAATCCCACTCACTATTCATAGGGCCGTACAACTTCTTCCCCTTTCCGATGGTGGCTCAGAGATGTCAGTGAACGGCAACACGCGTACGGGCATCATCGTCACTCAAACCTCAGCACCCCAAACCGATCCGGCACGTGGTAACTCAGAGTAAAGCTGGGCGACCACATGTGGTACCAGATTTCATCGAGGGCGCCCGAGCCGGGACTGCGATCCATGAAGCGATTTCGCATCAGGTTGATCCGCCACTCCGCACCGGGCTTTGGCGCGTCGGTCTGGAGTCGGTCAAACGGAACGGCCACTTCCATCGACCACTCGTCTGCGCCCGACCACGCCTTGACCTCGATACCCAAGTCGGGAAGATCCGCCTGCAAATACTTGCCCTTCCACTGGTACCAGAGGTAGCTGCCAGTGTTCGCCATGATCTGAATGAAGTCCTTTGTGTTGGCATCGTGGTCGAGAAATATCTCAACGGAATCATCGGCGCAGATGGAGGAGGTGGAGCGTTTCTGAAACAGTCTGATCTCGCCCATGCGTCCCGGTTCACTGCACCGCATACCGATGTAAAGCTTCTGATCGTCATACGCCGCCATGCCCACGGTCTTCACGCGTTGCGGTCGGTCCAGGGGAGTGACGAATTCACGCGTGACCTGCGCGTCATTCCACGCCGCGTCGTCCAATTTGCCGTCAACCTTCGGTGAAGCGGTCACCTTCTTCGCGACGATGATCGGCAAGGGCGAGGCGGCAACCTGCTGGTGGAACTTGAGGTCATGGGAGAGCATGTCCAGGATTCCCGAGCGGAGCATCTTCACGCGCGAGGTGTATGGCTCTTCGGCGGCCAGCCGTTCTGCTTCCTCCACGCACCGCCGCAGGTCGTCCATGCGGGAGTCGCCCACTCCTTCAACCCACGCGTTGGACACGCCCCTGCCCTGCTTCTGCAACTCGTCAATAGATGCCGAAGTCTCTTCCATCAGCTTCCAGAATCGCGCCATCGGCTTCTCTGCCGGTCCGTAGAAGAGCCGGAAGTATTCTGCAAGGATGCTGTCCACCGTGGCGCGTGGGTCGATGAGCATCCGAGCAGTTACGTAGTAGTCGAGATGGCAGAGCGCGGCATTGTGGTCGCCCATCTCCATGAACATGCCCTCAACGTTCGACGACCGGAGCTGGTTCAGATAGCTGGCGACTTGGTGGGGGCGAATGAGAGGGAAGCGGCCGCCCCAGGCATAGTGGTACTCCCAGGTGTACAGGCGACTCACTCTCTTCCGCCACTCTCGCAGCGTGTCCATCCCGTATCCTTCCCATCCGTCGGCCATGGCCACTCCGACAGCCACATTAGGCTGCATGGGTAGATCAGGAGGCTCGAACATGCCGGCGTACGCGATGGCCGAAATCCACGCGTCGGGGAATTTCACGGCCACTTTCGCCGCCACGCGGTTGACCCAGGTGAAGATGTAGTTGCTGGCAACCCCGCTGCCGAAGTGCTTGCCCTGGCGTTCCGGCTGCAGAGGTGGGTCCGCTTCGTCGCCATAGTCTCGATTGTCCAGCGGCACAACAGGAAAGAAGTCTCCCGCCGCCACCTTCGCCGCGTGGGTGTCCTTCCCGCCAAACCGGCGAGCAATAAAGGGCAGAGAGAAGAACCCTTCGGCGTCCGCGACAACCTGGTCGATGACGTCGGGGAGGTGGTACTTAAGCTGCGTGGAAGGCCCGGGGTTATTGCCGACAAACCAGTCCGGGCGCTCTTTGCCAAATCGCTTGTAGTAGTCGTACACAGAATGGTTGACAGAGAAAGGCTCTCCGCCCATGCGTGTGCGCAATTGATAGAGGTTCAAGTCTCGTTGGGATGGATGTTTGTCATAGCGTCGAACGCTTCCATCCAGTCGCCCGTATTGGCCGGGAATCCCCCATGCGTGCGAGCCGATACGGCGGTAGCATGTCCATGGCGTGTCCGTCTGTTCGGTGGGTTTCACCCGGATCGTCGCTGACTTGGGTATTACCGTCCCAAGGTCGGTCACCATGTACCAGCGTACGCCGCAGAAGCGTTCGAGGAAACTGTAGACCGCGTAGAGCGTGCCGACGCGGTAGAAGGGACTCATGGCGTTGAAGTTAGGCCACGCGCCGTTCTGCTCGTATGTGATCTCACCGAAGTCGGGATCGTCGCGACCGAGGAGACAGACCGCCTTGTCAGTGACTCGGATCAGCGACTCCTGCGGGTGGAACTCATGGGAAAGCAGACCGGCGGAACGCGTCGCTCCACTCTCGCCGACATAGATCGGCAACAAGTTGCCCGACAACCCAGCGGTCTCGCGGGCAATAGGGAGCGTAGCGCCGGAGATCAGCCGCACGTGCTCCCGCAATTCCGCCGCGGCCAGTTGCGCGCTGCGCGTGGGTCGGTCGGACAGGACGATGCCGCACCGAGGTTGTCCGTTCTGCGTCAGCACCGCGCCCTCCGTCGCTTGCAGGATCATTGCGAGCATCACCAACCAAAGCGGTCGATACATGAAGACCTCCTCCGGTCAACTACTTTTCCTTGCCTTCTCCCTCAAGGAAGTTGTCGTGCACACGGACACGAGCTGTGGTGGAATCGTCCTTGACGAACGTTTGATCGGCGCGAACGTAGACGAAGTTGTCATACACATGAGCGCCGTTGTTCTTATCCACGACCACCCGATTCTGCGCAAACCCGGAGTTGAACTGGTTGTTGCGGATCGACACGATGCCGGTGCGCAGCCGCGCGGCGGAGATGAGTACGTCCAGGTTTCGCTCCTTGCCTACGGCCTCGAAGTAGCATCCCTCAACGGTCCCGACCATCGCGTCAACGAAGGCGATGCCTCCGCCTTCGCAACTCTCGAAGTTGCAGTCGCGGATGTTGGCGGGGCTTCCTTCCACTTCCACCCCCCACTCGCTGCAGAAGGTGAAACTGGAACGAGTGACGACCACCATGTTTGACCGGCCCCCATAACCACGCCCCCCACGGATTCCGTAAGCGCATTTGCTGAAAGCGCATTCCTCGAAGGTGACCACTTGAATGGGCGTTCCATCGACACCAATCTCACAGTCGCTGAACCCGCACCGCGCGAAGCGGGCAGTGGCGATGTAACCGTCTCCCACGCAACTGAATGCCTTGCGGCAATGCTGGAAGTTCAGCCCTTCAAACCGGTTGCCCTGGTTCTTGCCGAACAGAAAAAGGTCTGTTTGCTTGTCCACTCCCCGGAACACTGCGGTCCCCTGACCACAGGAGATCGTCACGTGGGGAGAAATCGCCACGCCTTTGGCCAGCAGATACTTGCCAGGCGAAACGCGAAGGACGCCATCTCCCTTGTACGCGTCCTGAAGGGCTTGTTTCAGCGAAGGAGAAACGTCACTCTCTCCAGTTATGTCAGGAGAGTACGCGCTGAACTCGATTGCCCAGGCGGGGGCCGGTGCGAGCTTCCCGGTGAGTGTCCAGCACAGGGCCGCAAGGAACCCGACAGATTTTCCGACCCGCGAGCCCAGTAACCCTGTAGAATGCACGAAGCGCTGATGCTGCATGGATTGGTAAGCCAATACCGCTGAATCTCGTTTTCCCGGCGACAGGATGCCTTGCGGTAGCGATCCTTCCCGCGCGCAGCAAGTCCTTTCCACGATCACAAAGCCGTCGGGGCACTGTCGGCATAGAGCAGGCCCAGCTTGATCCTTGTTCCTGCCGACAGCGATTCTCTTCGCTTCCAGGAAACATGACCATCCGCCCACAGCAAATTCAGTCCTCCGTTGTGCGGCGTCTCGAGCCAGTTGCTCGCGTGGGTGGTGGAATCAAGATTGTAGTACCAGAAAACATCTGACCACCAGGAAGTGTGTGCTTCGGCAATGATGATCTTCTGGGAGGGATATTGAATTTCATCGATGCACTTTGCAGGAGCGTTTGTGCTGTACCCGATGATATGTCCGTTTGCGAAGTAGTCGCCGTATTGGTTCTGATTGGAGGGACATCCATCGAACGCAATCTTGGGAGTACTGCTCCCGGAGACGTAGGGTGCCAGCGCCCCCGTCGCCTCCCACCATCGCGGGCCGGCGCCGGGATTCTCCGGGTTGCGGATCCAGAACAGGACCCCGTCATAGTCCTGAGCGTACATGTGCGCTGCAAGACCAATCTGTTTCAGATCGCTCGCGCAGGTTGCCTGCCGCGCCTTCTCCCGCGCCCGCGCAAAAACCGGGAACAGAATCGACGCGAGGATCGCGATGATGGCAATCACCACCAGCAGCTCAATCAGGGTGAATCCCTTTGCAGAAGTTTTTCTTGTCATTCATCTCCTCCTACTGGACTGCATCAATGCGCGACAGGTCCATGTGAACCCACGCCGTGTCTGAGCTGAGCCACCCGATCAACCGCGAGCTTTATCTTTGTCTAATCCCCTCCAGCCCGCTCAATGCAAGACAGATTCTACACACGATTGCAGAGCCATTATACCCAGCTTCTGTCATCGTGTCACGGGGGGGCGAAATTGGTGGAGCGATCTTCACAAGTTTTCAGACTGCTTTTACATCCATTTTACAGCTTGAGGGTATGATCTGATTGTATACAGTGACGAGAGGGGCGGGTTCACATGTGTGTTCTACTTGCTATTGCAACATTTTTTGTCGGGATCATTGTGTCGGACATGGTGCAACGCCGGCGGAGCACTGTCGGCAAGTAGTCAGGATGTGCGACGAGGCAATCGTGGTTTTCCCCACGACGCGGTGGGGAAAACCTCCCGATCTTCAGACATCGATGAGAATCCCGGACGCCGCGAGATATCCCTCGCCCATTTCCCCAACACGCGATCTTCGGTGATGCCCCGTCCGTAGTTTGCCGTGGAGTACTCGCCAATACTACCCGTCGAACCGGTAGCCTATGCCGCGCACGGTCGTGATTCTCGCGGGGATTGCTGGGTTCCTTTCTGTTTTCTCCCGCAGAGAGTGGATATGCACATCCAACGTCCGAGTATCCTGCGGCATCTCGGTATCCCACACGGCATCGTACAGAGCCTCCCGCGATAGTGTCTCCCCACGCCTTGACATCAACACCTTGAGCAACTCGAACTCCTTCAGTGTGAGGTTAACCGGTTGGTTCGCCACCAGCACCCGTCGTGAATCGGTTTGGAGCGTGAGGTCTCCGGAGACGAGTTCTACCGACGATGGCTGCTGGTTCTCCTGCTTGCGCCGAAGCACCGCGCGAACACGAGCGATCAGCTCGCGCATGCTGAAGGGCTTGCAGACGTAATCGTCGGCCCCCAGTTCCAGACCCACCACGCGGTCTATTTCTTCCGTCCTCGCAGTCAGGATGATGATCCATGCGTCCGAGACTTGCCGTGCCTCGCGGCAGACGGTGAAACCGTCTACCTGCGGGAGAATCAGGTCCAGCAGCACGATGTTGGGGCGCCAACTGCGGATCTGTTCCAGCGCATCCAGTCCGTTGGCGGAGACCCTCGCTGCGAGGCCTTCCTTCTCAAGCTGGTAGGCGAGGGAACGAGCGACATCCTGCTCGTCCTCAACCACAAGGACTTTTGCTTGCATGACCGTCACTCTCCATCGGTGCGGGAAAAGGATGCGTTGTCTGCATGGGCGAAACGTTGCTGCCACGCGCCTGACGGGGTCAGAGGTTGCCCAAGTCGCTCATGCGATGGAGCGATTCCCTGTCTCAGGCAGGTATCTGCGGCAGTAAACATTACGCGTCAGTCATAAGGTGGCACTTGGAGCAATCGTCCATCGCGCTGAAGGCCCGCTTTCCGTCGTGACAGTCCCCGCATTGCTTGCCTTCTCCCATCTTCTCCATTGTGTAGGCGCCCTTGTCAGCGTGATCCATCGGAAAGAGCTTCTGATGGCATTCCATGCACATGCCCTGTGTGTACTTCGAGTGACTGCTGTGGCTGAAGACCACCGGCCCCACGCTTCCCTCCGCCAGCGGCATCCCGTAGTCCGGAGGCAGCGCCACTTTGTTGGACGCGGCGACAGGTCCCTTCGAGCTTGCGTGGGAGCGCGCTTTGTGGCACAGTTCACATTCCGTGGCCACGGTAAACGCGTCTCTGCCGTTGTGGCACTGACCACATTGCCCACCGGCCTTCATCCGCTTCATGGTCAGTTGCTGCGATCCCGTCATGGTGAAGATCGACGGATGACAAGTTGCGCATTCAGTGCCACCCCTCATGTGTGTTCGGTGAGAGAAGGTGACTGATCCGGGGGACCGCTTCGAGCGCAAACGACGGTCAGCGGGAACCTTGTTCGTGGAGCTCGCTCGGTGCGCTTTCCCTTCCGTCCCTCCACTGTGGCAAAGTCCGCAGTCAGTCGCGACAGTGAAAGAATCCCTTCCGTTGTGACAGGCGCCGCATTGCTTCCCTTTCCGCATTTCTGCCATCGCAAGCTTCGTGGACCCCGGGGTGACCATCCCGAAGATAGTGGGATGGCATGACGTGCAGGTCCCATCGACGTGGGCCAGGTGACGTTTGTGGCTGAACGCAACGGGGCCGAGTTTGCCCTTCGTGTTGGGATAGCGATAGTCTGCGGGAGGTTGCACCTGCTTGTCCGTCACGGCTGAGAAGCTCTGTTCTCCTTGCGTGGCGTGACAGAAAGCGCACCCGTTCCGTATCTCAAATGCTAAACGACCATCGTGGCACGATTGGCATTTGTCCATCATATCGATCGTGTGTCCGTCTCTCACAGAAACCTTCCTGCTCATTGAGAACAAGTCTGCATGACAAGTCTCACAGGCCAGGTGCTGTCCCTGCACATGAGTGGCGTGCCTGAAGACGACAGCCCCAAGACTCAGTAAACTGGGCTTGAGTTGTGTGTTTTCAGGCACTTTCATCGAGTTGTCCTGCATACGCAGGAGTACGCTCCGTTCCCGGCGCTCCTCCGAAACAAAAGCCGCCCGAGATAACGGAATCAAGCCATTCGCCCTCTCGAAGATCGCTGCGAGGGCAAAGAACATCGCCAGTCCGCCGAGAAAAGCAAGCCCGCGTGGCGTCGCTATCCGCGGCATTGAAGAAGGTGGAGGCGACGGGGATTCCTCCAGTGAAGCGTAACGGACATCGTGCCCTTCGTCTTCGGAAGCGGGAAAGACGGGTAGGTAGTGGGCCGCCAGCCCAAACGCCACGAAGCCACAGGCCACAATGAACACGGTGGTCCCAACCTCGATCCAGGAGGGCATGTAACTTTGCCCGGCATATCGCTGCAATCCCGTGATACTCACATTCAAGCGGTTCAGCACGAACCCGCATAAGACCATTACCGCTGTGAGAAACAGACCCGTTCGGTTCTCACGCACGCGAGGATGCAGGTAGAGAATGATCGGGATTACCGATCCCAAAGCAATCTCAAGAAGGAACAATCGACTCTCGCTCGTCGAGGTCACGACGAGACTCAGGTTCCCTCGTGCTGCAAGATCGGCCACACGGACGACGAGGTAGACTGATAACACCGCTGCGCTGGCCTTGGCAAGTCCCTGCAGGATGTCACGGTGAAGACTGGTCCCCAGTGCGCGGTGGCTCATGTAGGATTCAAAGATAACCATTGACAGACCGGCGCCGATGGCGGAGATGTAGAAGAGCACCGGCAGCAGGGGACTATACCACAACCCGTACAGCTTGTTCGGGACGATGATGTAGAGCGTTCCCAAAGAAGACTGATGCAGTGTGGACAGAAGCACACCCAACACTACGAGAGGAAGCGATATGGTGTGGATCCACTTCAGCGGGGTCTTCATTCCCAGCCTCTCAAATACCGCCGGGCTGAACTCCAACGCCAGCACCGTTGTGTAACACATGACGCATATTGCAACCTCGAACAGCGGCGAGTGGAGGTTCCCCATAAAGAGGGGGTGCCAGATGCGATACGGAAGTCCCAGGTCACAGAGCAGCGACACAATTGCCATCAGATATCCCAGGAAAGCCGTCAGCACGGTTGCCCTGAGGATGGGCCGGTACTTCTCGAGGCGAAACACATAAACCAGAGCGGCGACGGTAAAGGCCCCCGCGCTCAGGCCCACTCCACAGAGGATGTCAAAACCAATCCAGATTCCCCAGGGACAGGCATCATTCATACCGGTGGTTGCACCAAGTCCCTTGGCAAAACGCAGAAAAATGGCGGTAACTCCCGCAACCGCAATGACCGCAAACACCAGCCGCCAGAAAGTGAGATGCTTTAGAATCCTCACGACTGCTCATCTCCCCCTGCATGGTTCTTGGGCTCGCGAATTGGTGCTTTAGGGTCGGATGGCGTACCCTCCTCTGCCGCGATCTGCATGCGCCGATTGATTACCCACGAAACACCGAACAGGAACGCGCAGCCGAAACCGAGAACATGCGGCACCTTGGACAGCGCCGCCCAAGTCAACTCGGGGTAAGGTCCCTCCTTTACCTCCACCTTGAATCCCAGTCTGTCGAACGGGATACCCGAGACGTACAGTACCGACGTTCCTCCCGCCTCGTGCAACCCGTAGATATGCTTGACGTAACGATCGGGGTTCTCCCCAATCCTGCGCCTGGCTTCGGCGATGAGGTCACCGCGATCCCCGAACAGAGTGGCGCCGGTAGGGCATACGGACGTGCAGGCCGGTTGTTCTCCATGCAGCAGTTTCTTCTCGTGGCACATGATGCACTTCTGAGTGATGGGCAGTTGCTTGTCCCACTGGTACTTAGGGATGTCGAAGGGGCACGCCATCACGCAATAGCGACACCCGAAACACTTCGCCGGGGCATAATCAACGGCCCCCGATTCAGTCTTGTGCAGTGCGCCCACCGGACATACCGACACACAGGCAGGCTCCAAACAGTGCATGCACATTCGACGGACAAAGGTATCCGCCCGATAATCGACATACGTCCACGTGTATGCATCAAGTGACCTCGCCTTACCTTTAGGCAGATTGTTTGTCTGCTTACAGGCAGCCGCGCACGCACCGCAGCCAATACACTTGGTCAGGTCGTTAAGTATAGCGGCCTGCATGAGAACCCTCCCAATCCGACAGTTGAAGTCCTGGCGTCTCTACCCCAGCGAGGAAGATCGGATTTGCGCGGCAGTCCTTGCGGACACAGCGGCTCTCCCGACTTCAGAGAACGTCGCCACGCGACTCCGGTTCATCTCCAGGCACCAATCCACGAACAAAAAAACCACGAACGTCAGCACTACCAGTAAAACTACCACTTTGGCCACCTCCCGGTTTTGTCGACGCTTCCTCCTGTGGCAAACCGTGCAGCACGAGAGGGCCATCGGCTTTACAATCAATTGCTGTATCTTACAGATAACGTAACAATGTAAAGTAACCTTAAACAAAACCTAAAATTTCATTGAACCCCCTGCAGTCCGCGCCGCGGAACGTAGGAGAGCGGTGCTGGTGACGCGGGAAAATCCGCTCTTTTACGTTTGCGCCTCGGAAACGTTCGGGAACGCAGGGAAATTCACCACGCATATTGCCTTCGTCTCCCGTGCATTTCGCAACCCGTTGACGGCGATGATGAGTATGACGATGTTAGCCCGGATTATTCGTGAGATAGCTGCCCAGACAGCCGTTGTGACGTGTTGGGATGACGAGCAGGTGGAATTGCGCGTGTATTGCCGCTCTCGAGGCACTCGTTGCGTGTCGTCCTGTTCCGACCGTGCAGCCTGCGGGTGCAGGACCTGCTGGCCGCCAAACGAGACCTGACACTACCGACTCGGTGAGTCCGCGCCGAAGGCACTGAAGCACCTATCTCGCTATGAAGCACTCATCCTGGACGACCTGGGCTACGTGCAGCAGAACCGCGAGGCGATGGAGGTCCTGTTCACACTGCTGGCCGATCGCTATGAACGCGGGAGCGTGATGCTC
>MNXM01000179.1 GCA_001872605.1 Armatimonadetes bacterium CG2_30_59_28 | reverse complement strand
CTCGAAGCCCGGGGTGATCGGAGTGCCGAGCTCGAGGCTCAAGGCTTCGGCCCGCGCGATCACTTCCTGCGGATCGGAGATGTCGGCCGGGGTGACCTTGTTCATCACGTCGGCGGCCGTGTAGCCCAGCATACGCTCGGCGCCGACGTTGAATATTTGAATGACGCCCTTCTCGTCGGTGGCGATACTCGAGAAGTTGGCGCTGTTGAAAATCGCATTCTGCAAAGCCCCCGTTACGAACAGACCCTCTTTATCTCCGGTGATGCGCTGCCGACGGAGGGCATCCTGGAGCTGGGCCGAAGTGGTGAGGCTTTCTTCGACCAGCTTTTCTCCCAACTTACTGGTTTCCAGTTTCATATTCCCACAACCCTTCTGTGCGGAGAATTGAATCACTCTCCGTACGTATGTCCGATGTTACTAAGGAGCCTGCTTGGCACGACTCAGCCCTCGTGTGCTCCCCTGGCACTGTCCACGTAGGAGTGCCGCTGAGAATCCCGTTCTGAAGTGTTGTTGATATCCTCGCTGCTTTGCAGAACAACGATATGTCCCTGCGCGCCGTGTGGCTTTCACATTTCCTCTCTGAAGAAATTGTCCGGAAGATCGTCCACTTCTTCGATCTCCTCCAGGCGTCTTGGTGGGAGACCTGTGGCAGCGTGATGGCCTTGTTTGCCAGGTTCCGCTATCCATTCAAAGATGGTCTGCGTGAGAATAGTCCCGCCCTCAAGGTGCAAGACCTCCTCAACAGCAGTGACCCGGCGTACACCGCTGGCCTCTCTCTTAAGATGGACTACAAAATCCAGCGCATCAGAGACCAATTGAGAAACAAACAGCATCGGCAGATCAATTCCCGCGAGAAGGGTCGAAGTCTGCATGCGCGCGAGAGCGTTTCTGGCAGAAGAGCTGTGTATGGTTCCCATGGATCCGGGGTGTCCTGTGTTCATGACCTGGAGCAATTCGAGGGCCTCGCCACCGCGAACTTCACCGACAACGATACGGCTCGGGCGCATGCGCAACGCATTTCGGATCAGCTCGCGAGGCGATATTTCTCCCTTACCTTCCTCGGACGGCAGACGGGTTTCGAGATTGATAGCGTTGGGCAGGTCGAATTGGATCTCGCTGATAGACTCAACCGCCACCACGCGTTCTTGTTGCGGAATCTCCCGGCACAGTATGGCCAGAAGGGTGGTCTTGCCAGTGCCGGTTCCGCCGGAAATCAACAGGTTTTGCTTGGATCGCACACAGGCCCTGAGGAAGCGAGCGATGCGAGCGTCCACCGTGCCGTTATGCAGCAAAGAATTCATCGTCAGCAGTTCCTGGGACTTGCGGATGGTGATGCACGTGCCCTGCGGGCTCAAGTCAGCATGCACCCCGTGCAGCCGCGAACCATCAGGCAGCCGTCCATCCAAGAGGGGAGATTGCACGGAGAGGTGCCCCCCTGTGTGCGCGAGCATCGCATTGACGGTCGAAGTGATCTCTTCCTCATCGGAGAACACCTCGGGCCATCGTTCGATCTGTCCTCCCACGCGTTCGACAAACAGGCAGTCGGGACCGTTAACCATGATTTCAACGATAGATTTGTCACGCAGCAACGGCCCCAGCAATCCCGCAGCGTCCAAATGGTGAGGTAAGTCGAAGAGTATTTGGTTCCACACTTCAGGCGCCACGGGGTCTGCGAGGTACTTCTGTTGTTCCTCGCTGAGTCTGGCAATGAGCGCTTCGAGGTCCGCTGTCGGCATAGTGGCAGGGGACATCGTTCCGAGGGAGTCTCGCACGATTGCTGCAAGATGATGGCGAACAGCAGCCTTCTGTCGAAGTCGTGTAATCTCCTCAGAGGATAGTCTCAGATCCTCTTTCTGATTCACAAAGCCAACTGGCACGTCTTGCTGGGGCGCGGCGATTGGCGGTGAGGATTGCTGCTCTTCCTCCTGTCGGTGGACCGCGGCTCTTAGATCTGATGGCTGCTGCTCTCCCTCCTGTCCCCGGGGCAGGGAGGTTGGCGGTAGCTCCTCATGGTAGCGGTTCAACCGCGCCACGTTCCGGTGGCTCTTCAGGGCCTTTGCCTTTGATTCATCCTTGTTGTCCATCGTTACACCTCTTTCGTTTTCGCTTCATCGTCACGCACCAGCGCCGACGTTTCCAGGTTCTCCCTGTCCGCCTCCAACAAACGTCCATGGTCACGCCGAGATCTCACCAAGGGACGCGGAGAAGATATCAGCGCGTCTCTCCAGTATCAGACAGCGCCGATGTTCTGACAGGAAAGTGGTTCCTGCCGAACAGCAGGGCATCGAGCGACGGCACGCCCGGACCGTTGAGTATCAACATGATCATGATAGACAGATATCCCATCGCTGGCTCGAAGGAAGGTCCGCCACGTGAACCGACGAAGGGATCACCATGTGGCAGATGCACCATCACTAAAGCCACCGTCATCGTGCAGGCGATGCCGAACGCCGCAATCGGCGTCAGCAGACCCAAAATCAAGGCAAAGCCTCCACCAAACTCGGACAGCGCCGCCAGTGCCTGGAAGGGGGCAGGGACGGGGGGCGCCGGGACCCATCCAGTTGAAGGCATGTTGAAACTTGGGCCAGCCGTGCAGGATAAACGCCGCTCCCACGACCATTCGTAAAACGAGCAACCCCACGGCTCCCCGACCGCCCACAAACTTTCCAAAGATGATGTGCATGGTTTGTCCTCCTCAAAATCCTTGTGGTCGCATAAACTCGACCCATTTCACCCATTCGCTTTTCTTCGAGTTCGATTCCAAGGAATCCCAGCCCATCGTAGATCCGGGCGCGAACCGTGGGCGCATTCTCTCCGATGCCACCAGCGAACTCCAGCGTGTCCAATCCGTCCAACTCAGCCTCGAATACGCCGATCCATTTATTGACGGGGCAGCAATATAGCACGACCGTTTCAGCCGCCCGCCCGTCCTGTGTTTCACGGGCGAGCAAGTCACGCATGTAAGAAAGCCCTTTCTCGTGTTTGTTTCAACGGGAATGCATCTTGTCAACTGGTTCATCAACCCAGTATCCTTGGCGATCGTAATGTCGATGCAGGCCGGTCTCGTAATCCCGAGTTAGCAGAGACTCCTCCGTGTACTCCGGTGACTGCTTGATGGTCTCACTGGAAAGATTGACGAAGATTTTCGATTCGCTCCAACTGACACGCTCGATCCATTGCGGTGAAACCAGGACCTTTTTCCCCGGCCACCAATTCTTTGTATCGATGATTAGATAACGAATCGCCCACGTCTCGTCATCGATGATGAAATCCTCGACGTGGCCAATCTCGCCGTCTGCGGCTTGGATGTGATGGCCACTCACATCGTGAGTGCTGCGCAAATGGGGATCCCACGCTTTCTCACCTTGGGTGGATTCTTCCCCTTCTTCACGTTTGCGCGCAATGTAGGGATAAAGCCCCCATATGTATGGGCCGGCCCAATACATCGGCCATCCGAAATACTCGTAGTAGGCCTCCTCGAATTGCCGCGAGACGGGCTTGTCACTGTCCAATGATGGACTGTCCTCAAGCTGCTTTTTGGTCAAATCAATGGCGATCTGTTGCTCTTCTTTCATCACGGCGCCCAGCGCGTGCGGGGAGATCAATACCTGCCTGTCCGTAAGCCAGTTTCCTGTTTCGGCGACCAGATAGCGAATCGCCCAGTGCTGGTCATCGAAGTAGAATTCTTGGACCTTCCCTATTTCCCCATCGAGGCTGTTCAATTCGTAACCCTTTAGTGTTTTGGCTTTGTTTAGCATGGTAGTAGTCCTTTCGTTTTTCGAGTTTCGTTTTCAGTCGCTGTTGCCGCCCGGCTGGCACGTGTTTGTTTCCTCATAGATTTCCCTTCAAGGCTCCTCCGCTTGCGCTCACGTTCTTGAGCACCACCTTTAACGCGCGTTCCTTTGCGGCGCTCCCGGATGGTGGTCGTAGTGATCCGCACGATAGCGTCCGTTGCATCTACGATCGTCGGTTTTGGCCTATCCTCCAACGCCAGGCTATTGGGCCCGTGGAAGACAAGGGCCTTCATCGTGGTTATGTTGTTTCCGTCGTCAGCAGGTTTTATCATCGTCGCACCTTCATCAATGGTTGCGCTAAATAGCGTGCTTCCTTAGTCGAGTTGATTTGTCTTTGCCATCGACCGGCCTGCACTGCGCAGGGACTCGGGACAGTCCAACCGCCCGGTGTGAATTTCGATGAAGACAAGGCCGTCCGTTGTGGCAGCCTTACCCAGCGCATCTTCAAGTTCGCCTTCCGTGCGGACATCAAGGCCCAGCCCTCCACCGAATACGTCCACGAGTTTGTGATAGAGCCAAGGTTGGATATCGTTGTAGGGGTGATCACAGACCACTCGCTCGATGGTATACCCGTCATTATTCATGAGAAAGATAACGGGCTTAAGATGATTCCGGATCATCGTCGAGAGGTCCTGGCACGTCACTTGAAAAGAGCCATCCCCCACAAACAGCACAATACGGCGGTCTTGCGCTGCCATGCCGGCACCCAGGGTTGCCCCGACCGTATAGCCGATCGATCCGCAGAAGGTTTGCCCTATGAAGGTCGCTCCTTCCGGCATGAGCATCTCCGCGGCGCTGAAGAGGGATACGCCTGTTTCAGCAATGACAATCGAGTTGTCTTCCACAAAATGACTCATGCGGTCGAAGAAACGCTTGATGGAAAGCGGTTTCGCCGCCTCCGGCCGGTACACCTCGGTATGCCGGTGGACGCAGCCATCGGCGGCACAGTGGATCTCCAGCGTTGCGGGATCGCGTCGTGAGAGCTTTTCTGTCAGTCCAAGGATAAAATCAGGGAGATACACGTTCTCGAAATAATGATGTTCTATCTTCACGGCGCGGATGTTTGCGCTGATCGTCTTGGAGTCGACGAGGTTCGTGGTGAAGCCGCCCGTGTTGAAATCGGTCAGCAAGGCTCCGAGTTGCAGAATGCAGTCAGCGGTCTCGACCCGATTCCGTACGTAGTCGCGACTCCGATCTCCCTCAAAGAGGCCAATGAATTGCGGGTGGTGCTCTGAAAGGACGGTCTTACCTAACATCATGGTGACATACGGGTAGCCCGTTTTGTCGAGAAGACCGGCGAATTCCTTTTGCAGCTTGAAACGGATCAACTCCACGTCGCCGATCACAACCGGTTTCTGTGCTTTATCCAGCATTTCAAGTGCTTCCTTGATCGCCTCCCCCAGCGCATCCTGATCGCTACGGTCGGGCGTTGGGAAAAGGAAAGCGTTCGGCCGATTGCACTTCATCATCACCACGTCCGAAGGGAGACTGATGTAAACAGGTTGCTGGTGAGAAAGGCACGCCGACAACACCCGGTCGATCTCGGCCGGGGCCGTTTCAGCAGAAACGAGCTGGGTTGAGGCGGCAGTGATTTTTTCAAATATCCTCAAGGGAATCTGATAATCGCCCAATGTGTGATGCAACAGCGGCCGTGTGCGGAAATAAGTCGTCGCAGGCGAGCCGGTGATCACCACCACCGGCACTCTTTCGGCGAATGCTCCCGCCACGCCGTTGATGGCGCTCAGTTCTCCGACGCCATAGGTTGAGGAAAATGTACCTATGCCCCGAATACGTGCGTAGCCGTCAGCGGCATAGGCCGCGTTGAGTTCATTGCATGTACCGACATACTTCACGGCACTCTTCAGTACCTGGTTGAAGAATCCCGGGACAAAATCTCCCGGCACGCCAAAGAGGTGATCCACCCCGATCTCTTTCAGCCGGGTTAGCAGATATTCGGCAACAGTGATCTCCGAACTTAACATACTGCTGTAGTCCTCATTTCGCTGTTCAAGTAAGGTGTATCGGACACTTCTGAAGTGTTGACCGGGTTTGCTCTTGGCCCCGGCAGTGTGTCCTTGCCCAGGAGTTGGCGGCCGGCGCGAGCGATCTGGACCGAGGCCATCTTGCACATGGCGTCGGACGCATCGAAGCCCTTGGCGATCCCGGAAGATTCGAGAAGTCCCACGGCGATATTTGCCAGCATGATCACCTCACGCGATCCTGAAATAGCCCACGAGGCAGCAATGCAGCGGCCTGACGAAATGCGAGGGCTTGGTGATGCCGTCTCCGGTCGGAGTGCCGATGGACATGGATGCGTAGCCCTCGCCCAGGCCCAGACCGTAGAGGGTCGGAGCGTTCTTGACGTAGATGGAGCACTGCATGCGCCGGCCCATGCGGCTCAGGTTCCCGATGTTGGTCGAGTACATGGCGGCGGAATGATGGTTGCTCGCCTCGGCGCGATAGGCCAACTCGATGGCAGAGTCCACGTCCTTCGCAGCGGTGACGGGCAGGACCGGCATGAGCTGTTCGGTCCAGACGAAGGGGTGGTCGTTAGGCACCTCTCCCCACAACAGGCGCGTGGCGGGAGGCACATCCAGACCGATGCCTTTGGCTATGACCGCCGCGTCGCGACCCACATAGTCTCGGTTCATGACCGGGTCTTTGCAGCCCTCGCCTCCCTCCTTGATGACGAGCTTGGTCAAGGCATCCATCTGAGAGACTGATAGTTCGAAGGCCCGCGGATCCTTACGTATACTCTCCAGGAACCGGACCTTGGCCGCCTCGACCACGATGACTTCTTTTTCCGCGATGCACAACACGTTGTTGTCGAAGCTCGCGCCGAATATGATGTCCTCGGCGCACTTGGGGAAGATGGCCGTCTCATCAACAACCCCCGGCGGGTTGCCCGGCCCGGCCGCGATGGTCTTGCAGGTCTTGCCCGTGGTCATGGCCACCTTCACGATCGCAGGGCCTCCGGTCACCATGTTGAGGTTGACCTCGGGGTGGGACAGGAGGGCCTTGGTCGTCTCCTGAGAGGCAGGAGAGACCGTGGCGATCAATCCCGCAGGGGCCCCGGCCGAGACCGCGGCCGAAGCAAGGATGCACATCGCGTCCTGGCAGACCTGGGCCGCGGCCGGATGCGGGGCGAAGACCACGGAATTACCTGCGGCCAGTATGCCGATGGCGTTGGAGATGACGGTCGCGGCCGGATTGTTCGAGGGGGTGATGGCGGCCACGACGCCGAAGGGGGCGTACTCCACCAAGGTCAGGCCCTTATCGCCGGTGTAGGCCCGCGACTGCAGGTCCTCCACCCCCGGCGTACGGGTGGCGCAGAGGAGGTTCTTCTGCGCCTTATCCTCGACGCGGCCCATCTTCGTCTCCTCGACCGCCATGCGGCCCCAGCGCTCCGCGTTGGCGATGGAGGTCTTGCGCATCGCTTTGATGACGGCCCTGCGAACTTCGAGGCCCTGGTCTTGGAAGACCCTCTGCGCCTGAGCCGCAGTGGAGACGGCGGCGTCCACGGTGGGAAAGATGACCCGGTCGCCCTCGGCGGCGGAGAGAAGGCCGTATGTCGGATGGCTGACACGTGTTTGTTTGCTCATGGTTTCTCCTCCGGATGTGTTCTGGACCGAATCTTCGATTGCATCAGTTGGGGTTCCCCTCGCTGCGCCACTCGTCCTTGGCTTCGCTTACTATCTGCGGATCAAGTACCGACGACGCGCGACTTTTGCCGCGCTCCGGCACCGGCGTCGCCGTCAACGCATCGCTGACAATCGTCTGGGCTTCCTCCAGGAGGCAGCGCAGATGATCCGCTCCACGGAAGCCCTCCGCATAAATCTTGTAAGTATTCTCGGTCCCTGATGGCCACGCCGGGATCCACCGCCCCGCGACCAATCCCACGGCTCCCCGACCTCTCACAAACTGCCCCAAAAAGATGTGCATCGTTTGTCCTCCTTGCGATCCTTGTGGTCGAACAAACTCGACGCGTTTCGCCCATTCGTTTTCATCATTGTCTCCTGTTGTGCCAGTTACTTTTTCTCCAGCAATTGTCCCACCTTGTCGGAAAGGGCCTGCAGCTTAAACGGTTTGGTCAAATAGGCATCGACTCTCGCCAGCCTGGCCGCGACGTGTCTATCGAGAAAGGTCCTGCGGGCCGTCATGACCAGGATAGGGATGGTGCGCCGTTCGGGCGCGTGGCGGAGCTGTTCGATGAACTCCCAACCATCCATTCGCGGCATTTGGAGGTCTACAATGAGCAGGTCAGGCATCAGATGTTCCAGTTCCCACATCGCGGCCTCGCCGTCGCGAACGGCAATGACTTTGTGGCCCAACGGGCTAAGTACTTTTGTCACAAGCTCTCGACTGGCAGCTTCATCGTCGATAACCAGGATTGTTGCCATTGGTGTCCACTCCCATTCTCAGCATGTATGACTTGTCCGTTGCGCACTTGGAAGCAAGGGCTCTGGCCAAAGCCACAATCTATCCGATCAGCCCCCGTCACCACCTGTGCGAGCGGTCAAGGCGGTAACGTCGAAATGAAACTCCTGAACGGCCCATCGTCTCCTCACGGCATGGCAACCGTTAGCAAGATGGCGCAGTCGACAAGGGCCGTCACAGTGTGACTAAGGCCGCTGGCGAGGGCTATCAGGTTGCCCGCGGGGAGTTCGACATCCTGAACATCTGTCGTGACTCGCACACAGCCACGAAGGGTCTGGATGCTCACAGGGCTCACAGGGCCATCCGACTGGTACAGGCTGAAGCTCGTGCCCCTTCTCAGGGCCAGAAGGGCGATCCGGAGCGGTCCCTGTGCTATGAGAGTCTTGGCTGCACGACCCGTTACGGAGCCTTCCGCGTGTTCCCGCAGCGTGTCCTCCTCTTCACCAAGCATGAAAGTCGGCATCTTCTCTAGAAACCGATGAACCCTGCGCTGAGGCATTACCTTGAGGTCATGCGCACACACTGAATCCAAGAGCTCATCGGGTGCATCCCCCATTCCGGCGTTATGCGCAGCAGGCATGTTCGCTCAGGACTTGAGGATTTGTCGGTTCAAGCGAAGCTTTCATTTTGTCGAGTTGATTCTGATCGCCATGCGCGATGACCAGGAATTTCCCGGCCCTGACCTGCGCCTCGTACTCGATGACGCTGTCTTCGGGAATTCCGATGCTGTACAAGCCCGCGCCCAGCGCGCTCAAGCCCCCGACCACCACCGCTCCTTCCAGCGCCCCGACAATCCAGCCGACGAGCGGTCCGGCGACAAGCATCGGTCCGATACCGGGAACAAAGAAGAACGACGATCCGAACAGCAGACCCCACAGTCCGCCCCAGAAGGCCCCTCGCTTGCCCCACGCTTTCACGCGGTCACCCGTATTGTAGTAACCCACCACGTCTTGTTCAGTGTGGTAATCCTTACCGACAATGGATAGTGTCCGCATGTCGAAACCCGACTTTTCGAGCTTGCGAATGGCTTTCTCTGCCTCGTCGTGAGTGTCGTACACGGCGCCGACAGCGCACTTCTCTGACTTCTCCAACTTCTCTTCTGATACCTGTACTGACATAACTGTTCTCCTTTCCCTAATTTCAGACACGATCAATTACTTGCTTCAGCTTGGTCTGCACCTCCTGAGCCACGGCAGACAATGACGGATTGTTGACGGCTTTCATTGTCTCGAGGGGGTCGGTGGCGGACACCTCCACCTGACCCTCGGACTTCTCCTGTACAATCACGTTACAGGGCAACAGCAATCCAATGTTGTCTTCAGCCTGGAGTGCCTGATAGGCGAGAGCCGGATTGCAGGCGCCCAGAATGCGGTACTTGCGGAAATCAACGTCGAGGTTCCTTTCGATGGTCTCCTGAACGTCTATTTCGGTGATAATGCCGAAACCCTCTTGCTTCAGTTCATCAACAACTTTCGCAACCGCTCCACCGAACGATTGGGATACTGTCTTTGTGAAGTAGTAGGACATCTCCATTCTCCTTGTTTCGTCTTTGCCTCCAAGCAACGGAACACCGTGAGCACCGTCTAAAACCGCAGGTACCTTGCAGCACGGTCGCCTCCCGATTGTGCACTGCGTGCGCTGCGGACAACCTTGACGACGGCTTCCTCGGACTGCGTGCCGTCGGGTAGCGTTGCTGTGATACGAAGGGTCCCGTCGATACTGTTCTTGAGTGACGGCGAAGCTTTGAGGGCAATCGGCTTTGTCTCGAAGTCCCCGTACTGGTCCGCGGTTACGACGATAGGCCCCTTGTGGCCCTGCTTACCTGTGGAACCGCGACGCTGGTAGAAGAGCTCAATGCTGACTTTGGCGTTGGGTTCGGTTCGGCCTCGGACCGTGATCGTGTTGCCGATTTCATCGCCATCTCGGGGTGAGGAGATTACCGGAGCGGCGAACAGGTAGGTGGAGTAGGTGGAGCCTGAGCCTCCAAGCTCGTTGGCAGTTCGCGTCTCTCGTTTGCCGTCGGCCGACTGGAAAGTCACGACG
>MNXM01000278.1 GCA_001872605.1 Armatimonadetes bacterium CG2_30_59_28 | reverse complement strand
GGGCGAATGGGCGAATGGGCGAATGGGCGAATGAGCGAATGGGCGAATGGGCGAATGGGCGAATGGGCGAATGGGCGAATGAGCGAATGGGCGAATAAGCGAATGGGCGAATGGGCGAATGGGCGAATGGGCGAATGAGCGAATGGGCGAATGGGCGAATGGGCGAATGGGCGAATGGGCGAATGAGCGAATGAGCGAATGGGCGAATAAGCGAATGGGCGAATGGGCGAATGGGCGTTCATTACACAACAATCCCATTGATTTCGTCCTCGGCATCCTCAGCGGCTCGCAGAACCCGGTCGGACCAGGGAGCAAACCGCCTGGCCTTCTCGACCCCCTCAAACGCTTCGTCCCGACTTCCCTTCCGTGCCAGCAGTCGGCTCATGTCGATAAGCGCAAAACAAGCCTCTTCAACGTGATGCCGCCCCACCGTCTGCGCCGTTGTGATGGTTCCACCGGGGGGAGGCTCCGGAATCTCCTGCCTCGCAGCGCGCAGGTGTTGGTTCACTTGTTCGGTCAGGTCGAGGACATCCTCCTGATACCGGGTGACCCGCCAACGGTAACGCCTATGCAACAGGTAAAGGAACAATGCGGCAGGGGCAAGCACCAGTGCTACGCCGGCAATGTCCCTTGTGCGCTGCCAGCGTTCCGCTTCCAGCAGTAGCGCCGCTCCGTCCCTGATCCCCATAACTGCCCGCAATGCGTCCTCTGCGGACCGCTGAACAATGGCATGGCGCACAAATTCGATAACACCATCACGACCAAGTATAGCACCCAGGTAGCGGAACATCAACCGGTATTCGTTATATTGGCTGGTTGAGTAAGCTATTCGCTCACCACCATATTCCGTCTGAGATGTGTAGATGTCCTGAGCGTCTGACAGGTACAGAGCTAAACCCTCGTGGAACCAGCGCGGCAGTCTCCGGCTCTCCAGTCCCAGCGATGCACAGACAAAAGCATGGGACAGTTCATGCGAGATGATGTCGCGTAGTTCTCGTTGTGATCTACTGTGCGCGTCAACCGCGATGAATCGACACCATCGGGTGATGCCGGACACCTTGTCGTTGAACAGCGCGCGTACAGGAACAGGCATGGCTTCTTTGCTCGCATAGACTCGCAGCACCGCGCCGCCCGGAGGAGCCTGCAGCATCACTTCTTGTCGGAGGCGCAGGAGCGCCGCATCTCGGGACGCGCCAAAATCTACCACGGACACGCGCTCTCCTTCCGTCCGACTGGCTGTCGTGAAGGACATTACCTCTGCGAGGAACTGCTCGTAGAGGTCGTCGCTCTGAGTGAGAACTGGGTCAACTCGTCGATGCTTCACCTTCAGTTCACGAAGAGCGGTGTAGCTGGTCGCGTAAGACTCCGCGAGATCGTCCAGAGTTCGAAACGGGTATCTAATAATGGACTCGACGGTCGGCCCGGAGACGCCCCCTGCGTCTTCGCTACCGGGGTCTGCATCCGCTGGCTGACCTGCCCCAATCAACGCTGGAATTGTCGCCGCCATCCACATGAGAAGGCGGAGCAAATGTCTGACACAACGCCCGCTGGCGATTGCTTGCCGTCGACGTTCATCAACATGCAAAATGATGGAGGAGGGACATTGCGTGTACTGAGGCTCAGCAATTCTGTTTACAGCCGACAAGCCATTTGCTATACTTTGCGCCGGTCGGGCAACACCGAGGCGTTGAGTTGACCTCTGGGTCGCGTCCGCACCGGTCGGGCCGTGGGCCATCGCTCTTCTCGATCCGGTTCGAAGGTAATGCAATGGATCGCTCAGGCGTACGGGTAGCCGGCAACCTTTTGTGGATTCGGGGGTGCTGTATGGCATCAGGGACTGTTGTATGGTTCAGCGCATCGAAAGGATATGGGTTTATTTCGCAGGACGATGGATCGCCGGATGTCTTTGTCCATTACTCGTCCATCCCGGGCGAGGGATTCCGCATGTTCAGAGAAGGACAGCGCGTCACCTACGAAGTCGTCAACGGAGACAAGGGTCTGAGGGCTGAGAACATCGCGTTACTCGAGGAGGATAGTGCACCCCCTGCCTCCCCTGTGGAGACATCACAGCGAGCTGACGAAGATGCGGGTCCGCCACAGGAAACACCGCCTGCGTAGCGTCCCGGCGACTGTCTGGTGCTACTGTCGATCTGTACCCTCCCTGCCGCATCTGTCGGCGAGGAGGGCTTCTCTCTCACCGGATTGTTCTTCGACTACGCGACGCCCCAATGCGGCCACTGCCGCTTGCCCTCCATTGGCAGCGGAATCATCCTCTGGCTCAGATGACATCAATCCAGAATTCCCGTTCGGCGTAGATAACCTCCTCCGAAGAGAACACAGTAACTTTGCAGTGGTGTGATCCGGTCTGGGTCGGCTTGAACTTCATCACCACAAGCATTTCAGAATTCCCCGGCACGGAGCTGAGCACAAAGTAGCGGCCGCCGCCGCGAGTAAACATGTCTCGCGGCATGGGGTTCATCTCGAGCAGCTCAAACCACTCGAACAGTCTCTCGGACAGACGCAACTGCAGCTCCCCGGTGTCAGCGTCCGTGAGGTTTTGGAGAGAGAAACGGATGGTAAATTCCGATTCAACCTCCACCTGATCGGGGGCCAGGGTGACCAGAAAAACGCCCGGCGGTCGATTATCCCGAGTCTGGATCTTCGCATCGACCCAGTACCCGCCATAGGCCAGACCGCAAACGACCACCACCGTGAGAGCGATTCGAGTGACATACCTAACAAGCTTCCGGGCTTGCTCAACGGGATTGAATACAATCGTCGAACTGTGCTCCGGACACTCGATGTAGGCGTCAACGTCGCGAATGACCACTCGCCCGGAGGTATCCCCCATCATCCGTTGAATGCGCTGGTTGGTGCACTCCACCATTTCCGAGTCGTAGAAGGAACAGTACCGACACTTGGGCAGATACTCGGTACACTCCCTGTTGGAACAAAGGGGGAAAGCAGGGTGATTATTGGCCGTGAGCGTCCTGCATTTCGGACACTGGAGTTTGACGGGTTCTGCCCTTGCTGACGTAGTCGAACGGTCCACAGCAGTATCTCATTCCTTAGAGATCGTTCAGCGGGAGACGCGCCCAACCTCAAACGCCTCCTCTTCCCGGAGGACCAACGGCATCCTACCGTTGCTGACCAAGAATTCGACCCGACGCGGCTGTACGATTCGAGTCTATTCTACCAGAATCGGTGCGCAAGCGTACCGCGTGGGTCAATCGACGATCATCTCGTCTGTCTGGCGGAGTCGTCCGACGATGACTCGGAGGAGATTATGGGCCACTTTAGGGGAGATCTGAAGAAACTCGCGGAAGTCGATGGCCGTCAACATCAGGCATTCAGTATCCTCAACCGCAACGGCACTGGCAGAGCGAGGCTGGCCATCGATGACCGAGAGTTCACCAAAGCAATCTCCCGGCCCCAGGACCGCCAACTGAAACTGACTGCCGTCACTCATTCTCCGCGTGATCTCTACTCCGCCGCTGATGATGACGTACAGTCCAAGGTTCTCCACTTCCGTCGCGCCCTCAAGAACAATAAGATGTCCCTTGACGAAGTGGCGGTTCTCGGCGTACTCAGCGAGGACATCCAAGCTGCGCTCATCCAGTTCGGCGAAAAGCTCCGACTGGCGCAGGTGGTCTTGCTTGTACAACATGGCTTGGCGTACTCCTTGCGTTGCCGACACTATTACGGGCGGAGTCAGAAGACGGCTTCCTCGGTTTCGGCATCGAAGATGTGCGCCTTGCTCATGTCCAAGACAACCTCCAGCGGTTCCCCAATCCTCGCCTTCGTATCGGCACCCGCGTTGGCAGTGAGCGTCTTCCCATCTCCCGGATCCAGCTCAAGCAGAACACTCGAGCCCATCGGCTCGGTGATCTCTACTTGCACCCCGATGGTGTTTCCGGGCTGTGCGGGAATGAGTGAAATGGATTTATCGTATATGTCTTCAGGGCGGATGCCAAAACGGACGGATTTGCCTACATACGGTTTGAGGGACTCCTTGTGCTTCTCCGGCATGTTGACCTGATAGCTTCCTGCGTCCACCAGGATGTCGCCGTTGGATGCCTTCACGGTGGCCTCGAGAAGATTCATTTCTGGGCTGCCGATGAATCCGGCGACAAAGAGGTTCGCCGGATGATTGTATATTTCCAAGGGCCGGTCACATTGCTGCACAAGACCATCCTTCATCACAGCGATCCGGTCACCCATCGTCATCGCCTCGACTTGATCGTGCGTCACGTAGATAGTGGTGATCCCCAATCTCACATGCAGCTTGATTAGCTCCGCGCGTGTCTGAACACGCAATTTGGCGTCCAGATTGCTAAGGGGCTCGTCCATCAGGAAGGCCGCCGGTTCACGAACGATGGCTCGCCCAAGGGCAACACGTTGCCTCTGCCCTCCGGATAATTCCTTGGGGCGTCGCTTCAGCAGATGTGTCAACCCCAGCATTTCTGCTGTGTCCTTGACGCGTCGATCAATGGACCCCTTGGTCTGCCTCACTTCGGACATCTGGAAGAGCCCCTTATACCAAGGGGGTAGCATTCGCAACCGCAATCCAAAAGCCATGTTGTCGTACACGTTCATGTGAGGGTACAGTGCGTAGTTCTGGAACACCATCGCGATGTCACGATCCTTCGGCATGACGTCGTTGACAACGCGATCCCCGATTTGCACTTGGCCACTACTGACTTCTTCAAGTCCTGCGACGCAACGCAACGCGGTGGTCTTCCCACAGCCTGAAGGTCCTACGAGGACGAGAAACTCCTTGTCCCGGACCTCAAGGTTTACTTTGTCGACTGCTGTGACGGTCCCGAACTTCTTTGTCAGATCTTTCAGCAAAACTCTGGCCAATTCCTTTGCCCCCTGTCACTAAGTGGATTGGACAATATCTATATCTTCAGTTTATAAATGCAGAACTCGATGAACTTGGTTACATATATAAGCACGAAAACTGCCAAGATAAACAGGATGAAATACTCGGTTTGTTGCGCCAGCGATTCCCCGACTCCAGATGCTGATTTATCCGGACTGAAAGCAAACTGCTTAAATAGCCCCCCGATAAATCCGCTCGCCTGTTCGTACCCGGTGAAAATCACATCCTTGAGCAGGTACAGGATAACCACCGTCACCGGGATCACGACCGGGCCAACCGCCCTGTGCTTGAGGTTCTGGTGCTCCAAATAGATGTAGCATTTCCCACAGGGAGGCCTCTTCGTCTTCTGCTGAGGTTTAGCCCCCGTCCTGGCCGCCAGATCTGCCTTCAGGAAGGCTGCTCCTGCTCGGCTACTGTCAGCGAGTCCCGTTTCTCCGCGAACGATCTTGGCGATCATTTCCTCGTCGCAATAACATCCCTTCCCAAATTTCCAGCAGGATTTCCGCGCAATAAACGCCGGGCACGCCTTCTTCACGGTTTCTCTACAATAGGGCAACTGCCAGCACCGACTGAAGACAGAAGGTCTTCCCACCTTCGTGCTGCTTGCATCTTTGGCCTGCTGCTCGAAACCGACGTTGGCTTTCTTCCGCTCGCGGGAAGCCAGCTCCGGCAAGGACACGACAAAGACATACAGGAACCGGACAATGACGGATCCGATGACAAACTGACCTGCGCTGATGAACTTCTGGTTGACCACTTCCGTGGCCTGATTTGCTGAGGCTCCCTGCCGCGTCAGGAAAAAACCGATGAGATAAGAGAATCCGAAGTAGAAGACAGCTCCGAGGGCGCCCATCCCGATAGCGACTTCGTTCTCCTCCAAGTGCAACAGCATGTAGAACACAGCAAAGACCACGATAGCGATGGTGCAGAGATTGCCGACCAGGCGCATGTTGTTCACAATCTGATCGGTGGGTTGGGTGAGGTGCCCCTTGAAGACGGCGAATAATATGTACGTTAGGCAGACAATCGCGAGAATCAGGCTTGCCTGGGTAATCAGGCGCACCGCCGGCTCGAGCTTGCCGATCCAGTGTTGTTTGGGTTGCTCCTCAACGGGTTGAGGGGATCGTCGGGCAGCGGTCATCTCAACGTTAGCTCCTTCTTGCTACTCCAGCTTCTGGTCTTCACCCAGTTTGAAATCAATTTCCTCTTTCTCATACATCGCAAGCAGTCCTACCTTATCGACCGCTTTCACGTAAGCTTCATGGGGATCTACCAAGTCGTTCTTGACGTGCGCCATCAGAGCGTCGTTCATGGTCACCATGCCTTTGCCTTTACCCACCTGCATGATAGAGGGAAGCTGGAAGGTCTTCCCCTCACGAATCAGGTTCCGCGTCGCGGAATCGCACAGTAGAACCTCATACGCAGCGATACGCCCCCCCGCCTTCTTGCGGCAGAGGGTCTGGGCGATTACCGACGCCAGCGATTCAGACAACATGACCCTGATCTGTTCCTGCTGCGCCGGAGGGAACTGGTCGATCATTCTGTCTACGGTAGAGGGCGCGCTGGAGGTGTGCAGAGTCCCAAACACCAAGTGTCCGGTTTCCGCTGTTTCGATGGCGATGGCGATGGTCTCGAGGTCTCGCATTTCTCCCACGAGCACGATGTCGGGGTCCTCGCGGAGAGCGGCTCGCAATGCTCGAGCAAACGATTGTGTGTGAACATGAACCTCGCGCTGGTTGATGAGGCACCGTTTGTTGTTATGCACAAACTCGATGGGGTCCTCAATCGTGATGATGTGGTCATCCCGAATCTTGTTTGTGTAATCAACCATCGTCGCGAGGGTCGTGGATTTCCCCGAGCCAGTAGGACCGGTGACGACCACCAGCCCCTTGGAGAGGTAGCAAAGATCCAGCATGGCTTTGGTAAGTCCCAACTGTTCCGGCGAGAGAATCTCTGTCGGGATGAGTCGGAATACGCCACCGATCCCGAACCGATCTGCAAAAAGGTTACACCGGAAACGAGCGATGCCCTCCAATTCGTAGGCAAAGTCTGTGTCCTTGCCTTCCTCCCATTCATCCTGGTTCCGTTTGGGGCATATCTCGAAGAGCAGTTTCTTCAGGTAGTCGTTTGTCGTTATTTCGTATTGCGTCAACTTCTGCATGGTTCCATGTTGACGGACCATGGGGTACTCATTGCTGCTGAAATGAAGGTCGGAGCATTCGTTCTCGTGCATGTAGTAAAAAAGCTCATCGATGTGCGGCACTTTCTTCTTGCCAACGCTCTCATCGACAGTCACACTCTGCTCGTGAGAAGCAGTATCTTCTGCACCCTCTGCGAGTTCCGCAGCAGCAACGGGAGGAGGAGAGTACTCCCCGGGCGCTGTGATGGTCACCTGAATCTGGCCATCTTTCTGCTCAACTCCGATCTGCTTCTCCCCGCCCGGCGCAGTGTACTTGAACGAAACAGGCTGGCCGCTCTGGAGGGCCGACATCTGCTCCCCGGGCGCAATTTCAGAAACGAGCTTCTGGATCTGCTGGGAATTGACCACGTTACCCACCGGTTTGGTCTGGTTGCCAACAAAGAGCTGCCATTTTTCATTGTTTCTGATGACGAGCTTGTCGCCTTTTTGCTTCACAAGAAAATCAATAATCTGATCTATCTGCGCCAACGAACAACCCCCTTCCAATACTGCTTGTTCTGCAGTTCGGAGGAATCAACAACCTGTCCGCTCGTTCACTCCACTTCGTCCATGGGCTCATCAGGGATCGGGCCCGGCGAACGCTCTTCAAGCAGTGGGCTGCCTTCACGTCTCAGCATCTGCTTCAATTCTGTTCGGATACCTGCATTGTCCATGGCGGTCGCTTCAGAAATCATTCCCTGCTTGTAGTAGGCATCAAGCGCCTGGTTCATCGACTGCATTCCCCAGTGCTTCTCACGTCCGTCCTGTACAATAGCGGAATAGATCTGCGAGGACCGTCCCTCCTCAATATACTGGGCGATGGTTGGGGTGGTGATCATCACCTCCACCGCGCAGAGGCGCCCGAGTCCGTCCGTGGTGGGGACGAGCTTTTGGGAAATGATCCCCCGCAGCGTTTTGGACAACCGTAAACAAATCTGCGGCTTGTCGTGTGGTGGGAACATGTTAATAATGCGCTCCATCGTTTCCGAAGCGCTGGTCGTGTGGACGGTGGAGAACACAAGGTGACCAGTTTCCGCCGCCTGAAGACATACGGTCATCGTCTCGATGTCACGGAGTTCACCGATAAGGATCACATCGGGGCTCTGACGGACTACGGCCCGCAACGCGTCGTGAAAGGAGTCGGTGTCAAACCCAATTTCCCGCTGACTCACGATGCTCAACTGGTCCGGGTGCACGTATTCCACCGGATCCTCAACTGTCACGATATTGCACCGGCGAGTCTTGTTGATCAGATCGATCATCGCCGCGAGCGTCGTCGACTTTCCCGACCCGGTGGGGCCGGTCACGAGAACCAGTCCCTGCCGCAGAGGACAGTAACTCTCCAATACCTTTGGCAGTTTCAGGTCATCGATGGACTTGATACCCAGGTTGATCACACGAAAAACCATGCCAATGGTTCCCCGCTGCTGATAGATGTTCGTTCGGAAACGAGCCACATTTGGGATGGCGAAAGCCAAGTCCAGCTCATGCTTCTTCTCGAAACTGGCCATCTGGTTCTCGTTCAGAATCATGTCCAGGATTTCTTTCATGTCTTCCGAGGTCAGGGGATCCGTATCCACCTTGATGACCTGTCCGTGAAGACGAACAGCCGGAGGTGAATCCACTTTGATGAAGACATCCGATCCGCCCTTGTCAACTGCAAGCCTCAGCAACTTGATGATGTCAACCAATTGTCTGTCTCCGTCTGCAGAATTCAGTGTATACTCGTTACGGGGTGTTTTCACCCGTGACGAGTATAACACGCTGCGGAACCACTCTCCACCGTTTGGGGCGTCCCTGATTTCCCAACGATTGTAAGGGAACTACAGCCCCCCCTTCCCGCTCATCTCATCTACCCATTCCTGCGGCGGGACGGCTCCTCTCTCTGACGTCGTTGTCGCCTCGATAGGATAACGACGGTTGCTATTGCCACGATGCCTGCAGAGGCAACCGCAAGCACAAGGGCAACCAATAGCAGCAGCTCCCCCCTATGCCGCCCAAATTTCCTTTGTGCAGCAGGATTCGACTCTCCCTCCAGGGGAATCGTCACACGGTCAAAATCGTGTTCTCGCAAGAATACGTCGAACGTCAGCGTTGAGCCTACCCGGTCGAACTCAATGTCCAAGTACTCATCGGAGTACTTACTCCACGCGATTTTCGGCGAAAAGGACTTCGGGACCACGAAGATGATACGGAGATAATCATATCTCCTCCACGTCTCAATGAACGGGGACAGGGGCGGGACTCCACTCTCGCTTACGACCACAGAAGGAGACTGGAAGCTGACGCTGGTCTCGTCTTTTGCCGGGTTGGCCGTTACGGCCATCCCGTTCGTCTGCCAGACTCCACGTCGAGCGAGTTCGGTTACATCCCGTTGAGCCTCCTCCGCCGACGCAAACCGCGAATAGGTAATCGACACCTGATCTTCCGGCGTTCCGCCGCAAAAGACCAAGGCGAGAATTTCAGGGGCTCTCCCACCTGTCTTCTGCGGGACGGTTGCCGGTTGCGCATTTATGCCACCCATGTCAGTTAACAAAATAGCGACAAGGGCCGCCGTAGGTCCGGAAAGGCACATCCACTGCTTACGGCTCTGGCACAACGGATTCAGCACTCTCCTCGCCCTTGCTCCGTAACGCTTTCGCCTGCATTTCTCTGACCGAGAACCAGCCAACTACCCCTCCAGCTATGATGAGCAGTGCAGCCATCCAGGCCCAAAACCACGCATAGCCACCCAACCCACCACTACGGCCCGTGACCATTGCGGTCAGAAAGGCCATGCCGGCACTCAGCCACCCCAGACCTGAAAGAAGCAATCCCCAGTCAAGGTCGATATCACGGTAGGAGAAGTACAGACACCCATACCAGACGCCTGCGGCGAAACATGGGATCGCGACAGCCGCGGGCACCCATCCCTCCGGCACAACTCGAAAGGTTCGGAGAAGACATATCAGGATCGAGTATGCCAGAAGACCGGCTGCCGTCATCCATTCTGTACGGAGGCCCAAATCGGTATCCCGCTGCTACTCCGTCCGGCGAATACTCACGTATTTGTGTCGTCATGGCCGGCGTGAGTAAGGTCTCTGCCCAGAACTAATCGCGGTTGCCCACCAATGCAAACCACTCGTATCGACGCATCCCCGATGGATGGGCATCCCCAGAGGGTGGGCACCCCCTCAAGCAGCGTCGCGGTTCCGGCAGGACGCACCTCCCCGACACGCCATGTGAGAGGGGAAACTACCTGACAAATCTCAATTACCCCGGCAAGCGAACCCGACGACCTGCCCTGCGAGCAAGCCACCTCAGTGAGGGTGGCAACGAATGCCGCGCAAAAAAAAGCTGCACACCTGAACGGCATCTCAAAGGAATATGCCGTTGAGATGCGTAGAGGGGAGATTGGTGGAGCTGAGGGGATTCGAACCCCTGACCTTCTGAATGCCATTCAGACGCGCTCCCAACTGCGCCACAGCCCCACCACACAAAACCCCATCGACGGTGCAGGTAAACCGGTTGAATTATAGAAGAGTGACAATGCAAAAGTCAAGGGAATCGGCGATTCTCTGCACCACGAGCGCCTCGCCTACTCGCCCCTTTCCGCGTCATCGCCGGTCAGTTCGCCCTCTTTGCTCTTCTTCCACTTGAGAGCGTTCTTGGCGGCGGAATCTTCAGCACGTTTACCGCAGCCGGGAAGAATCACCGAAGTGCTGAGGAATAACAGGCACACGATTCCAAGGATTAGTTTCCTCACGCGTCCTCCCTATGCATCTTCTCTTTTCACTTCTACAAACGAGCTTTACAGGAGAGGATCCCCCCCGGACGGGCAGAATTGGTAGAATAACCGACACGTCGGTCCAACAGGCATTCAGGTGGATGCGGCCATGGACAAGCGCTCAACGGTCGCTCCCTGCAGGAGTCTTCTCACGCGTTCCATCAGGTCCGACCAGTCGAACGGCTTTTGGATGAAATCGTCCGCCCCCGCGGCGAAGGCCGCGTCGCGATCCGCGTCGATGGTCCGAGCCGTCATGACCATAACCGGTACCGACGTCCTTTCACGGACGGACTCGCAGATCTCGAAGCCCAATTCGTCCGGCAAGAGAACGTCAATCAACATAAGGTCTGGATCCCACTTCTCTGCCGCCTCGAGCGTGGAGCTCTCATTCATGGCGAACCGAACTTCGTAACCCTCTCCCGTGAGCCACAGATTCAATAGTTGCCTGGTTGGCAGGTCGTCCTCAACGACAAGTACCCTCTTCTTCACCATTCGCCTCCCTCTCGTGCATGGAAGGAAGCATTCGGAAAAATGTTAGACATATTATGACACCGGTACCGCGTGAACAACACAGACATCCGTGCAAGGACAACTGCTTCGCGCGCCCCCCTCCATGCGTTCGTTTCGTGTGCATTATACCCGAAGCGTCGGTCGATCTAACAACGCCCGCGAGATTTCCGTCCGAGAACAACTCCCATTATTGCCCGACGCCGATAGCCCACAGCAGCAAACCGCCAGCGAGAAACACGACTCCTACCGATATCAACCCGTAGCCTCCGTGCTGTCGACCACGATTGGTGGTCCGCGCACCCAGATAGCTCTCGGCAGCGCCGGTGAGAAGGAGGAGGATTCCCGCGAGACAGCAGATTGCGGGAGGAGAAAGGTGTTCGTTCATGCTCAATGGTCTGCCCCTTCCGTGTCGACGGGCGTCGGTGTGACCCGCCGTACGGGTCCCGACGGCATGGCTTCAACTCGAACTCGCAGAGTTCGCCGCCAGACAATACGATAATCAAGGTTGACCCGGTTGTCAAGTTGAGGTTGAGTCAGTGATGCAGATGCAGCGGGAATCAATCTGACCAACGAGGGAGTGATCGCTTCCGAGAGCTTGCGCCATCCCTTCGCACTCGCCACCGCGATCTTCAACGCATCCCCAGGCGATAGAGCATAGGGTAGACGGCGATTCCGGACAGCGAAACCTATCGCCACAGAGGGAGCACCAGCCGTGCCAGTGGGCGATGCTTCTCGACAGCAAGCCTCAGACCGCGCAGCAGCGTGACGACGACCATCGGGACGATTGCCGCGGCCAGGACAGTGTGCGTTATGAGAATCGTGCAATACACCGGGCGAATCCATCCGTGACCCCGAGAACCAGTTGAGACAACGACCGCATGATAGGTTAGGCAGGAGATGAGGAACAAGCAGTAAACAATAAACGCGCCGGTCATGCACCATCGGTGATTGGCTACGCGGTGTTGCCGGATCTGCACAAACCCGGAGATCTGCAACACGGCACAAAGCAGCTTGAGAAACGAACTGACCGTGGGGAGATGGATGTTTGCCGGCATCTAAATATTGTGTCAACCACCCGGACGGGACTTATCTTGCAGCAGCCGCATTGTGTAAACCTTCAGTTTCCCGATCTCTTCACTATCGATCCCAGAATAGAAGCCTCTCATCACTCCGTGACGATCGACAAGGACAAATTTTGCGCGGTGAGTCACTGCGACGGACGGTTCGACAGGGGGTGCATCCCGGAATTACGGAAAAGCGGATGCATCGACTTTGTCGCTTTAGGATAAAGCTCCAGCTTTGTCAGTGGCAGACCTCTTTCCCGCAATCCCAATGTGCATCTGACAAAGCTGGAGCTTTATCCTACGGCAATCTCCGTAATTCCGGGATGCACCCTATTCAGACGGCGCCTTATTCATCTGTCGTTCAGATGGGCGAGGCGCACAGCCCCCGCGGCAATCATCTCCGCTGCGAGATTGACTCCGGTCTTCTCGGTGTTGATCACGAGATGGTAGAGATTGGGGTCATCCCAGTCTACGTGATAGAACCGATGCAGATACCGCGATCTTCTCCGGTCGCTTTGGCGAACGAAGCTGAGGGCTTCCCGATAGTCGCATTGATGTATCTGCATCAAACGTTCGCATCGAGTTTCCTCGGAGGCAATCAGCCGCACATGCAGAACATCGTCCAGTTCCGCGAGAATCTGCTGCGCCCCCCGACCGACAATGACAACCTCGCCCCGTCTCCAGAGATGCTGGACAATCTGCTGCACGAACCGGAGACACTCATGCTGGTCGAGAACGTGGACCTCCTCGGAAGCATCCACCTTCCCGTGCGGCTCCAGCGCCGCGGGGAACTCGTAGGGGAAATCCATTGCCCAAGCGAAAGAGGACACCGGAACGGTCATCGGTGCAGAACTCGCCGGCCCGACGAGTAGATCCGTCAGAAAGCTGCGGACAGAGCTGTCCGCTACTTCATCGAACTTGGCGACCTCCTCTACGGGAACCTTCGCCGCGCGCGCAACCTCCGTAATCAGGTCCTTGTCGACCAGATCATAATTTAGCAACTTCGCCGCCTGCTCAGAGATTTCAGTCCCAAGCGCGCCCACCTGTCTTGAGACAGTGACAACAGCCATGACATCACCTCCCTGCCGAATTCCGGTGTCACGCTCAGATTATCCGACAAAGGTCGGGCGGCGTCAACAACTTTGTTGAGGGCCAAAGCGCCGGTTTGCTCGGCAATCGAGACAATCGAGATTCTTGCGCAGTCGATGAAGTCCACGTTTTCCGCCGTAGGATAAAGCTCCAGCTTTGTCAATCAGCAGATTCACCGGACGACAAAGCTGGAGCTTTATCCTACGGGTACGGGTAATAGTGTACAGGTCAGATACCCCCGTAATCACGGGACGCACCCACTGCGGGAGATTATCGCATCATCCGCCCGCCCGCCGTCCTGCGGGCAGGTTGCCGCCGAAGCCCACCCGTTCGAGCAGGCAGCGCGCGCCCGGGCGTGTCAGTTGTGGCGGCTGATGAGTTCAGGGGAGCGGGTGCCGGAGCCATAGATATTGGGTGATTTGGTGCACCCCACAAGGTGATCTCGTTCGCTGTGGATATGTATCCCCAGCGGAACCTTTATCGGGACATCCGTCCTAAAGGCAACGGCCCGGGAATTCCCCCGAAAATTGAATGTCAAGACAACGCGTGATTGCGGGATGATTCTGCTGCGGGGGTTGTCGGTGGGGCTGTTCCTGACGCGGTTCCGATGTGCCGCGGCCGGGTCTTCAGTGCGTGCGGTCGTATTCTGCGATCTTGTTTCGAATCGCGGCTTCCGCTTCGTCATAAATTTCCCGAATCATGGAGCCGGAGAAGTTGTAGACGCGCTGCTCGAAGGTGGTCGACTCGATGCGGTCGAACAGACGGGCGCGCGCATCGGCGATGTCTTTTCCGTAGATGTGCCAAGAGTCGGCGTGCCAGTTGAGGCGGGCCAACCGGACGGACTTCCCGGATTGTTTCTGCACTTCGTCCGCGATGACTTCCCGGCTGAACAGGATGAACCCGAACATGTTCATGAAGTTCGCGCCCCAGGCATCGTTGCTGCGGAAACGAATGTTGCAGTTCAGCCAGTAGTCGCCGGTCTTCTCATCTTCGATGATGCGATACCACACGGACTGGAGGCACGGAGGGTCATAGCAGTCGAGGTCGATGTTGGGCATCCAGGTAATCATCTGCGCCTGGCGCGTGAAGGGTTGGGCGACCAGCTTGCTGATGACTGCCTCAATCTGGTCGATCTTCATCAGGCCCGCCTCGGTGGGTTTCCCGTCGCGCAGCTCATGCCACATCCCGTAAGCCTGAAGCCGCTGATGGTAGGTGTATTCCCATCGGGTATCGTCCGGGTCGTTCATGTTCTTGACCCAGTGGTCTTTGGCCCCCTGAAGCTCCATTACATACTCGCGCAGGTCCTCGATCCCGCCGGGGAAGGCTTTGTGGATCATCGGTTCCGAGAGAGGGTCGAGGACGGTGATGTTCATGGTGCAATCGAGGCTCAGCGGGTCGCCCGGTTTGTCATACTGCGTGCGGAAAGGGATGCCGTTCGCGTGCAGCGCGATCAGCGCCTTCTCATACGCCGCCGCCAGCGAAGTTCCGCAAACGTGGAGAACCGGTATATTGTGCATTCTTAACTCCTGGTCGTTGGTGCGTGTTCGGCAAAGGATGATAGACTCTCGGCAGGAATGCGTCAATACCATGCTGCCGAAGGGCACAGCTCCAGCTTTGTCATTGATTGTCAGAGCGGGAGCTCTAACCCACGAATACCGTTGATACCGGTTGACGCACACAAACAGGACAGATAATCTTACAAGAGTTTCCCGAACAGTCGTTGTCTGAGGTGAAAGCACAGTGACACGCCTCGCGCAGGATATCTCACGCAAAGCAGGCATGCCGCCGGGCAGCCTTGTCCACGTGGGCGGACGAAAAGCTGAACAAGCTCGAATCACTGTCGTTCGCTACAACGAGACCCACTATGAAGAATCTGAAGTGGCAGATGTGAGCGAGTGCCTCCCCCCGGAGGGATTCGAGGGGGTCACATGGGTCAACGTCGATGGGATTCACGACACCGGGATTCTTCAACGCATCGGCGAGATGTTTGGGCTACATCACCTGCTGGTAGAAGACATATTGAACACCGGACAGCGCGCCAAGCTGGACAACTACGGCGACTACCTGTTTCTGGTCGTTAAAGACCTTTCCCGGTGCCCGGAGTCCGGAGGCACCGTTACCGAGCAGATCAGCTTTGTCCTCGGCCACGGGTACGTCCTCTCGTTTCAGGAGATCGAGGGCGACGGCTTTGATCCTGTCCGGCAGCGACTCCGAGACGGCAATCCTCGGCTGCGCGGCGGTGGGGCTGACTACCTCGTCTACGCCCTATTGGATGCCGTAGTGGATAATTACTTCGTCGTGTTGGAGGAACTGGGTGAGAGAATCGAGGATCTCGAAGACGACGTGCTGGCGGACCCGGGACCTGAGGACCTGCACCAGATTCACGAGCTTCGTCGTGAGATGCTCTTCTTCCGACGCTCCATCTGGCCGCTGCGGGAAGTCATCAACCGCATGGAGCGCGGGGAAAGCCGGTTCGTCGCGGAAGAGACACAGCCCTACCTGCGCGATGTCTACGACCACACCATTCAGGTCATCGAGACGGTTGAGACGGCGCGGGAGATGCTGGCCGGGATGCACGACATCTACCTTTCGGCCATCAGCAACCGGATGAACTCCGTCATGAAGGTTTTGACCATCATCTCCACCATTTTCATCCCTCTCACGTTTCTGGCGGGTGTCTATGGAATGAATTTCCACTTCATGCCAGAGCTGCGCTGGACGTGGGCATATCCGGCGCTGTGGGCCTTTATGATCGCCATCAGTCTTCTTATGCTGGCAATCTTTCGGAGAAAAAAGTGGCTGTGACAACAACTGGAATCCTGAGGAGCGGAATGATGCCGCTCCCGCTGATTGTCGGACTTTGCTCCAGCATGGCATGGGCGGGCATCCCGCCAGGACTCACGTTCCATGCGACCTTCGAGGACACCCTCAACGCTTCTGAAGCCAGCGGCAATAAGCAGGGAACGGGCGTCGGCAAACCGAAGTTCACTGAAGGGCGTGTCGGACGGGGGGTGATCGTCGGCGACGTTGACGGCGCTGCGGGAGTGGAGTACGAAACAAAGGGGAACTTCAACGTCGAGCGCGGCAGTGTCGCCCTCTGGGTGAAGCCGCTCAACTGGCAGGGCGACGACAAACAGAACCACATCTTCTTCAATGCATGGCCGGGCGAGCAGGGACTCTTCAGCCTGTACAAGTATTCGAACGTCACTTGGGGGTTGACCTTCTATCTCGACCCGGAGGACGGGGCACGCGGGAAGATCTACATCTACAAACCCATCAACGAATGGAAGCCGGGGCAATGGCACCACATCGCCTGCACCTGGACACGGTTCGAGGGCATGCGCCTCTACATCGACGGGGAGCTTGTCAATTCGCTGGCCGGAACTCCCATGACCAACCTGCCACTGAAGCCCACCGTCCGATTTGGCGGCGACTGGCAGAAGACCGGTGGCAAGACGGTCATCGACGATGCGATGATCTTCAACCGAATGCTCGCGCCACATGAGGTTGCCACGCTGGCGGACAAGTCAACCTTGCCGCCACCTTCGGAGACACCCCGTGACGTGCCGGGAGTCATGATGACTCAAGCGGTGTTGGCGCATCGCGTCCTGGCGCACGTCTACAATGACGCGCTGGGACAACCCATCCTCGACAGTGCCCGATTGTCTTTCACACCGGAAGGCGCACACAAACCCACTGCCAGCAAAGACTACCCACTCAAGGGAACTTTCACCTCCTTTGACTTCGACCTGACCTCCCTGCCGATGGGACGATACCAGGCGCGGCTTGACCTAATGTCCGGAGGCAAGGCGGTCGCGGCGGAAGCGCTTACCGTGTCAGAAGAGACGAAGGACACTTGGAAGACCGCGAAGAAAGTGGGGAAAGCGGACACCGTCCTGCCACCATTCAAGCCCATCATCACAACCGCCACCGGAGTAAAGTGCGTCATCCCTGAGTACGCGTTCGGCGGCGACGGACTTATGACTAAAGCGCGCGCCATGAATCAGGACTTGCTGGCCGCTCCCGTGCGGATCAAGGCTAACACTGCGGGAAGTTCGCTTCCATTTGCTCCGGGTCAACTGAAACGATTTGCCAGCTCGCACACCGAAGCGCGCTTCACCGGCGACGCGACATCGCCCTCGCTGAAAGTCGCCACGGCAGTCACCGCTCGCTACGACGCCACTGTGTGGACGACCGTTGAGTTCCAACCACAGAAACCGATGCAGCTTGATCGGTTGAGCATCGAGGTCCCGATTGCGGCAGAACTGGCAAAGTACCTCGCCTATATCGGGCTTGGGCGCGTCGACGAGAAACGGCTCGGCTACGATGCCCTGCCAGCAGGAGACGGGACAATCTGGAGTCGCGAGTTCCTGCCCTCGCTCTGGATCGGGACGGAGGATCGCGGCATCGGTTGGTTTGCGGAAAGCGATGAGCACTGGGATATCGACGGTGAGAACGCGTTAACGCTTGCGCGACGCGGCAGCGAAGTCGTCCTCAGCATGAATATCGTCCGCAAGCCGCGACAGGTGGACAAACCCTTCACCATCGAGTTCGGCGTGCAGGCAACTCCGATCCGGCCGCTGCAACCGGATTGGCGGCAGTACCAGTGGATTTCGTCCAACGAGATCTCGAAGTTCTTCCTGGAGCTGCGTAAGCGCCCCTACCCTCGCCTTGAAGTGGAAGGGAAGACCCCACGGGGAAAGGTCTGTTACCTCTACACCTATCACGACTACTTTACCAGCACTCTCCCGAAGGACCCCGGAGAATTCCGGGAGATGCTTGACCGCGCCAAGTCCTTCGGACTTCTCTGCACACCCTACACCGACACGACGTTCCTCCCGGAGAACCACGGTGACTTCCTGATGAACTACGACGAGATGCGCTGCTCACCCGCGGCGCGGGGGTGCCGATACGGCCCGGTGTGCAACGTTAGCGCCTGCCATCGAGGCCCGTTCGGCGACTGGTTCGCGTGGTACGTCAGCCACCTGGTGCGCGAGTATGGAAGCAACGGCATTTACCTTGACGATATGTGGCCTTACGGTTGTATGAATGAAAGCCACGGCTGCGGCTACGTGGGGCCGGACGGCAAGCGTCGTCTCACCTACTCCCTGCGCGCCCGGCTGGAGACTTACCGCCGAATTCGAGAAGTCCTCGCCGAGACCGGCAAACCGTTCTGGGTGAACTATCACATCAGCGGCGGACGCGTCCCTCCCTTGCCGACGTTTGGCGACTGCCTACTCCTTGCAGAAGACCGCCACAACGATGTCGCAAAGAACCCCGACTCCACGGAGAACATCACCCCTGCCCAACTGCGCGCCGGGTACTCCCCCCAGGCGTGGGGCATCCCGGTGGCATTCATCCCGCAGTTCAAGATGAATGCTGAATGGATGAAGAATCCAGACCTCGCCGCAAAACTCATGACGGCGGTCGTCCCACACGATCTCATGGTCTGGCCCCTCTTCTCCGACACCGACACCGTCATGAAATACCGCGACGCCCTCGTCGCCTTCGGTATCGGCGAGGCAGACACAGTGTTCCTGCCCTACTGGAGAACCGACACCGGACTTGCCTGCGATAACAAAGACGTGCTGGTGAGCGGGTACCTGCGACCGGGGAAGCTGCTGCTGTGTGTGTCGAACTACTCCAAGGAGAACCTCTCGGTGGACATCTCGCTTGAAACCGACCGCCTGAAGCTGGCGGGAGAGCGCCAGGCAACGGATGTGTTCGGTGCTGAAACCATGCCCCTTCGCGACGGATGGCTCCATGTTCCCGTGCCAGCGAAACGCATGCGATTGCTGGAAATCACCGCGATTCCTTGAAAATTAGAACTATACCCTCTAAAATACAAGGAGAATCGAGGTTCCCGATGATCTCAAGACTCGCACAGCAACGAATTCAGGAGTTGGCTGAACTGTTCCCATGCGTGGTGATACTTGGTCCCAGGCAATGTGGAAAGACGACTCTGGCAAAGGGCTTCCTAAAGGGCCACTACTTCGACTTGGAGAAGCCATCAGACCGACAGGTGTTCGAGTCGGACGTCGAGTTTGGGCTGCGGCAGTTCCCGGAGCCGTTGATCCTCGACGAAGCCCAATCCATGCCCGAGCTGTTCGGAGTGTTGCGGGGGCTAATAGACGAAAAGCGGGACCAGTCCGGTCGCTTCTACTTGCTTGGCTCAGTCAATCCCGACTTGGTCAAAGGCATTTCGGAGAGCCTGGCGGGGAGAGTGGGGACGGTTGATCTGACGCCATTCCTGTACTCAGAAGTCGCTTCCACACTCGGAAGGGATGTAACAAGCTTCTGGTTTCACGGCGGTTTCCCGGACCCTTGCCAACTGGGCGAAGGAGACGCGTGGTCCCTCTGGCAAGAGAACTACGTCCGCACGTTTGTAGAAAGAGATATTCCAAGACAGGGAGGGCGACTCTCCCCCATTCAGGTGCGGCAGATGATGAGCATGTTGGCCCACCTGCACGGCAAGGTTCTGAACGCCTCGGACCTGAGTCGTTCGGCTGGCATTTCCTATCACTCGATTCAAAACTACATTGACCTCGTTGAAGGGCACTTCCTGCTCTATCGTTTGCCTTCCTACCAGGTAAACGTCGCCAAACGGCTTGTCCGATCACCGAAGGTCTACTACACCGATTCCGGCTTACTCCACTACCTCTTGGGAATCCGGAACCGGAGGGGTTTGTTTGAATCTCCATATCTCGGGCCAAGCTGGGAGGGATTCGTTATCGGCCAGATCATTTCCATGGAAAGACTGTTCCGGACCGGCAGCCAATTCTCTTTCTATCGAACACAGGCTGGTGCGGAGATAGACCTAATTCTCGAACGCGGCGACTCTCGCACCGGCTTTGAGGTGAAATTCGGTTCGTCGGTTACTGCGGGTGACATTCGGAACCTGAGAAGCGGGATTTCCGAAGGTTTGATCCACCGCGGATGGGTCATCCATGCAGGGGAGCGAACATTCGCATTCCCGGACTCCATCTCGGCGGTGGGAGCGGAGGAATTCCTGCTCAACTATCGGCAGATGGTTGGGTGAGTCATTCCAGTTAGTCGCGTCTACGGAGCGCATTGATGCCACATTCAGCCACCTTCGACAAGTCAGGCCAACCCGTTGACATGGACCGGTCGCCCCAACTTCCTCATCTTCATCACCGACGAGCAACCGGGCAGTCATTGGTTCCAGTGCTCACCGGTCAAGCGGAGTCGGTTCAGGATTCGGTGATTGCAGAATTGGACGAAGACTATCTTGGCTGCCCGCTTCGCACTCTCATCACACAGGATCACTGGATGACGATCTACGGGGGCAACCGTGACATTGGCGAACTGTACGACCTCGCCGAAGACCCACGCCAACTCTACAACCGCTGGGATGATCCCAGATAACAATCCCTGAAACGCGATCTCCAGGCAGAGTTGACGTACAAGTTGATAGAAACAGACAGCGTATTGCCAAGGCGACTGTGTCATGCGTAACTGAGTAACTGGGTAATGTTGGGTCGGGGTGAAAATCGCGACACCTCGGGAGGGGTGTTTTCACCCGTTACGAGCATAGCGCAATGTTACGCCTCACGGATATTGCGTCAGAATCTCGACAAGCTCAATATTGAAAGGAGCAACAGCAATGCGTTGGATTTTTGGTCGTTTTGTTGATGGGAGAGGGGCATTCGCCCTGCTGGCCGTGCGGGTCGTGATGGGACTTGCCTTCGTTCATCACGGATTTGGGCAGATAGGTCATCCCTTTTCATGGATGGGGCCCGCCAGCCCCATGCCGGGAATCCTTCAGGCGCTGGCCGCGCTGTCAGAATTCGGTGGAGGGATCGCCCTCATCGTTGGACTCCTGACGCCGTTTGCATCATTGGGTTTGCTGTGCACAATGGCGGTAGCGAGTTGGACGCACTTCTCAAGAGGGGATCCATTTGTCGGTAAGGGACCTTCATACGAACTGGCTTTGGTCTACCTTGTCATCTCGCTACTCTTCCTGTTGATGGGGCCGGGCCGGATTTCTCTCGACGCCAAGATCTTCGGACGCGAGGCGAACATGGATGGTGCACCGACTGATTCCGCATAAAGGTGAGGGAACATGCGCCCACCAATATCGGAATGCATAATCACTCGTGCCCCACTCAACCTGTACGGATCCCTGGAGCCGATGATCCGTGCGATTCGTGAGCACAACCCTCTCGACCTTAACGCGGAGGTCTGGCGTGAGGCAAACCCCGGCGGCGCGTTCGAGGACTGGCAAACGCAAACCCATGGCTGCGTCACGACCGGTCTCCACTACGACCCCGGTCCGCTTGACCTTCAGGCGGAGGTGTTAGACCACGAGGAGCGAGACGGACTCATCCGTGAGCGCGTCGCCTTCAACACCACAGCGTGGAATCGAGTGAACGGTTACTTCCTCCTCCCGGCCGGTGTGGCCCTTCCCGTTCCGGGGCTTGTGGTCTTCCACGCATGGGGCGGGCCGATGCTCTTTGGAAAGGAACGGATCGTCAACACAGGTCGAGACCACCCGGTTCTGCAGGAGCTTCGCCAAGGCTGCTACAGCGGCAACTACCTCGCCGAGGAATTCGCGAAGGCGGGGTACGCTGTCATCGTTATCGACGCCCACCACTTCGGCGAACGCGTGCCGAAAGGACTCGCGGGAATTCCCGCTGAGTTCGACCCCTTTAACCTCTCGATTGGCGAATTCGTGGCCCTCGACAACCTTGTCAAGGAACAACTCTATCTCGGAGTGCGCCAACTCAACTGGGCAGGAGCCACTTGGATGGGAGTGAACTTCTGGGATGACTCCCGTTGCGTGGACTACCTCATCAGCCGTCCCGAAGTGGACTCCGACTCCATCGGCTGCACCGGTCTATCCGGCGGCGGGTGGCGAACCAACTTGCTGGCGGCCCTCGACCGCCGCGTCATGGCATCCGTCAGCGGATGCTGGATGACCACGGGCGATTACCAGCAAATCTACAACGTGGGCGGAGCCATTGGTACCTTTTGCCTGCTCCCCGGCGTATGGAACCGGCTCGACGTACCCGATCTCACCATCCTGGCCGCGCCCAGCGCCAGCATGGTCATCAGCACATCCGAGGACCTTCTGTTCCCTCCCGAAGCCCAGCAGGAAGCCGCGCGGCAGATTCAGGCAGGTTACGAGTGGGCTGCCTGCCCGGAAAAGTTCCACCACTGCAACCCCGCAAAGGGCCACTGCTATGACGCCGAACTGCAACGGGAAGCGATTGGATGGTTTGACCGAAACCTAAAACCATGAAGATGCTTGTCGCCGCATGATATAATGCTGCCCGCGACCAGAAGTGGCAGAACAGACGGATTGCTGTTCTGGAACAGAGGGGGTCGCCGCAAGTTAACGACGGCAAACACGTCCATTGTGCCGATGACACCATCCGCGTTGCAACCCACTGAGCGCGTTTTGCATTTCACTCTCGCCACTGGCGAACACTGAAAGGAAGGGCCCACAAATGACACGCTTTTCTCAGGCTACGACTCTCTTTTTTGCTCTGTGCTGCTGCTGCGCCGCTGCCTTCTCCCAGACCTCCGACAGAATCTCCCACGCTGAGCAACTCCTCATCGACCGCAACTTCGCCGCAGCGGTGGAAGAGCTGACTCCTTTGACAGCGGACGGCGCAGAATCGGCAGACTACGCCTTGTTTCTCCTCGCCGAGGCGCAGTTTCTACAGGGGGATCACGAAGCTGCTGTAGATACCTTCGACAAGTTGTTGGCAAAGTTCCCGGCATCCCCATGGAAGGAAAAGGCGCTGTACCGCAAGGCCGATTGCCTGACGAGCCTCAAACGCGCGGGCAAGGACGACAAGGGGTTCGACAAGGCCGGTGATCTACTGCAACCCAAGGTGGAGGCACTGGCATCCAATGCACGGAAAGATCAGATGGCGGAATCATATCTGAAGTACGCTGACAACTACTTCTCTCCCAAAGAGAAGGGCAATAACAGCGACTACGTCAAAGCCAGGAACCTCTACGAGAAGGCTCTCCAATTGGGGCTTACCCCGAAGCTGGAGGCGCGGGTTCGGCTCCAGGTTGCCCGGTGTGACGTGGAGACTCGGAACTACTCGGGCGCAATCCAACAGGTGAGCAAGTTGATTGAGGATCTCCCGGACAGCGAACACATCACCGAAGCGAAGCTGCTCCTTGCCCGCGCGCACCTGCTCGGCGGGAACGGGCGGGCGGCCCGTCGCGTCTATCGTGACTTCCTTGAGGACTACCCCAATGACAAGGCGCGCGCCGAAGCCAGCTTCGGCGCGGCGCTCTCGTACAACGTCCCCAGCCCTCGCAGCGACAGTGAGTTTGAGATGGGAGTCAAGGCGCTCCGGTCGTTCCTGGAAAGTTTCCCCCAGGACAAGGAGACAGCCAAGGCTGCGTACTGGGTTCCGCTGTCCTACTACAACCGCAACCGGCTCGATGATGCGAAGAAGGAGTTCACCGATTACCTGGGAGGCGAGGACGGCGCGCCGGAAGAATACGTTGCGCCGGCGCGGCAGTTGCTCGGCGAGATCGCGTTCCGCCAGCGGTATCTGCCTGAAGCCATTGAGGTGTGGCGGGAGTTCCTCAAGCGGCATCCCAACCACTCGCTCTCGCCGCAGGTGCAGCGGCGTCTCCTCGACACCGAGTACCTCATCGGTCAGCAGGCATACGACAAGAAGAACTACGAAGACGCAGCGGACGTGTGGAAGCGGTTCCAGGACGAACACCCCCTCGACCAGCGTAACCCGGACATCATGTTCATGTTCGGGCAGATGGACTACGACCAGGAGCAGTACCCGGCCGCCATCGAGAAGTGGAAGCAACTGACATCCAAGTACCAGGGCGTGGATGCGGCATTCCGGGCCTGGCTGACGATCGGCGTCACGCAGGAAGAGAGGCTGCAGGACTACGACGCGTCCGCCGAATCCTACGCGAAAGTCACCGGCGGGCAGTGGGCCGCGGAAGCGCAGCGACGGTTGAACGCGCTGAAGGAGAAGAAGTTCGTCGTTTACACCGAACGCACCTTCACGACCGCCGACCAGCCCAAGCTCAAACTGCTGACTCGCAACATTGAGAAAGTCGAGTTCCGCGCCTACAAGGTTGATCTGGAAGATTACTTCCGCAAGCTCCACACCATTCAGGGCGTGGACGGTCTGGACCTCGCGCTGATCGACGCCGATCAAAAGTGGGAGTTCTCGCTGCCGGAATACAGAGAGAAGAAACAGATGGAGACGGAGGCGCCACTGCCATTCACCGCTCCCGGTGTCTACGCCCTCGTCTGCACCGCGGACAAGCTGGCAGCAACCACCGTGGTGATGATTACCGACCTCGCCATCATCACCAAAGCGACGCGTCGCGACGTGCTCGTCTTCGCTGAGGACATGCGGGAGCTGCAGTCTTTCGCCGGGGTGAAGGTGGTTTTCAGCGATGGAGCAAAGATTCTTGCAGAAGGCGTCACCGGCGAAGACGGCGTCTTCCACACAACGGTGGACAACCTGAAGGACGTGAATCAACTTCGCGTCCTGGCCTCGTCCGGCACGCACTACGCGTCCACGGAGAATTCTCTGTCAGGACTTCAGTATGTCGCCGGGTTGGCGCCGAAGGCGCTGATCTATACCGACCGCCCACTTTACCGACCGGGGCAGACCGTCCACCTGAAGGGCATCGTTCGCAAGGTGGAGAAAGGCGCATACATTTTCACGCAAGGTGACGCCTTTGAGCTGTCCCTCGTGAGTGCTCGCGGGGCAGTCGTTCGCACCGTGAAGGTGGCGCTCAGCGCGTTCGGCACGTTCGACCTCGACCTTCCCTTGAGTGCGGACGTCCAAGCAGGTCTGTACAACGTGATCGTCAAACAGGACAAACTCACCTTCACCGGTAGCTTTGAGGTGCAGGACTATAGCCTTCCCAAAATACGCCTGGAAATCGACCTGCCACGGTCCACCTATCTGCGCGGGGAGAAGATCGAGGGAAAGGTGAGCGCGAAGTACTACTACGGAGAGCCATTGGTCAGCCGCAAGGTGAAGTTGCGGTGGAGCGACGAACCGGAACAGGAGCTGACGACCAACGACAAGGGCGAGGTCGAGTTCACCATCGATTCCCGCAGGTTCGAGGAAGAGGCGGTCTTCGCCGTTGTTGCCCGCCTGGCGGAGGAAGGCATCGTGGCCAGCCGGAACGTCCACGTGTCCCCCGTCGGAGTTCAGGTCTCTCTCTCAACCTTGCGAGACGTTTACTTGACAGGAGAGAAATTCGAGGTGTTTGCCGAGTCAAAAGACCTGAACAACGATCCGTCCGAGGCAAAGCTGGGCTTGCGCATCCTCAAGAAGGAGTTCACCGACGGACTCTACAGCGAAAGACTGGTGGAAACCTCCGGACTCACCACCCACAAGGAGAACGGCAAGGGATCGGTTCCGGTATCGGTCAAAGAACCCGGCGACTACATTCTTCGCATCCACGGAGAGGATCGCCACGGCAATCCGGTTACCGCGGAGCGTTTCGTTACCGTTGTCGGGGAAGACGACAAATTCAAGCTGCGCATTCTCTCTGACAAGGATTCCTTCAAGGTGGGCGACACCGCGGACCTGCGTGTTGTCTCGCGGGCAGCGAAGAACCTCGCTCTGGTGACTTATGAAGGAGAGGTTATCTACGAATATCAGGTTGTCGGCTTGGACACCGGCGACAACGAGGTTCGGGTTTCCATGACCGGCAAACTCTCGCCCGGATTCGTGATGGCGGTCTCGATGATGTCTCCCCCAAAGACGGAAAAGGAGAACAACGCCTTCCACACTGCATCGAAGACATTCGAGGTCAAGGGCAACCTGCGCGTCACCGTGAAGCCCGACAAGGAGAAGCACCGTCCCGGTGACAAGGTGACTCTCCACATTGCCGCTGCCGATCCGCAGGGGCGCGCGTCCCGCGCTCAGTTGTCACTGTCGGCAGTGGACGCGTCTCTCTATGCCGTGCGCCCCGATAAGACGCCTTCGCTTTCGGACTACTTCTTCCAGCGTCGCGTGGCCGCGGATACGGCGCTGACTGCCACGTCGTTTACGTTCAACTACACGTCCACGGCGCGCCAGACCGCGGTGGAGATCCGCGAAGCAGATTATTATGTCTCGAACCGGTTGCGGGTTTACGCGGGCGGACTTGCGCTGCTCCAGCCAACGATGGAGAAAGATGGTCGTTTGCTCCGCGCGGATAAGGACAATGCGCGACAGATGGGAGGAGGGATAGGAGGCGTGGCGGGGCCTCCAGGCACCGCAGGCCCGGCGGGCGCAGCAGGCAAAGTGGTGGTTTCTGGCGCCTTGGTTGGTCTGGGGGATCTTTCCGACCGCTCGGAGGCCACGGAAAGTAGGGTGAGAGCAAGCCGAAAAGCTGAACCCGCCGCACCTCCCCCGCCTCCCCTCCGCGAGTTCTTCGCCGAAACCGCGTTCTGGAAGGCAGACATTGTAACCGGTGAGAAGGGGGAGGCGACCGTCTCGTTCACACTGCCCGACTCCATCACCGAATGGCGACTCACCGCGCGAGGCATCACTGTGGAGACGCTGGCGGGGGACGCGACCGAGAAGCTCGTGTCTGCCAAAGACTATATCGCCGAAGTGAAACTCCCGGAGGTCTTCCAGCAGGGAGACACGGTGCATGTGACGGTTGTCGCTCACAACAACACGGACAGAGCGCTGAAGGGCGGTGTTAGCGTCTATTTCGGGGTGGAGGGGCACGGCGGAGAGGCGCTCCGCAAAACGGTGGAGATCTCCGCCAACGGAACTGCCGGAGCCTCCTTCCCCTTCACCGTGCCTGATGGCAAAGCCGTAATCACAGAAGTTCATCTTATCCAGGGCGACGCGTTTCTGGATTCCCAGCGGGTGACAACACCCATCCGCCCCTGGGGTGTGGGTTACGTCGACAGCGCGGGTGGATTGGCAACGAGCGATATTCACGCAGAACTGACACTTCCGGACCTGAAGTATTCCAGCAAACGCATGTCTATCACCGTCGGTCCCTCCGTGGAGAGCGCCCTCATCGAGGCATCCGAATCATCCGTGTATGTGCAGCGTGGTTGCATCCCCGGCGAAGTTGCCAGCCGCGGCAAGGAACTGACGGCTCTCACGGCATACCTCCGCGCACGCAATCAGGGAGATTCACCGGACGGTCGCCGCCTGCTGACGCGCCTCGAGTCCGAGGTCGCGCGTCTACAGGCAGCACAAAGCGAGGACGGAGGATGGGTGTGGGGGAAGATCGACGGCGCGAGCGATCCGTTCGTCAGCGCCGACGCAGTGGTCGCTCTCGCGGAAGCGAAGCGACTTGGGCTGGATGTTTCACCGGAGAAACTGGCGAACGCACTCAACTATCTGAAGGGAGCGTTCCGCCGCGCCGAAGAGTCCGACGCTGAGCAGAAATCCGCCATCCTGTACGCCATGGGCCGCGCCGGCGAGAGTGACTTCGCCGCGGTGAACCGACTTCACCGTTTGCGGAACTCGCTGGACGCTCGTAGTCTCGCGCTGGTAATGCTTTCCCTGTGCGACATGGATCGCATCCCGATGGCGGTGGAGCTTGTGCCCTCGCTGGAACAGAAGGCAAGAACAGATGAGTCGGGATCGTTCCTTGAGGAGTCGGGACTCAAATGGGGGGGCGACCGGGTGGAGGTGACCGCTCTCGCACTGCTCGCGCTGGTCAAAGCCAACGTGAAGTCAGAGGCTGCGCCCGACCTGGTGAAATGGCTGTGGGCGCAGCGCCGCGGCAACGGCTGGGCCTCCCCGCCGGCGAACACAGCGGCGATTCGAGCTCTTGCGGAACATGCTTTGCTGTCGCCGGTTACCTCGGATCGTTTCACTCTGGCGGTGAGAGTCAATGGCAAAGAGATCAGGAAACTGGAGGTGGCAGGGACAGCCAACACCGAAACGATTGACGTTCCCGCCGACCTGATCGACAAAGGGCAAGTATTGGTGGACTTTGGATTCAGCGGACGCGGGCAGTACGCTTACTCGTGTGTGCTGACAGGCTTCTCCGAACAGGTGAAGGAGGAAGAAGGGGAAGGATTCCAGGTGTGGCGGAACTATTATCATCCGCCGATCGAGTACCGTGGCAAGAGGATGAAATCCGGTATCAGTACGGTTGACACTGACAGAGGCTGGGAGAACCCGTCCAAGGAGGTGATTGCCGGACGCCAAGTGGTCGTGAGCGGTCATTGGTTAACCTCCCGGGACTTCTTCCCCGGAGGATATATCGTGATGGAAGAGCCACTACCGGCCGGGTGCGGAGTGGTGGAAGGAACGATCGTCGGCTCGTTTGAGCGGTTCGACAAGCAACCCGGGAAACTGGTCTTCTATTTTCGATCGGAGAACCGCAGGTACTCAAGCGGGCAATACCGCTACGAGCTTTACGGATCCCTCCCCGGCGATTACCGCGCTCTGCCTGCGAAGGTCTATTCCTACGGACAACCTGACTTGTACCGGTTCGCTGATGACCAACGAACACTGAAGGTGCTGTCACGAGATGAGAAACTCTCCGACACTTACCGCATGTCGCCGGACGAATCGTACTCCCTCGGCAAGGCGTTGTTCGACGACAATAAGTTCGAGGAATCCGAGAAGCGCCTCACCGACTTCTTTGACACCTACCGTGTGCGACCCGAACCAGCAAAGGACACCGCGCGCATGTTGTTCACCATCGCGCTGAAGACAGGGAACGCCGCGGGGACAGTACGCTTCTTCGAAGTGCTCAACGAACGCTTCCCGGACTACGTGGTTCCCTTTGCCGACATTGTGCGCGTCGCAAAAGCTTACCGAGAGATGGGCGAATCTGAACGACAGGTTCAGGTCTGCCGGGCGATTGCCGAGACATCATTCGACGTTGAATCCCGCATCGGCGGCGTCCTCAACCAGGAAGGCGAGTTTGAGGCGTCGGTTGCCTTTGTGCGCGATCTCTGCCTCACCTACCCTGATCTTCCCAAAGTGGAGGAGGCGTTCTACTCTCTGTCGCAGTTCATGTATGGGAAAGCCGCGAAGATCGACGAGCAAATGAAGAAGCTCGGAATCACGAAGGAAAGCCTCATCCGAAGGGCGCTGCAGCAGATACGGAACTTCCTTGCTCTGCACCCGAAACAACCACTCACCGAGGAGGCAACCTTCTCGCTGCTGAACGCTCACGTTGATCTGGAGCAATACGACGAGGCTGCCCGACTGGCGGAGGCGGCTCAGAAACGGTACCCGAACAGCCAGTCCATGGACGACTACCAGTACATTCGCGCGCTGGCTGCGTTTCTCGGGCAGCGGTTCGACGAGTCGTTGGCGTTGTGTGAGGAGTTGGCGTCCCGCACGTACCCGCAGGCTGACGGGACGCAGGCGGAAAGCAGTTACAAAACGCTCGCTCTCTTCATTACCGCTCAAGTCTTCCATGCACGGGGCAACGCGGACGAGGCGCTGATATACTACGAACGCGTCAAGGAGCAGTTCTCCGATGCGAAGGCGTCAATGGAGTACTTCCAGCGAACCGGGCTGCGGCTGCCCGAAGTGACGGTGGTCTCCGGTGGTCAACCCGCGGAGGTCAAACTCATATACCGAAATCTGAAGGAAGCCGACGTGAAGGTCTACCGCGTCGATTTGCTGAAGTTCTACCAAGTCCACCGCAGCCTCGCCAACATCGCCAACATGAAGCTAACGGGAATTAAGCCTGTTTACGAACACTCCATCACACTGGAATCCGGCAATGCGATGAAGGACAAGGAGCTGACTCTCGCCATTCCGGCAGATACGCCGGGGGCGTACTTCGTCCTCGTCTCTACTCCCGGCGCCGAGGGCACGCCTGGCGTGCTCAGTTCCGGTGTCGCGCTCCGCACGGACCTGAAAGTGGAGGTTCAGGAGGACGCGGACAGCGGACAGGTGCGGGTGAATGTAGTCAACGCGTCGACGGGAAGCTCCGTCCCCAAAGCGGAAGTCTGGGTCACCGGGTCGGAGATCACTGAGTTTCGCAAGGGCACCACCGACCTGCGGGGCGTAATGGTTGCGGAAAATATTCGCGGCAAGGCAACGGTGATCGCGTCAAAGAAGGGGGACGTCGGCAACCAGTATGCCTTCCATCGCGGTGAAACCGTGCTCCAACCCGGACAACTGGAAGAAGCGAATCGCCGGAAAACAGCGTCGCCGTCCAAACAACTGGAATTCAAGGACGAGGCAACGCGCCAACTGCGCATGATGAACGAGGCCAACCAGATCCAGCGCGCCGACCAGTTCGAGCAACAACTCAAAGGCGGTGACCGCGGCGGTCAGCCGGGAGTGAGGGTGCAGCAAGCGAACTAACGATCTCCCAACCCAGCCGCGGGGCGAATGAACGGAGTCTTAGGCTCTGCTGCTGTGGATGTGTCTCCTTGTGATAAAGCTCCAGAGCTTGCCCGTGGTTTTGTGGCAATTCTGAGACGTTATGAGTATAATTCATCTCCGCCGGAACGCTGGTTTCCGGGGCGCCATCGTGTCTCACCCATCACGTATCACTTGGAGGATTTCATGCCTTTGTACCTCGGTCTCGATTCATCAACGCAAAGCCTTTCCGCGGTGCTACTAAACCTGGAGACCCGGGAGGTGGTCCTCAACCACGCCGTCAGCTTCGATGAACGCCTACCCGAGTGTGGGTGCAGAAACGGTGTGTTGCCTGACAGCGATCCCACCATTGCGCACTCAAATCCGTTGATGTGGCTGGCGGCGCTTGATTTGATGTGTTCCGATCTGCAAGCCGCAGGCGTCGATCTCTCCAGCATTGCGGCCATCTCCGGATCGGGACAGCAGCATGGCAGCGTCTACCTGAAGTCTAACGCGTCTCATGTGCTCAAGGTCCTCAGTCCGGCAAAATCCCTTTCGGCACAGATGAGGGCATCCCTTTCTCGTCCGGTTGCACCCATCTGGATGGATTCGAGCACCAGGCAACAATGCGACGAGATTGAGGGAATTGTGGGGGGTGCAACGGACGTGGCCAATCTCACGGGCTCGCGGTGCTTCGAGCGATTCACCGGTCCGCAGATTCGCAAATTCTGGCGGACCGAAAGTCGACGATACGAGAACACGGCGAAGATCCATCTTGTAAGTTCCTTCATGGCATCGGTGCTCGCGGGAAAACACGCCCCCATCGACCACGGGGATGGCGCGGGGATGAACCTCATGGACATCCGCACATCGCAATGGTCGCCCGCCATGCTCAAAGCTACCGCGCCCGGATTGCGCGGCAAGCTGCCCACCCTCGCGCCGTCGAATCGCATTGTTGGACGAATTAGCCCCTACTTCGTGGAGAAGTACGGCTTCTCTCCTCGGTGCCGCGTGATGGTCTGGTCGGGCGACAACCCGAATAGCCTGATCGGAGTCGGTCTCATTCAGTCCGGAAAAGTCTGCATCAGCCTCGGAACCAGCGACACGTACTTTGGGTTCATGCCGGAGCCGAAAATCTCGCCCCAGGGTGAAGGGCACGTTTTCGGTTCGCCAACGGGGGACTACATGAGCCTGATTTGTTTCCTCAACGGTTCACTCGCTCGGGAGAGGGTAAAGGACGCCTACAGACTCTCGTGGGCGCAGTTTTCTGATGCTCTGCGGCGCACGAAACCCGGCAACAGTGGAAAGGTGATGCTCCCCTACTTCGCGCCGGAAATCACGCCCAATGTTCTCAAACCGCAAGTGTACCGCTACGGGCTGAAGGAAACAGAAGTGCGGGCCAACGTCCGCGCCGTGGTGGAGGCGCAGATGGCCTCTATGGCAATCCACTCAGGATGGATGGGGGTGCAAACGAAGACCATTTACGCAACCGGCGGAGCATCGGCCAATCGCGAGATTCTCCAAGTCATGGCAGATGTGCACAACGCCGACGTCTACCAGTTTGAGGTCGGCAACTCCGCTGCACTGGGCGCGGCCCTTCGGGCCGCTCACGCCGATCTCAAGGCATCGAAAGAGCCGATGTCGTGGGAGGAAGTGGCCGAGGGATTCACCGACCCGATTCAGAAATCACGCGTCCGACCCAACAGGGAAGCGGTCAGAGTGTACCCGGAGTTCATTAAGTTGTACAAGACGTGCGAGGATAACGCCCTGCGCGGCGGAAGTTACCCGGTGTCTGCAAGGGAACAGTTCCTCGACCAAGTCTCTTGAGAACGTCGTCATCGTCTGTTGAGTGCAGACGACGGCAGCTTCCATGCAAGTTCGTGCTGGTTTACTCACCTCGCTGGAGAATTGCCGCATCTTCCATGACACAACCTCTGATCGCCTGTACCGAATGTGCATTGAGGAACACGCCGTTTTTCTGGACTTGATATCGGTCTGGTCGCACTATGCTCATGCTTGCGGCAAGCCGCGAGAATGGCTCTATCGTGACAATATCCATGCCACCGACCGTGGTCGGCAGATTCTGGCGAGAGTACTGGAGCGGTACTTCTCACCGCGATGAATGAAAGGAACGCATCAATGAAAGACACACCTCTGCGCGCTGCTGTCATCGGCTGCGGCGCGTTGGCCAATGGCGCGCACCTGCCGACCCTGCAGGCGTCACCGATATTCGACCCGCACATGGTCTGCGATGTGCAGCGAGAGAAAGCGGAATACGCCGCTGACAAGTGGGGGGCGAAGACCATCAGTACGAACTGGCGCGAGGTCGTTGAGAATAGCGATATTGACCTCGTCGTCCTGTGCACGCACATCGACCTGCGCAGCGAAGCCATCTGCGCCGCGCTCGAGGCGGGGAAGCCGGTATACTCGGAGAAGCCGCTGGCTTCCACCCGTGAAGAAACGATGCGGATTCTCCGCGCCGCCGACGATACCGCAACACCGCTCTGCGTGGGACACAACCGCCGTTCGTCCCCTGCCATGCAGGAGTTCAAGCGTCTCTTCGAGAAAGCAAGAGAAGTGGGGGCCGACCGCGGCGCCATCGTCGACCGCGTTCGGGGACTGCGAGAACCAATTCGCGAAGAACTGCAGACGCAGTTGTTCATCCGCATCAACGACGATTCACGCACCTGGAAGCATTGGGCGTTCTGGGACGAGCACGGGATCATGCTGTCTGAGATGACCCACTTTGTCGATCTCGCAATGTGGCTCATGCCCTCCTACCCGGTGGAGGTCTACGCCTGCGGCTCACCGCGCGGGAACTTCACGGAGATTCTGAAGTACGCCGACGGCTCGCAGACGACACTAATGCACAGCATGGTGGGGAACTTCGACTACCCCAAAGAGCTGTTCGAGGCCAGCGCGCTGCATGTGTCGGTCTGTCTCGACCATTACGTGGAGATTCGGCAGCGCGGGCTTGAGTCGGAGCCCGGCACACAATACTTCCCGCTGCAAGTAGGAATGGAACTCACGGACAAGCAGGGGATGCCAGCCTTCTGGGAAGCGTGCGATAAGCTGCAGGAGTTACGCGGGTCGGGAGGGGAGTTGCCCATCCCCAATGTCAGCCCAAACAAAGGGCACCGCGAGCACCTGGAGTCCTTCGGACGACACGTCCGCGGTGACGGCCCCAACCCCTGCCCGGCCCGGGACACCGCGGCAGTGACCAACGTCACGATGAAGCTGGTGCAATCGGCCAGAGAGGGACGTCCTCTTCCCGTGCTGCCCGAAGATATCGACTTCCCAAAGGCAAACTGGGAGGAGATGAGAAAGAATTGGTTTTAGTGCATCGTTTCGTAAATTCTTCGACATTAGACGCCGGATCGCTTCAGCGTCCGGTAGCTCACACAACTGACTACCGAGCGCCAAGAAAGGACATCTTTTCTCCCCTTTCAACCCGTGTTCGTACCGAACACGGGTTGAAAGGGGAGAAAAGGAGGGTAGCCTC
>MNXM01000301.1 GCA_001872605.1 Armatimonadetes bacterium CG2_30_59_28 | reverse complement strand
CTTTTGTGGGGGAACTTCCAAAACGATGCACTAGGAAGCTACCGTCGCTTGAAAGGGAATGGGTTGTAGGGCAGAGTCTCCGTCCCTGCCTGAGTAACAGCCTCGTCCAGCCCTTCATCCAACGCAACTCGTCGGTGAGCATGAATCCAACAAAACCCATCCACTGCATAGCCGAGAAAACCGGATTCGGCAGGGACGGAGACTCTGCCCTACAACCCGTTCGAGCCTTTGCGCCGGTGGCAGAAAGATCAGCGTATGTCCCGCGTTCCTTTATGATACAATTCCAGTCTTCATATTGAAGTTCCAGTATCAGAATGACCCAAGCCGAGGACGTCCCCCGATATGAAATCGTGGGCGTCTGACCTTATGCTGCGAGTTCAGTCTTCACAATCTTCCTACTGTCACTCCTCACGCATCGAGTTTGAGAAAAACTTCCAGCGTCGCCGGCGCGAGACAGGTTGAATCATTGCACGCCTGAACCCGCACCTGCAGCTTCACGGTTCTTGGGAGCGGAGCAGATTTCGCAAGAGCAAGTTTGAGTGGTATAGTGACGCGCCGTTCGTAGACGGAGAGTTCCTCCTTCGAGAACTGGAATTTTCGTTTTTTCCCCTTCGGATAGGCGGCTTCGGTAATCCGGACTCCGGATGAATCCCGAGGCGGTTGGACGGCGGTCGGAATGAGAAACTCCTGCGACGGCTTGTGAGAGTTGACATGCCATCCAGGCGCAATCTCTAAGACCAAGGAAACCTTCACAGTTGCTCCGGGAGTCACGGTGATGCGGGCCGGTTCCAAGCGCGTGCTCACTCGGCTGGCGCTGCTTGTGGATTTTGCGCCCCTAACTTCGATGCCGGAAGAAGCGCTCCTATGCTCGTGCAAGTACCATGAGGTCGCGAGGATCAGGTTCTCGAATCCTCCAGGTGATTGCTTCGCCTGGTCAGGGAACGCTTGCAGAGTTCGCACTGCATGGTCCAGATAGGTTTGCTTGCCCGTGAGTCGGTACAACCGGAGCAGCCCTTGAGCCGCCACGGAATTTGCCGAGGGCAGCGCGCCATCGTAAGGATTCTTGGTGCGGAGCAACGTCTCGGTTTGCTGGTTCGAGGTGTAGAAGAAGCCCTCTCCCTTCTCATCCCAGAATTCATCCAGTAAGGTTTGGGCAAGCGATGCGGCCCACTTCAGCCAATCCTCGTTTCGTGTGGTTTCGTACAGGTCCAGCAATCCCGAAAGGAGATACGCATAATCGTCCGCGTATGCCCCGAGCTTTGCTTTCCCCTTGCGATAAACGTGCAGGAGGCGGTCCTGCTTCCACATCTTTTCGCGCAGAAAAGCGCCCGCCCGCTCCGCCCTTTCCTGAAGCTGGGGAGCATCAAGAACCTGCGCCGCTCGCGCCAGAGAACCAATCATCAACCCATTCCAGCCTGAGATGATCTTATCATCGGTGAGCGGGCGAGGACGTTTCTCCCTGGCTCGCAACAGCTTTGACCTCCATTGGTCCAGTTGCCTATTGAAGGCTTCAGGCTTGACGTTCAGGTGCTGGGCCCATTCGTCAAGCGGTTTGGAGAGGTGGGGCACGTTCATTCCTTCAAAATCCCCGCTGGACGTGATTGCGTAGATCTCGTTGACCCGCTTGCCGTCCTCCTCACCCAGCACTTGAAGCACCGCGGCGGGACTCCACACGTAGAAGGTTCCTTCTTCCCCTTTCCCTCCGGGATGCGCCGGGCTGTCGGCATCGAGCGCGGAGTAGAAACCTCTCTCGTGGTCGGTCATTTCCCGATCCACGAAGGTAGCGATGTCCTCCACGACGCGACGATAGAAAGCTTTGCGAGTCAGACGATACGCTTCCGCATAGACCCGCATCAGGAGCGCCTGACTGTAAAGCATCTTCTCGAAATGTGGGACTTGCCACCGGGCATCCACCGAGTAGCGATGGAATCCGCCGCCGATCTGATCGTAGATTCCGCCCATGGCCATCGCGTCAAGCGTCCCGGTGACCATCGCCAGCAGCTTCTCATCTCGCGAACGTTCGTATTCGTAGAGCAGGAGTTGTAGCCCCATGTCCGGCGGGAATTTGGGAGCGTCTCCAAAGCCGCCGTTACGGGAATCGTAGCGGGTGCGCAACCGACTTAGAGCCGCGTCGACAACTGTGGCGTCAACCTTGTCGGACTTCTTGCCTGCGCTGGAATATTGTTTGACCGCCGCCATAATCTGGTTTGCAGAGTCTTCAACCTCTTGTCGGCGGCTGCCCCAGGCCTCAGCGGCCGAGCGACATAAGGAGACGAACTGGTCCGGGGGGAAATACGTGCCACCGAAGAAGGCTTTGCCTTGAGGAGTCAGAAAGGCCGACAGCGGCCATCCACCGCCGCCGGTCATCAGTTGCACAGTCGTCATGTAAATCTCATCGATATCCGGCCTTTCCTCTCGATCGACTTTAATGCTCACGAAATGCTCGTTCATAAGTTCTGCGATCTTCGGATCGGAGAAGACCTTTTCTTCCATGACGTGACACCAGTGGCAGGTCGAATAACCGATGGACAGGAAGATTGGTTTGTCCTCTTTCTTCGCTTTTGTGAGAGCTTCTTCCCCCCAGGGATACCAGTCCACAGGATTGTGCGCGTGCATCAGGAGATAGGGGCTGGATTCATGAATGAGACGGTTGCTGTACCCGACTTGCTTCGTCTCACCCTCCTGCGGCGCGCAACTCGCGGCATTCCAACGTTTCGCCACCACCATGAGAAGGCTGATCAGGACAAGCAACCCTGTAAGACCGGCCCACAAGGTCGGACGACCTGGCTGCCAGAATCTTCTTTCCATCCTGCACGTGGACATTCAATACCACCCTATTCCCAAGCAAAGTCACAAGCGGTGTACTCGTTACGGTCGAAAACACACCCTCTTCCCCGGCGGGAACTGCAACCGAAAAAGCGGGTGGGAGATCGGACTACTTCACCACTTTGTAGTCTTTGACATCGATGATCTGAGTCTTGGGGAGGACTTTCCCCGTGACCTGCACTTTTTCCCCGTGCAGTTCTTCTCCGGCGCCGCGGTCGGAACCGCCGCCGTCCGCAGAAGTCTTACCGCCAATCAGGTCTTTCGACCGATCGTTCCGGAGGAAAGTATATATCTTCCCGTCCGCAGTCTTGAGACCATGGTCGTGACCGTAGACGCTGCACTGAGCTTTCGCCTGGTAACGACTCTTCAGATCGCATCCCACGCAAATGAGTGTGCCGGTGAGGGTGACTTCCTTGACACTGGCCGCCTTTTCACCGGCGCCCTGATCCGATCCGGCGAACACAGCGATGGCCGCGGCGCCGATCAGCAGCGTGCCCAAGAGCCCGAGTGCTGCTCGATTCTTCCTGTTCATTCTTCACCTCCTTTCAATACGTGATCGTTAGAAACATGGAAAAATTGCGAGACCGTTATTTCTCGGTGAAAACTTTGGTCTTGGGATAGAAGTCGCACCACGCAAACCAATAGGCGGCGATGGAAGGAACTGCAGTGAGAGACCGTCCCTTCAACCCACCCGCGATGGCCTTCGCTGAGATCAGATTCCAAGTCGATCCGGTAGACGAGTCTTGCACACGGTACCCTTTCGCATTTTGAGGGAACACGATTTTCTTTCCATTGATGGTGGCTTGGTAAACGGCGACCGCCAGAGATCGGTCGTCACGGAAAACCACCAGATCCTTTCCGCCGACGGTGTCGTTGAAAACAGACCGCTTCTCGAAAACAGGAAAGGGATAAGCTTTCTGGGCCGCGCCCAGATTAACGCCCACCACCATTTGTTTGGGGGGAAGCCGGTCATCTTTAAGAGCGTCTCCCATGATGCCAATTTCACTGCTGGCTTGGTACATTTCGTAGCGGTTGCTGCCCTCCTGCGTGTCCCCCACGGAAAGAACCTGTGCGTCCGGATGCGATTCCTTCAACTCTGCCCAGGTCACTCGCGGCATGGCGGCGACCATCTCAAGTCTTTTCCCCTTCAGTTTGCCGTCCAGGCATTCACCGTTGAAATGCGACCACAGCGACCTGGTCTTGCGGTCGAACATAACGAGAGAGTTGCGCCACAACTTCCCGGAGACTCCGAATTCATGGGTTTCTCCGTCCATCTTACGACTATACACGATAGCCGTTCCGCAGAGCGGACACCAGGTGGTGGCGATGGGTTTTCCCTCAATGATATCGTTCACAATCTCGTGACCATCCAGCAGATGCAGCGAGTATGCGTGAGTCGTATTCCCAATGGTCACAGCGATCATCGGCGCCTCCGGTTGTACCTTCGCCCGGGTCGCCGAAACAAACGTGGGCTTCGAAATGGCGAGGATGGCATCCGGGGGAAGAACGTCGTGAATTTCTTTGTTTGTGGTGGGAATTGGCTTGAGCCCGGAAATGCGTCCGCCTGTCAAATTCGAGGTTTGTTGCTGACGGTAGCTGGAATATGCTCGATATCCCGCAAACGCGATGACTGCAAGTAACACCACCGTCAGGAGTCCCTGCCGCAAAGGTCCAAGTCTGTTGACTTTCATGCTGGCACCTCTCGTCTGTCTGTGTGGGATGTTGGGCAGTACGGGCTGGAAGTGCAGGCTCGATACGCTCCCGCACTTCCATACACCCATACACCCATACATCCACAGTTTTTCAACCTGGTTGGTTCTCAGGCTTACTTCACTTCCTTGATGGTTTTGATCTCTGAGGCAAAAATCGCCTTCAGACCTCCTTTATCGGCAACCTTGCCGGTGATGGAAACGATGTTTGCCATCTTCCCTTTGCACAGATCGCCGGTCGGCTTGTGGTCCGCGGCGAGGACCAGGTACAGGTCGCCGTCGTTTGTCAGCAGACCGACGGGGAGGTTCATGCCCGCGCATTTGGCCGCGCAGGCTTTGTGGCTGGCGCCTTTGGCGCCTTGATCCAGATAGCAGACCAGATCAACCAGTTCTCCCTGCAGTGTCGTCATCTCGGCTTTGCCTTTATCGGATTCCTCGTTTCTCCCTTGGTCCGAACCGGCGTAGGCCACGCCCTTTGCATCGTTGTTGCAGCGGGATGATCTGACATAGCCAAGGCTGGCGATGATCGCCAGCGCAGCGGCCAGGCCGAGCATTTTCATGAGACTATTCCCTTTCGACATAGAATTCACCTCCTTTCATACACTGTCTTTGGACGAGAAAGATTGAGTTAATCATCTGCGGAAAGGCAGATGACCGGTGTACACTCCTGCTTGATGGAGGAATACACGGCACCCTCTGGGTTGTCAGAAATCCACCTCCACATTCAGGGAATCCAGGAACTTGTTGAACCCGGAGAACAGCTCCATCACGCCGAGCGTTTCGACAATCTCCGCCCCGGAAGCGCCAGCGTTTCTCACGTACTCGAATTCCTGATCGGTGATCTTGAGCGACGCTTCATTGGCTTTCCTGGCAAAGGCAATCAGCGCCCGCTCCTTCTCGGTGAAATCTGCTTTTCCAATGTCACTCCGAATAGCCTCGATCTCAGCGTCCGTTACACCGAGGGATTTGAGGAATAGGATATGGGCGGTCACACAATAGCGGCATCCATTGTCACTCGAAACAAGAACGGCGATGGCTTCTTTCGTTTTGCGCGATAGCGCCCCCTGCATCATCACCGCTTTTACCTTCTCCCAGTTGGACTTCAGAAGCGGTGGAAAATGTGAATAGGTCTTGAAGATGTTCGGGACCCGACCGAAGGCTCCTTCGATTTCCGTCAAGACATCTTGCGCGTCCCGGGATGCCATGTCTCTTTCTAACGGTTCTAACCTTGCCATGTCAGTTTCCTTTCGATATTGTTCTTCTCACCCGTATGCTCAGGAGGTGAGAACTCCTTTACAACTCGATCCAGCACCCGCGGTGCAGGCGTAGCAGTGTTCTCCGGTGCAGATGCGCCGTCTCGACAACTGAGACATGTCGAAATCGAAGATCGTGGTGGGAGCGCCGTGGTTGACGGACAGGTTCAACATCTGGTTGAAATCACAGTCGAAGAGCGTTCCATCCCAACCCACGCTGATCAGGTTCCGGCACATCAGCGAGTCAACGGTGGCAGAGTTGAAAGCATCCCGAAGTTTTTGGAGATAGGTCTCGTAAGCCCCCGATCGCACCAGATCGTGCAGGAAGCGACCGATAGGGACGTTGGTGATAACGAACAGATTGGTGAAGGAAATTCCATAACGATCACCCAGCTCTCTCTTGTAGTCTACCTCGAGCCCCTCCTGCCGAGGGGGCAGATAGGTGCCGACCGGATTGTAGACAAGGTTGAGCACAAGCCCGGCATTGGGTTTCCCGTAACCGACCGCATTGAGCCATCGCAAGGCGCGGATGCTCTTGTCGAATATGCCAGTTCCGCGCTGGGAATCAACGTTTTCTTTCAGGTAGCAGGGAAGAGAGGCGATGACTTCGACTTCATGCTGTCGGAAGAACTCGGGGAGGTACTGCCTGCCCTCCTCAAAATACACGGTGAGGTTCGACCGGACCATGACGTGTCGCCCAATTGCCGCCGCCTGCTCGACCAAATAATCGAAGTGAGGGTTCATTTCCGGCGCGCCGCCGGTGATATCCAGGTTAGGGATGTCGTGCGATTCGAGAACACGAAGCACCGCCTCGATCGTTTCCCGTGTCATGATCTCGGTGCGCAGGGGCCCCGCCTCCACGTGACAATGCAGGCACGCCTGGTTGCACAGCTTCCCGACGTTCACCTGAAGCGTGGCGATGCGCTCCGACTGGAGGGACTCCATGCCAATGAGCTTCAAGCGTTGTTCAAAGGTTTTCATCAGCAGCAACCTCCGCCGTCATAGAAATAGGTGGAATCGGTGACGATAAGGTCGGGCCGCCCCAGTGCCTGCAGATTCCGCGCCGTCTTGTCACACACGGAAACCGGCATGTCACGCGGAAGGACGTGTCCCTTCTCATCGTCAAACTGGTCGGCATCCCCGAAGTAGACTGCCATGCGACCGGTAAAGACGCACGCCCCATCTGCCGGAGGAGGTTCTTTGACGGCCGCCACCTCAATACTTTCGAGCAGGATCGTGTTCTCAATTCCAAAGCGTTTCGGATCGAGAACCCGATACGGTCGCCGAGCGCGTATCTCAATCGTTCCGAATCCGGATTCCACCAAGAGGTCAACATACTTCTCATAAGTCTGCGCTCCCGTCAGACACATCGCCCGCAACCGTTCATCCTTACGAAGATGGTCCGGGAGCGGGACGGGCGCGATGGGGTCGGACAGGACGAACTTGCCCCTCGGTTTCAACACCCGATGGATGTCCCGCAGTGCCGTCCGCAGGTCAGCCGACTCAAAGATGTTGAAGAGGCAATTCTGCGCCGCAACATCAACCGAGTTGTCCTCGACCGGCAGGTACCGGGCATCGCCGTTTCTAAGGAGGACATAATCGGGTGAGAGCCATTCGTTATCCTTTGCCGCCAGTGACAGATTCTGCGCGGAAGCCTCCAACATTTCCTTCACCGGATCAATGCCGATCACCCCAGCCCGCTTCCGCGAGAAATACGCGAACTGCAACAACTCCATCCCGCCACCGACGCCCACATAGAGCACCGTTGGATTGCCTGCCAGGTCGCGGGGGTGCACCGTCGTGCCGCACCCGTAATTCATCTCAAGCATTCGTGAGGGAATTGTCAGTCCGGGAAACTTCCAGACCGGCGACGTGGTGCAGCACAAGCCTGCCATCGGTTCCGCCGCCGCATCCCGGTAGAGCTCTTTCGTTGTTTCAATGTAACCCATTCGCATGCACTCCTCTATCCAGTACTTCTCTCACCGTTTCCGCGAGCGTGCTTGCGGAGAACGGCTTGTGAATCAAAGTAACACCTTCCTGCAATACGCCTTTATCTACAATCGTGTCATCGGTGTAGCCGGTCATGTAGGCTACCTTCAGTTTCGGATGGGTTTCCCCAAGCCGCTGGACAAGCTCCTTCACGCTCATTCCTGACATCACGACATCCGTCAGCATCATGGCGACTGCCCCATCAAAGGATGCGAGGACCTGCAATGCGGCCCGTGCATTTTCAGCGGTGAGCACTTTGTAACCCAAGTCCTTCAGAATTGTCTCCCCGAGTTGGCGGACCCCAGGTTCATCCTCAACAAGCAGTATGGTTTCCGAGCCGCGAGGCAGCGGTTTGGCCTGCACGTCGAGCGACACGTCTTCCGCCCCTTCTGTTGTGGGAAAAGTGATACGGAAAGTGGTTCCACGACCCGGCGCACTGTCCACTTCAATGTCGCCGCCGTGCTGCTTGACAATCCCGTGAACTGTCGCAAGCCCCAGCCCCGTGCCTTTCCCTGTTTCCTTGGTGGTGAAGAAAGGCTCGAAGATGCGGTCCCGGATTTCATTCGGGATGCCCGTGCCGGTGTCGCTCACGGTCAGCAAGACTCGATCTTCGCAGTGAGATGTGCTCGCAAGTCCCTCGTTGGTGTCGCACTGGCGGAAATTCGAGGTGGCGATTCGCAGCGTGCCACCCTCCGGCATGGCGTCGCGCGCATTCACCGCGAGATTCAGAACTACCTGCTCTATCTGGCCAGGGTCCACCCGCACCGGCCACAAATCCGGTTCATAGTGGGCTTCGATTTCTACCTGTTCACCAATCACCCGCGACAGCATTTTTTCGAGGTTGCTCAGGATATCGTTGAAACTAACGATCTTCGGCTGGAGAATCTGCTTCCGGCTGAAGGCGAGCAACTGGCGCGTGAGATTGCCAGCGCGCTCGCCGGCATTGATGACCTCCAACAGGTTCCTTTGAATCGTTTCATCCTCCGGATAGGCAGAGCGAGTCAACTTGGAAAACCCCATAATGGCAGTGAGCACGTTGTTGAAATCGTGCGCCACCCCTCCAGCCAGTTGTCCGATGGCCTCCATCTTGCGGGACTGGTTCAGTTCCGCCTCCAGGAGCTTTTGGTCGGTCACATCCTGAACGATCTCCAAACAGAAGTCGCCTTGTGCCTCCTGGATTTCACTTTCGTAGACGTGGACCTCTCGGACGTGAACGTCGTGGCGTGACGCGGCGTTGGTGGTCAACGCGCCGGCCCAGGCATGCCGTCCGTTCACGGTTGAATTCACGGTCATGGGCGACGAAGGCAAATCCCCGACCTTCTCACACAGATCGTCGAAAGACAAAGTGAGAAGCGTCTCGCGGGAGAATCCCGTCAACTCCTCCGCCTTGGTGTTGACGTCGATCAGTTTTCCGCCCTGCTGGCGAAGAAAGATCGCGCTCGGGGCGCTTTCAAATAAGTTGCGGTATCGCGCCATCGCCTCGCGCAGTTCCTCCGTCCGCTCGGACACTCGACGTTCCAGGTCCATGTTCGCCGCCTCAATCTGATGCTCGTAACTTCTCCCAACGAACCGGGCTGCCAATGTGCCAAAGGCGATGAAGCCGATAAGAATGGGAATGGCAGTGCGCTGTATCGCCCGTCGCAGACGATTCACTCTTTCCTCCACCAGCGCTGCATTCGAGTGCACAGACACTGACCAGTCGGTTCCTCTCACCGGTTCCGAGTGCACAATCTGCGTCTTGCCACCATAGTCCTGGTCAAGCAGCAGACCTGAACCTCCCTTCTTCTTGCCGAACCACTCGCCCACAGGTGAGGTGCGAGTATTGTCCAGGCGATAGAAGGGAGCGTGACTCATGTTCATCCCTACGCTTTTCGCATCGGGGTGACATAAAACGGTTCCCTTCGCGTCCAAGAGACACAAAAACCCCGTCTCGTCGTAGGGGGAATGAGTCAGGCTTGTCTGCAGGCGGTGCTCCAATTCTTTGGGAGTCGCCCCCGCGGCCAGTTGCTGTTCCAGAAGCCTGGAAACACGGCGTGCTCCTTGAGCGTTGGCGTAGGCCTGCATTTCGACATAGGTGCGCTCGACGTGACGGAGCAGGAGAGCGCCTCCGACTCCGCCAACAAAGAGTGATACTCCCGTCAGACTTGCGATCGTCCAAAGGGTCAGCTTGAATAGTTTCATCGTGGTGAGTTGTCCTTGTCCCCTATCTCTCGTTTCTTTGCGGTGTTGCTCATTGTTTGTTCAAGGCCCAATCGTACTTGAGGTAGGTGACTTTGACGCCGGGACTTTGCAGCATCTTGCCGACGTTAGCTGGTGTATATTTGGCAATGAGTCTGAGCACGCCCGTTTCCCCGCCGAAGTCCGAACGATACCATTTGAAGATGCTGGACAACGCGACGGTGTGATTTGCGACGGCGAATCGGTTGCGGCTTGGGTCATTTCGGACTCTGTGAGTCCGCGATAAACGCCTTTGCCGCGGCGTCGAGCCGGCTGTCCAGTCCGGACGCCGTGAAGGCTTTGGATTGCAGCGGTGGGCAGCCTCCGGACGCGCATACCAATGCAAAGTGGATGCGCTGGTCCTTGAACTTTTCCCGTAAGATTCCTTTCTCGATATCATTGAGGAAATACGCTTTGCCACCGATGACGTGAGTATGTGCTAATCTTAGTTGAAAATTGAAGAGGCTCCTTGGAACTGGTTTAATAGAGAGATGGTTAGAAGAACCAGGAAGGAGCCACTGATGGGAAGAGTAACAGAGGAAGGGAAGATAAGGAAGTCCCGCGTATTGGGTACGATGGAGGTGCTTGAGCCAGAGGAGTACGAGGGTCTGTCGGTGAATGGGAAGGTGGAGTTGATCCAGCAGTTGATCCCGTTGGGCTTGATGTACGTGAATGAGTTGCTTCAGTCCGAGGTGAAGGAGTTGGCGGGTGATCGGTATGCCCGGG